>NZ_CAMPPN010000009.1:0-189278 GCF_946900935.1 Stenotrophomonas sp. Marseille-Q5258
ATGGTGGGGCGCGCGAAACCCGTCGATGAACGGGGGTGGGGCAGGGGAGGCAGGTGCGCGTCGGGATTGATGTTATATTATTCCATAACGCTTCGCCGACCCTGCTGGAAGTCATGCCCCTGTTCCCACGCCTCCGCCATCTTCTCGATCGTTTCGGTGCCACCGGATCGCTGCTGTGTGCGGTGCACTGCGCGGTGTTGCCGGTGCTGCTGGCCGCCGCGCCCTCGCTGGGCCTGTCGGTGTGGATGAGCGACGGGGTCGAGCTGGCGCTGGTCTGCTTCGTGACCCTGCTGGGGCTGTTCAGCCTGGTCTGGGGATATCGTCGCCACGGTGCGCTGCGCGCGCTGGGCTTCCTGGTGCCGGGGCTGGTCGCGCTGTGGGCCGGGCTGCTGTATGGCCCGCTGCACCATTCAGCGGTTCCGCACGCCGTGGTGATGACCCTCGGCGGGGTGCTGGTGGGGGTGGCGCACCTGGTGAACCTGCGGCTGAACCACGGCCACATCCATGATGCGAGCTGTGCGCACTGAGTGCGTGTGGTAGGCTTTCAGATCGTGCGCGGGGGCGCCTGAGAGGGCGGCCCCGCCGAACCCGTGTCAGTACGGGGTTATCAGATTTCAGACTAAGGAGTTGACGACATGGGTAAGGGTGACCGCAAGACCGCCAAGGGCAAGCGCTACAACGCCAGCTACGGCAATTCGCGTTCGCACGCGGTGAGCAAGGTGGCCGTGGGCGCAGCTGCGCCGGTCGCCAAGAAGACCGTTGCCAAGGCGCCGGCCAAGAAGGCTGTCGCCAAGAAGGCGGTGGCCAAGGCCGGCTGATCCCAGCCAGGCAGGGCCCACGAAAAACGCGGCGCCTGCGCCGCGTTTTTTGTTGTCCGCGCGGCGCCGGCGCGCCTCAGCGCAGGGCCGGCAGCAGGCGTTGCGGGTCGCCATCGTTGGGCGCGGCCGGCACGTCGAGCAGGCGCGCCAGCAACGGATAGACGTCCACGTTGTCGAACGGCGCAATCACCGCGCCCTGTCTGAACGACGGCCCGCGCGCGATGAACACCGCCCGCATCGAGGGCAGTGCATTGTCGTAGCCGTGCGAGCCGCGGTCTCCCGGGGGGCGTTTGGCGATCCGATCGCGGGTCAGCGCGTCCCAGCCTTCGTGCATCTGGCACAGGATCGGCGGGATGCGCGGATGGGTGCCATAGGCCCACCGCGCCGGCAGCGCCTCGCGCCGCCAGCAGTCGTAGTGCGCGTGCGCGCCCAGCAGGATCTTCTCGGCCTGGCGCTGCTTGCCGGGCAACGGCGCGAAGCCGACCGACTGCCCGACGGTCACGTCCCGCGCGATGGCCGGATCGACCATGTCCTCGGTGGCGATGACCTGGCCTGCCGGCACGCTGGCCATGCCGTGGTCGGAGACCACGACGATGTTGGTGTCGTCGGCGAGGCCGCGCGCCTGCAGGCCGTCCAGCAGCCGCCCGATGGCGGTGTCGACCTCGACGATGGCGGCGGCGTACTCGGGCGACTCCGGGCCGTGGTCATGGCCGGCGTGGTCGACCTGTTCCATGTACAGCGTGACCAGACGGGGCGCCTGCGGATCGCTCTGGCCGAGCCAGCCGAGGACCTGATCAACGCGATCGGGCAGCGTCACCTGGCTGTCGAACACGCGCCACTGGCTCGGCCGCACGCCTTGGATGGCCGCTTCGCTGCCGGGCCAGGACAGGGTGGCGGTGCGCACGCCGGCTTTTTCCGCGCCCACCCAGATCGGCTCGCCGCCCCACCAGCGCGCGTCGGTGACGGCCTCGCGGCGATTCAGCCGGAAGCTGCCCAGTCCGGCTTCCTCCATGCTGTTGTGGATGATGCCGTGGTGGTCCGGACGCAGGCCGGTGACCAGCGTGTAGTGGTTGGGAAAGGTCAGTGCGGGATACGACGGCGTCATCCAGCGCGCACGCACGCCGCTGTCGGCGATCCGCGACAGGTTGGGGCTGATGCCGCGGTCGAGCATGTCCGCACGCAGGCCATCGATGGAGACCAGCAGCAGTTTCGGCGGTGAAGCATTGGGGGTGGCAGCGGCGACAGGCGGCGGCGGTGCGGACGGTGCGGTGGCGCAGGCGGCCAGCGACAGGGCGGCGGCAAGCGCCAGTGGGAAACGTACGGAGATCATCACGCCATGATAATCGGCAGCGGTGACGCGACGAAGACAACCAATGGCAGGGGGCGCGGCTCAGGCGAACAGCGAATCGCGCCGTGCCTCCAACTGCAGCAGGGCGGCCTTGGTGTCCAGTCCGCCACCAAATCCGGTCAGTGCACCGTTGCTGCCGATCACCCGATGGCAGGGCAGCACGATCGGCAGCGGGTTGCGGCCGTTGGCGGCCCCGACCGCCCGGCTGGCGGTGGGATGGTCGATGTGGCGGGCAAGGTCGACGTAGCTCCAGGTCCGGCCAAACGGGATATCTGCCAGCGCCCGCCACACGCGCAGCTGGAACGGCGTGCCATGCGGCGCGAGCGGCAGCGCGAAGGCGGTGCGTTCGCCGCGCAGATACTGCAGCAGCTGCAGGCGTGCCTCGCGCACGGCATGTGCGTCGCGCTGCCAGTGCTCGCGGCCCTTGGCGTCGTACCGGTTGTTCTCGAAGAGGATGTGGTGGATGCCACGGCTGTCGCCGGCCACGGTGAGGGCGCCGATGGGGCTGTCGAAGGTGTCGTAGCGCAGTGTCATGGGCGTACTCCGGGAGCGGGGGGAGACAGGTGCCACAGGTGCAGCACCGCATAGGCGCGCCACGGGCGCCAGGCATGCGAACGGGCCTCGGTGGCGCGCTCGGCAAGGCGGGTTTCGCCGCCGAGGACCTGCTGCAGCACGAGGTCGCCGGCGGGAAATGCGTCGGGCAGAGCCAGGGCGCGCAGCGCGATGTAGTGTGCGGTCCACGGGCCGATGCCGGGCAGCGCGACGCAGCGCGCCACGAAGCTGTCCAGGCGCTGGCCGGCGGCGAAGTCCAAGCGGCCGTCGGCGACTGCGGCGGCCACCGCGCGGACCGTTGCCGCGCGGGTTTTCGGCAGGCCCACGGTGTCCAGCGGGGCCTCGGCCAGCGCCTGCGGGGTGGGGAACTGACGGTCCAGGCCCTCGGGCATGCCCGGCAGCGTGATGCCGAAGCGGTCGACCACGCGTCGCGCAAGCGTGGCCGCCGCGGCCACGCTGACCTGCTGGCCGAGCACGGCGCGCACGGCCACCTCGAAGCCGTCCCAGCCGCCGGGCACGCGCAGGCCGGGGCGCTCGGCGATGCCCCTGGCAAGCAGTGGCTCCCGGGCCAGCGTGGCGTGCACGATGCGCAGGTCCGCATCCAGATCGAAGATCCGCCGGACCCGTCGCACGATGCCGGGGATGGCGCGTGGATCGACCTGGCCCAGTTGCAGCAGCAGCTCCGGGCGCTTCGGATCGGCACTGACGCGGATCACGCTGGGGCGCGCGGCCGGGCCGATCACGCGCTGGTAGCTGTGGTCGTCGATCTGCTCGATACCGGGAATGGCGCGGCGGCGCAGGAAGCCGAGCATCGCGGCGAAATCCAGTGGCGGCCGGTAGCCCAGGCGCAGGGTCAGGGGGGCGTCGCCGAGCGCACCGCGCTGGCGGCGGATGGCCGTCGGAGGCATCCCGCAGCCGTCCACGAACGCGGCGTTGAAGCGGCGCAGGCTGTTGTAGCCGGACGCCATCGCCACGTCGGTGACCGGCAGCGCGGTTTCGGTCAACAGCTGCTTGGCCAGCAGCAGGCGACGGGTGGCGTGGATCTGCGCCGGCGCCGCGCCGAGGCGGGCCACGAACAGGCGCTGCAGCTGGCGGGCGCTCAGCCCCACGTGGGCAGCGAGCGCGCCGACCGGGGCATCCTGCAGGTAGCCATCGTGGATCAGCGCCAACGCGCGCTGCAGGGTTTCGTTGCTGAGGACGTCCTGGGCCTCCGGCGCCAGTTCCGGGCGGCAGCGCAGGCAGGGTCGGAAACCGGCGGCGGCGGCCGCAGCGGCGGTCGGGTAATAGTCCACGTTGCGCGGCTTCGGCGGTGGTGCCGGGCAGACCGGGCGGCAATAGATGCCGGTGCTGCGCACGGCGGTGAAAAACACCCCGTCGAAGCGGGCGTCGCGTGCCAGGCGGGCGCTTTCGCAGGCGGCGTAGTCCAGGGGCAGGGCGGTGTCCATGCCGGTCAGTCTATGCCCCCGGGATGGACCCGGCTCGCCGTTTTCGGACGGCAATGCGGTCGCGGCCCCGGACGGTTCAGTGCAGGTTGTCGCGGCGCTGCCGTGGCGCACTAGACTGTCTGCCTGCGCGCCGCAGGTGCGCCCCTTGTCGTGGAGTCCAGGTTGTCCATGTTGCCCAAGTCGTGGTGGTTGCCGTTGTTGTGCCTGGGATTGGCCGGTTGCAGCCAGCTGGAGAATCCGGGCAATGTCACTGCGGCCGACAAGGCGGTGCGTGCGCAGGCGGCCGATGGCGACCACATGGTGTCCATCAACGCCGCCGACGCCCCGCTACCGCCGCCGCCGCCGCCGCGGCGTGGGCAGCAGGCGTGGCCGGACGCGGCGCTGGACAACGGCAAGGCGTTCGTGAGCTGCGATACCGATTACGCCGCCGAAGGGGGCGACGGGCAGCCGCTGGAGGCGCTCGACCGCGCCGGCGTGGAGGCGGCGCTGGCACCGTGCGCCGAGCGTGGCCTGCTGCGCGTGCGCTACGTCGGCAAGATCAATCCCGGGTTTGCCGAGCTGGTCGGCCGGGTGGCGATCGTGGCCGATGCACAGCACATTTCGCGGCGCATCCTGGATCTGGATTCCAGTGGCGGCCAGGTGGAGGCGGCCATCGTGGCCGGCGACAGCATCGGCGAATCCAACTGGACCATCTGGGTGCGCGAAGGATCGGTCTGCCACAGTGCGTGCGTGTTTGTGCTGGCGGCCGGTGACAACCGGCTCGTCTCGGGCAAGGTCGGCATCCACCGCATGATGCGGATCAGCTCCAAGGCGACCTCGCGCGCCGAGCTCAACCGCGAGCTGCACGAAGTCTATGACAACGTGAAGGACTACCTGCAGCGCAATGGCGTGGCGGTGGGCGTGGCCGACCTGATGATGACCGTGCCCAACCGCAGCCTGCGCCTGCTCGATGCCGGCGAGTTGCGGCAGTTCGGCCTGGACGGCACCAATGCGGTGCAGGACGACCTGGAGCGGATCAAGCAGATGCGCAAGTGCGGCGATGATTTCGTGCGCCGCAAGGATGCGTTCCTGATCGCCTTTGATCAGGAATGCAAGCGCGAGGGCGCCGAGATGGAGGCGATCAACACCTGCGGGCAGATGCTCAAACAGCGATTCGGTTTCCCCGACGCGACCTGCCCGGACGAAAGCCCATTGTCGGAAATCGACGTGACCAGCCTGCTGCCACCGTCCACGCCCACCGCGGCGTCGGCAGACGCGGTGCCGGCCGCACCGGCGCAGACCGCGAGCGAAGGACACCGGCCGCCGCCCGAGGCGGCGCAGCGCAACTGACGGACTACTCACGTCCTTGACGTATGCTGGCCGGCAGTTTCCTTCTGCCGACGGTGCCCTGATGCGTGTTCCGCTGCTGCTGTTGTCGATCCTGTTCCCCGTCGCCGCGATGGCGCAGACGCCTGCCCCGGCCACGCCCGCCCCGGCGCCGGCCCGCCCGGCACCGGATGCCGCCGCCGCGCCGCGCCCGGTGCTGACGCCCGCGCAGCAGGCCCAGGTGCGCGAGCAGGATGCGGAGATGAGCGCGGCGGCGTTGAAGGTGGCGCAGCTGGTCGATGCCAACCGGGCGGCCGAGGCGTGGCGTGGTGCGTCCGCCGTGGCGAAGAAGACCGTCACCGAACCGGCCTTCGTGGCCCAGCTGGCGGCCGACCGCAAGCGGCTCGGCACGCTCGCATCGCGCGGCCAGCCCACCGTGACCCGGGTCAAGTACGCGGCTGGCGCGACCGTGCCGGAAGGGCTGTACATCAACGTCAGCTTCCCGACCCGCTTTGCCAACAGCGCCCAGCCGGTACGCGAACTGGTGTCCTTCCGACTGGATGAAGACCGCGTCTGGCGGCTCGCCGGTTACAGCGTGCGTGCCGCCACCCCCTGACGTTCTGCCTGACACCTTCCGGAGTACGCCATGACGATCGAGATCCAGATGCTGGTGTGGTCGATGCTGCTGGGCATCGTGCACCTGTTCGCAGCGTCCACGGCAGTGACCCGCGAGCGCGGGCTGGCGTGGAATGCATCCGCGCGCGACGGGCAGAGCGCCCCGGTACGCCCGTTGACGGGCCGGCTGCAGCGCGCCCAGTCCAACTTCATGGAGACCTTTCCGTTCTTCGCGGCGGCCGTGCTGGCGGTAACGCTCACCCAGCGCCAGGACGGGCTGACCGCACTGGCCGCGGAGCTGTACTTCTGGGCGCGGGTGGTCTACCTGCCGCTGTATGCGGCCGGCGTGCCGTACGTGCGCAGCCTGGTGTGGCTGGCCTCGCTGGTGGGCATCCTGCTGCTGATGTGGTCGCTGCTGTAACGCGGGGGTGAACCGTTCCGCACGCGGCTGATCCAGATCAAGGCCGGCGCACTGCCGGCGGCGCTAAGCTCCACGTGGACTGGCAACCGCAGGATCGGATCATGGTGGAGCAACACGCGCGCCCGGTGGATGTCGTGGTGGTGGGGGCAGGGCCGGTCGGGCTGTGCCTGGCCCGCTCGCTGGCCGGGACCGGCCTGACGGTGACGCTGATCGAGCAGCAGCCGCGTGCGGCACTGGCCGAGGCGGCGTTCGATGGCCGCGAGATCGCGCTGACCCATGCGTCCCGCGCGATCCTGGAGCGGCTGGGTCTGTGGGCGCGGCTGGACCCGGCCGAGATTTCACCGCTGCGCGATGCGCAGGTGCTCAACGGCGGTTCGCCGTTCGCGCTGACCTTCGCGGCGGCACGCGACGGGCACGGGCGCGACCTGGGCTGGCTGGTGCCCAATCATCTGATCCGGCGCGCCGCATGGCAGGCGGTGCAGGACCAGCCCGGGGTCGAGGTGCTCGACCAGACCAGCGTGGCCGCCATCGACACCGGCCCCCGGCACACCTCTGTCACCCTGGCCGATGGGCGCCGCCTGCAGGCGCGGCTGGTGGTCGCCGCCGACAGCCGCTTCTCCAGTACCCGCCGCCTGCTCGGGATCGGTGCGCGCATGCGTGATTTCGGCAAGTCGATGCTGGTGTGCCGGATGCGTATCGAACAACCGCACCATCACACGGCCTGGGAATGGTTCGGCTATGGCCGCACGATGGCGTTGCTGCCGCTGAACGGCGACCTGGCCTCGGCGGTGATCACCCTGCCACCGCGGCAGATCGCGGCGCTGATGGCGCAGGACGACGACGCCCTCGGGCGTACCGTCAGTGGCTTCTTCGAGCACCGGCTCGGCCGCATGCAGCCGTGCGCGCGGCCGATCGCCTATCCGCTGGTGGGGGTCTACGCACAATCCTTCGTGGGCCCGCGCTGCGCGCTGATCGGCGATGCGGCGGTGGGCATGCACCCGGTCACCGCGCACGGCTTCAACCTCGGCCTGCTCAGCCAGGACCGGCTGGCTGCGGTGATCGCCCCCGCCGCCCAGCGGGGCGGCGACATCGCCGCGCCGGCGGGCCTGGCCGGTTATGAGCGGGGCCATCGGCTGGCGTCGCGGCCGCTGTACGAGGCCACCAATGCCATCGCCACGCTGTACACCGACGACCGCCTGCCGGCCCGCGCGCTGCGCAGTGCCGGCCTGCGCCTGGCCCAGGGCGTGGCCCCCTTCCGGCAGCTGATCGCCGCCCAGCTGACGCGCGCCTCCTGAGCGGGGCGGCAGCCGCGGGGCGGCGGTGGCTCAGGGGGCGTCGCTGTCGGCGATGATGTGGATGGTGGTGTCGCCGAACCGGACCTGTTGGCCTGCGCGGATCTTGCAGGCCTTGCGCAGTTCAACTTCCCCATCGACGAGGACCTGGCCGTCGCCGATGACGGTTTTGGCCTCCCCGCCGCTGGTGACCAGGTCGGCCAGCTTGAGCAGCTGCTTGAGCTCGACGTAGTCGCGGTCCAGTTCGAATTCGAGGGTCTGCATGAAGCGGGTATCCTGGAAAGGGGCGCGGACGGTGGCCCGGGCCGGGGGAGGGCGCGTATTGTGCGCCAGCGCGGGGCCTGCGCGGGATTCAGGCGGAAATCTGTACGCGTGGTTCAGGAACGATGCGGTATCATCGCGCCCTGAGCGAGTGAATTCTCCTCCGACCGAGCAGCGCCAGGGCACGCGATAAGAAAGGGCGCCCAAAGCGCGGACCATCCCCTTTTTTTATCGCATTGCCCGAAAAATGGCAGTGCCTTCGGAGTTTCCCATGTCCCAAGAATCCCCCGCGCCGCTGCTGTTCGCAGACCTCGGCCTGTCCGATGCTGTGATGAAGGCCGTGGCCACCGTCGGCTATGAAACGCCGTCGCCGATCCAGGCCGCCACCATTCCGGCCATGCTGGAAGGTCGCGACGTGCTGGGTCAGGCCCAGACCGGTACCGGCAAGACCGCCGCCTTCGCGCTGCCGGTCCTGTCCAACCTCGACTTCAACCAGGCCAAGCCGCAGGTGCTGGTGCTGGCGCCGACCCGCGAACTGGCCATCCAGGTTGCCGAGGCCTTCCAGACCTATTCCTCGGCGATGCCGGGCTTCCGCGTGCTGCCGGTCTACGGCGGCCAGCCCTACGGCCAGCAGCTGTCGGCCCTGCGCCGTGGCGTGCACGTGGTGGTGGGTACCCCGGGCCGCGTGATCGATCACCTCGATCGCGGCACTCTGGACCTGTCCGAGCTGAAGACGCTGGTCCTGGACGAAGCCGATGAAATGCTGCGCATGGGCTTCATCGACGACGTCGAAGCCGTGCTCAAGAAGCTGCCGGAGACCCGCCAGGTCGCCCTGTTCTCGGCCACCATGCCGCCGCAGATCCGTCGCATCGCGCAGACCTACCTGAAGAACCCCGCCGAAGTCACCATCGCGGCCAAGACCACGACCTCGGCCAACATCCGCCAGCGCTACTGGTGGGTGAGCGGCATGCACAAGCTGGATGCGCTGACCCGCATCCTGGAAGTGGAACCGTTCGACGCGATGATCATCTTCTCGCGCACCAAGGCGGCCACCGAAGAACTTGCCGAGAAGCTGCAGGCCCGCGGCCTGGCGGCTGCCGCCATCAACGGTGACATGCAGCAGGCCCAGCGTGAGCGCACCATCGGCCAGCTCAAGGAAGGCAAGCTGGACATTCTGGTCGCCACCGACGTGGCCGCGCGCGGCCTGGACGTGGAACGCATCAGCCACGTGCTGAACTACGACATTCCGTACGACACCGAAAGCTACGTGCACCGCATCGGCCGTACCGGCCGTGCCGGCCGCACCGGCGACGCGATCCTGTTCGCCACCCCGCGCGAGAAGGGCATGCTGCGGGCGATCGAGCGCGCCACGCGCCAGCCGATCGAGGAAATGCAGCTGCCGAGCGTGGACGCGGTCAACGATACCCGCGTGGCCAAGTTCATGAGCCGCATCAGCGAGGCGCTGGAAGGCGGCGGCGTCGACTTCTACCGCGAGCTGCTGCAGCGCTACGAGGCCGAGAACAACGTGCCGGCGATCGAGATCGCCGCTGCGCTGGCCAAGCTGCTGCAGGGCGATTCGCCGTTCCTGCTGACCCCGCCGGTGCGGGGTGCGCGTGAAGAACGGGCGCCTCGCGAACGCAACGACCGCAATGATCGTGGCGATCGCCCGGCGCGCTTCGAGCCGCGTTTCGAGCGTGGTCCGCGCCGTGAAGACGACCGCGGTCCGCGTCCGCCGCGTGCCGAAGGCGACTTCGGCGGCAACGAGGGTGGCTTCGAGCGCGCCCCGCGCCGTGAGATCGCCCCGCGCGGTGCGCCGGAGCAGGGCATGGAGACCTTCCGCATCGAAGTGGGCCATGTGCACGGCGTCAAGCCGGGCAACATCGTCGGCGCGATCGCCAACGAAGCCGGCCTGGAAAGCCGCTTCATCGGCCGCATCGACATCCACGACGACTTCTCGGTGCTGGACCTGCCTGCCGAGATGCCGAGCGACCTGCTCACCCACCTGAAGAAGGTGTGGGTGTCCGGCCAGCAGCTTCAGATGCGCAAGGTGGAGCCGGGTGAAGACCTGACCCCGTCGCCGCGTCCCCCGTTCAAGCCGAAGTTCGGCCGCGGCGGCAAGCCGGGTGGCCCGGGCGGTCACCGTGGTCCGGGTGGTCCGGGCGGCAACGACCGTCCGCCGCGCCGGGACGGCTTCAAGCCGCGCGGCCCGCGCAGCTTCTGATCGCCCCGGGCGGTCCCTGCAACGCCAGCCTCCGGGCTGGCGTTGTCGTTTCCGGGGAGTCACGCCGGGTTTCGCGCCGTCTCAACATGCTTGGTCCTAGCCTCGGCAATGGGCCGCGCAACGGAATCGGTCCCCACACAACGAAAGCGTCCAGGGGAATCGACGATGCTTGGAAGTGGCAGGGGCGGGGGCGTCAGGGAAGTACCGTATCCAACGCGGGGCCTCATCCTGCGTTTCGCGTTGCTGACCGGCATGGCGATCGGCCTGGTCGGCATTTCGGCCCTGATCCAGGAGCTGCAGGCCGCTTCGACGGCGTGGATCGTCGGCCAGAGCCACTGGTCGCGGGCGCAGCAGCACGCGACCCTGGCACTGTCGCGTTACCTGGCCACCGCCGATCCGGACGATCTGGCCGACGCGCGCGCGGCGCTGGCGGTGCCTCTGGGCGACCTGCAGGCGCGGCACGCGCTGGAAGCGCCGGACGCCGACCTGGCGCGGGCGCGCCGGGGCTTCCTGGCCGGCGACAATGCGCCCGGTGACGTCAATCGGCTGATTGTCTCGTTCCGCTATCTCGGGCGCCTGGGCTACTTCCGCGATGCGGTCCGCCTGTGGCGCACGACCGATGCCGACCTGTTGCACCTGCAGGCGCTGGCCGACCAGGCGCAGGCGCTGCACGGCAGTGGGGGCATGACGCCGGCGCTGCACGACGCCCTGCAGGCGCGGCTGCAGGGGCTCGATGTCAGTCTGCGCACCAAGGCCCAGGCTTTCTCGGCGTCGCTGCTGCGTACGTCGGGCATCGTTCGCATGACGACCCTGGTGGTGGGCGGGCTGTCGGTGCTGATGATCACCGTGGTCGCGGTGATGCTGGCGCGCCGGGTGCGCAACGATCTGATCGAGCAGGAAAGCCGCTTCCGCGCCGCGTTCTACCAGGCCACCGTCGGCATGCTCAAGCTGGACATGGGCGGGCGCGTGGTCGAAGCCAACCAGGCAATGGCCGACATCCTCGAGTACCGCCGCGATGCCCTGCTGCACCTGTCGCTGCAGGAGCTGCTGGTGGAGGGCGAACTGGTGGTTGACGGCACCGGCGCGATTGACTGGATGCGCCAGCTGCGGCCGGCCGAACTGCGCTTCCGGCGCGCCGATGGTGGCCTGCTGTGGGGGCGCTGGAGCGGCACGGTGGTGCATACCCGCGGGCGGGAGCCGGCCGCCTTCGCGATTGTCGAAGACGTGTCGCAGAACCATGCGCTGGCGCGCGAGGTGGAGCACCACGCCAGCCACGACCCGTTGACCGGTCTGGTGAACCGGCGCGAGATCGAGCGCCTGATCGAACTGGCGCTGCTCGACGTCCGCGATCGCGGCGGCATGCACGCGCTGTGCTACCTGGACCTGGATTACTTCAAGCTGGTCAACGATGGCCTCGGCCATGCCGCCGGCGACCAGCTGCTGCGCACGTTCGCCGACCACCTGGTGGGCGCGGTCCGCGAAGGCGACTGGGTCGGGCGGCTGGGCGGCGACGAGTTCGCGGTGTTTCTGGCCAATGCCAGCCAGGAAGAAGCCAAGCGCGTGCTGCAGCGGGTGATCCGCACCCTGGGACAGGTCAGTTTCCAGCACGGCGAGGGGGCGCCGAAGGTGAGCTGCAGCATCGGCGTGGTCGAGATCACCGCCGAAGCGCAGGACGTCAACTGGCTCATGAGCGCGGCCGACAGCGCCTGCTACGCGGCCAAAGAAGCCGGGCGCAACCGCGTGCACTGCTTCAATGAAAGCCGCATGGCGCTGGACGAGCGCCGGCTGGAAGCCGAGCGGTTGTCCAGCGTGGCCAGCGCGATTTCCGAGAACCGCATGCTGCTGTACGCCCAGCGCATCGAGCGGGTTGGCGATCCGGGCTTCCTGCATTACGAGGTGCTGGTGCGCATGCGCAGCCCCGAAGGCGCCCTGCAGGGCCCGGGCGAATTCATGAGTGCGGTCGAGCGCTACGGCATGGCGATGGCGCTGGACCGGCACGTGCTGGGGCTGCTGTTCCGCCACCTGCAGGTCTGCCCGGCACATGTGAAGCTGCTCGGCCTGTGCAACGTCAACGTGTCCGCGCAATCCATCGCCGAGCCGAGTTTTCTGGCGTTCGTGACCGATCTGCTGGAGCGCAATCGCGGCCTGGCCACCAAGCTGTGCTTCGAGATCACCGAGACCGCCGCGGTCAGCAATCTGGCGCAGGCGCGGAGCTTCATCGACGCGGTCAAGGCGCGCGGCTGCCGGATGGCGCTGGACGATTTCGGTTCCGGGCTGTCCTCGTTCGGCTACCTGCGGCAGTTGCCGGCGGACATGCTCAAGATCGACGGCATGTTCGTGCGTGACATGGAGTCCGACCCGATCAACCGCGCGGCCGTGCGCGCCATCACCGAAGTGGGGCGCGAGCTGCACATGACGGTGGTGGCCGAATGGGTGGAATCGGCCGATGTGGCCCGTCAACTGGCCGACCTGGGCGTGCAGGGCCTGCAGGGCTACGCGATCGAACGGCCGATTCCACTGGAGCGGATGACCCAGCAGGGGCTGTGGGCAATCCACCCGGGGGCGGCGTCCGACGGCGCGCACGGCCCGGCGTGACGCCCGCTGCGGCGGTGCCCGGGTGTGCGGACCGGGTCATCACCGCCGTGGCGGCGGTTCTTGCGATAATCCGCGCCAGGGGCGATGCACGGTGTGTGCGTTGGCGTGAAGCACGGGCAGGACGTTGTTGTGACAGGCAGGCACGGCTGGTGCGGGGAACAGGCGGTAGCGGCGTTGCTGCTGGTGGTGCTGATGCTGTGCGCCTGGCCCACCCGGGCCGATGCGCCGCGGGCCGGCGTGGACTATCTGCTGCTGGGCCAGGCCACGTCCGAGCCGACCCCGCAGCGGGCGTGTGCACCGGGGGTGCTGGCGCGCCACCAGGACGTGCTGTCGATTGCCGCACCCGCGCAGGGCTGGTCCGGTGAGCCGCAGGCGGTGGACGTCTTCGGTGTGCTGTCGGGCGAGGTGCGCATCAGCCACGGCCAACGCCAGGTCTGCGGCAGCATGCATGACGCCCGCACCCGCGATTCGCGCTTCCGTGCCGGCGTCGGCATGGTGGTGGTGCCCAAGGCCGGCGACCGCGAGCCGATCGTGGTGTCCTGGGCCCGGCCGCTGAAGGAGCGCTGGGTGCCGACCCTGCAGCTGGGTGCGCCCAGCCCGGTGCAGCAGAACGACACCGCGCGCCTGCTGGTGCGTGCGGCGTGCATTGCCGTGGCGATCGCCCTGGCACTGTCGGCGCTGATGGGGTTTGCCACCACGCGCGATCGCCTGTTCCTCCTTTACGTCGTGGTCTGCCTGGTGTTCGTGCTGTGGCAGGCCGTGCTCGGCGGGCTGAGCGGCTACCCCGAGCCTTGGCTGCCGGTGCATGACCGCGCCTCCTGGTGGCTGGTGGGGTTGACCGCCTTCTCCGAAGCGCTGCTGCTGCCGATTCTGTGGCGCCTCAATGGCGGCGACCGGCGCTGGCCGCGGTCGCGCGCCTGGCAGCACGCGGTGCTGTGGGGACTGGTCGCAGTGGGCTGCAGCGTGCCCTGGCTGGGCATGCCCGCGCTGGGAACGCTGGCAGCCGCGCTGGAGACGCTGTACCTGCTTGGCTGCGTGCTGTGCCTGGGCGTGGGCGTCTGGGCACTGTGGCGCGGCGATGCGCAGGCGCTGGCCGGCCTGGGCGCGCTGCTGCCGTGGTGGATCCTGATCGTGGCCGAAGCGGTCGGTGCGCGCTGGCTCATCGCCTACCGGATCGAAGCGCTGCAGGTGGCCACGACCTGGTTCCTGATGATGGCGGCCTTCGCGCTCAACCTGCGCCTGGGCCGGCTGCGGCAGCAGCGCGACGAGATGCGCCAGCTGGCCGACACCGACATGCTGACCGGCCTGCCCAACCGCCGGGCCGGGCTGCGCCTGCTGTCACAGTACCTGGAGCAGGCGCGCGTGCAGCCCCAGGCGCTGGCGATCGGCTTCCTGGACATCGACCTGTTCAAAGACATCAACGACCAGCACGGGCATGAAGTGGGCGACCAGGTGCTGGTGGCCGTGGCGCGCGCGCTGCGGACCTCGGTGCGCAACCACGCCGACGTGATCCGGATGGGGGGCGAGGAGTTCCTGGTCCTGCTGCCGGGTGCCGGCCGTGCCGCCGCCGCGGCGCGGCTCGAAGACCTTCGGCTGAAGGTGGCCGCGGTCACCCCGGGGCTCGGCATCCCCGGCCTGAACGTGTCGGCCAGCATCGGTCTGGCGGTGCTGCGTGCCGACAGCGACGACCTGGCCGGCCTGCTGCGCCGTGCCGACCACGCCATGTACTGCGCAAAGCGCGCCGGGCGCAACCAGGTGTTCGACGCCGAGGCGCTGGCCGGACAACCCGATCCGCAGGCGGCGTGAGCCCGATTGCAGGCAAACCCGCAGCCGGGACCGGCTTTGCCGGATAATGGGCGGATGACCATCCGACTCAACAAGTACATCGCCGACACCGGCTTCTGTTCCCGGCGCGAAGCCGACCGCCTGCTCGGCGAGCGCCGCGTCACCGTCAACGGCATCCCCGCCGGCACCGGCGCGGTGGTCGGGGAGGGCGACCAGGTGCTGGTCGACGGCCAGCCGCTTCGCACCCGCGAGGCGAAGAAGCCCGGCGGCCGTCGCCACGTCTATATCGTTCTGAACAAGCCGGTGGGCATCACCTGCACCACCGAAAGCGCGGTCAAGGGCAACATCGTGGACTTCGTCGGCCACGAACAGCGCATCTTCCCGATCGGCCGCCTGGACAAGGATTCCGAAGGCCTGATCCTGATGACCAGCAACGGCGACATCGTCAACCAGATCCTGCGCGCCGAGAACAACCACCAGAAGGAGTATCTGGTGGCGGTCAACAAACCGGTCACCGACGAGTTCCTGCGTGGCATGGCGCGCGGCGTGCGCATCCACGACCAGACCACGCTGCCGTGCCGTGCCAGCCGCATCGCCAAGTTCGGCTTCCGCATCGTGCTGCAGCAGGGCCTGAACCGGCAGATCCGCCTGATGGCCGCCGCGTTCGGCTACCGCGTCACCCAGCTGCGCCGTGTGCGCATCGACAACGTCAAGATCGGCGCGCTCAAGCCGGGCCAGTGGCGCAACCTCACCGACGCCGAACTGCGCGGGCTGTTGCCCAAGCAGTTGGATTGGTGAGGGTCCGCTGACGCCGGCACCGGCGTTGATTGGCTAGACTGCGACCGACTCGCCGGGAGCCGACACATGATCAAACCGTCCAGACCGGACAATGAAGAACAGCGCCTGCAGGCGCTGTTGCGCTATCAAGTGCTGGACACCCCGGCCGAACGTTCCTTCGATGACCTGGTCACCATCGCCACCGCGCTCTGCGGCACGCGCATGGGCGCGGTCACGCTGGTGGACCGCGACCGCCAGTGGTTCAAGGCGCGGCGAGCGCTGGATGTGCCGCAGACCACCCGCGAGATCTCCTTCTGCGGCCACGCCATCCTGCAGCCGGACCAGGTGATGGTGGTGGAGGACGCCCGCGAAGACCCGCGCTTCTTCGACAACCCGATAGTGGTCGACGACCCGCACATCCGCTTCTATGCCGGAGCACCGCTGCTCAGCTTCGAAGGCCTGCCGTTGGGCACGCTGTGCGTGTTCGATGCCGCGCCCGGGCAGTTGTCGCCCGAACGTCTACAGGCACTGTCGGCGTTGTCGCGGCAGGTATCGCTGGTGATGGAACTGCGCCGCTATGCACACGAAATCCAGCAGCACATGAGCGAACGGGCGTGGTATGAGCAACGTCTGTCCGAGTACAACGCGCTGCTGGAACGGCAGAACGCCGACCTCGCCGAGCAGAGCCGCACCGATGCGTTGACCGGCCTGCCCAACCGGCGCGCGATGGGCGCGTTCCTCGATGCGGCGCTGCACGATGCCAACGGAGCACCGCGCGCGGTGTCGGTGGCGCTGCTGGATATCGATCACTTCAAGAACGTCAACGACCTGTACGGCCATGCCAGCGGCGACCACGTACTGGCCGAACTGGGGCGCCTGCTGCGCGCCACCTTCGCCGGCGGTGGCATGGCCGCGCGCCACGGCGGTGAGGAGTTCGTGGTGGTGATGCCCGATACGCCATTGAGCGTGGCCGAAATGCAGTGCGAGTTCCTGCGCGTGGCGGCGGCCGATCTGCCGCTGGGCATACCGCTGACGGTCAGCATCGGCGTGGCCGCCCACCGAGAGGGCGACACGGCGGAACAGACGCTGGCGCGTGCCGATGCCGCGCTGTACCGTGCCAAGCGCGAAGGCCGCAATCGCGTCGTGCCTGCCGAATAAGGATGTTCATGAACGTTGTTTCCGTGGTTTCGCTGCTGGCCGTTGCCCTGGCCACGGCGCTGCCCGCGCATGCCGCCACGCCGGTGTACCGCCAGTTCCAGGACTGGGTGGTGGCCTGCGACAACGTCGCGCGCTGCGTTGTCTCCGGCGCTGCCGAAGCGTTGGATGGGCGCATCACCGTGCAGCGGGATGCCGGCCCGCAGGGCGCCATTGACGTGACCGTGGTGCTGCCCACGCGCGGTGGCAATGCGCCGCTGCGGCTCGACGGCAAGGCCGTGGCGCTGACCGCACCGGGCTGGGCGCGCACGCAGGACGGCGCGGAGTGGGTGGTGCGCCGGACGCGCGGCCTGGCCGACGCACAGGCGTTCGTCGATGCGGTGCGCAATGGGCAGTCGCTGCGCTTCGGTGCCGGCGAGCGCGACGCGATACCGCTGGGCGGGCTGAGCGCCGCGCTGCTGCTGGTCGATGAGACCCAGGGTCGCCTCGGCGGCACCACCGCGCTGCTGCGACGAGGTGCCGCGGCGGCCAGCACGGTGCCGGCCGCGGCGCCGTTGCCGCGGGTGGCGCTGGCGCCGCCGCCCCGGGCCGTCCTCGACGCGGCCGCCCAGGCCCGCCTGATCGCCCAGGTGCGGCGCGGCCAGGCGGCCCTGATACAGCGTGAAGACTGCAGCCAGCACGGCGGTGACGACGCCTTCGATGAAGCGGCCGCGTTGGACGATACCCGCGCGCTGGTGCTGATCGAGTGCCTGCGTGGCGCCTACCAGAGCTCCAGCCTGGTGTTCCAGGTGCCGGTAGCCGATCCGTCGCGCGCCACCCGTGTGACGCCGACCCTGCCGTTCACGCTGCCGGGTGTGCGCGCGCGACTGGACATGGTCACATCGGCGGCGTTCGAGGACGGCGTGCTTACCCATTCCGGCCGTGGTCGCGGCATGGGCGATTGCGGCAGCGGCGCGCGTTGGGGCTGGACCGGTACCACCTTTGCACTGCTCGCCTACGAGCACATGGGGGCCTGCCGCGGCGACGATGCGGCCGAATGGCCGGCGCTGTGGCGCACCGCCAACGCCCCCTGACGGCATCGGCCCGGTCGCAGGCGCTGCGACCGCGCCCTTCCACACTGCGCGCTCTCCCTCCTGTCAGGACGCGCCATGCTGCAGACCCTCGCCATCTCGCACTACCGCTCGCTGCATGCGCTGGTGGTGCCGATGCAGCGCCTGACGCTGGTGACCGGCGACAACGGCAGCGGCAAGTCCAGCCTGTACCGTGCGCTGCGCCTGCTGGCCGAAACCGCGCAGGGCGGGGTGGCGGCCGCGCTGGCCCGGGAAGGGGGGCTTGGCTCGGCGCTGTGGGCCGGTCCGGAAGAGATCGACCGGCGCATGCGTACCGGGGAGGTGCCGGTGCAGGGCACCGCGCGCCGCCATCCGGTGTCGCTGAAGCTGGGTTTTTCGGCCGAGGCGTTCGGGTATGCGATCGATCTCGGTCTGCCGGTCCCGGGCCTGTCGATGTTCGACCGGGAACCCCGGATCAAGACCGAGTGCATCTGGGCTGGCCCGTTCCTGCGCAGCGCCAACGCCCTGGTCGAACGGCGTGGCGCGCGGGTGCGTCGCCGCGCCGGGCGTGGCTGGGACCTGCTGGAGGAACCGCTGTCGGCGTTCGACAGTCTGTTCACCCAACTGGCCGATCCGCAGCGCATGCCCGAGGTGATGCAGTTGCGCGACTACATCCGGTGCTGGCGCTTCCATGACCATTTCCGCACCGACATGGCTGCGCCGGCGCGGCTGCCGTGCCTGGCGATCCGTACCCCGGTGCTGGCCAATGATGGCCATGATCTCGCTGCCGCCTGGCAGACCATCGTGGAGGTCGGCGATGTCGCCGGGCTGACCGGCGCGGTGGACGATGCCTTCCCGGGCGCACAGGTGCGGATCGACGCGTACGACGGACGCCTGTCGCTGACGTTCCAGCAACCCGGCCTGCTGCGCCCGTTGGCCGCCACTGAACTGTCCGACGGCACGCTGCGCTACCTGCTGCTGATCGCCGCGCTGTACACACCGCGCCCGCCACCGCTGCTGGTGCTCAACGAACCGGAAACCAGCCTGCACCCGGATCTGCTCCCCGCGCTGGCACGCCTGATCATCGCCGCCAGCGTGCGCAGCCAGGTCTGGGTGGTATCGCACGCGAGCCGTCTGATTGCCGCGTTGCAGGAAGCGCCCGCCTGCCATGCGATCCGGCTGCACAAGGAAATGAGCCAGACGCGCGTGCTGGGCCAGGGGCTGCTGGATGCACCGGCCTGGTACTGGCCGGCGCGGTAATCGCCGCGGCGATCAGTCGGCGATGTTGCGGGCTTCGGCCGTGCCCAGGAGCTCCGGATGCTGGACCGGCTTGCGGCGGTTCAGCAGCGGATGCAGGAACACGGCGCCGACGATGATCGCCACGCCAGCGTAGAACAGCGGTGTGAGTTCGCGCTGTTCACTGAGCAGCACCATCGCCAGCAGGATCGCGTAGACCGGCTCCAGATTGGTCACCAGCTGCACGGTATAGGCGCTGAGATGGCGCAGCGCCACCAGCGCCAGCGCGAACGGCAGCAGCGTGCACAGGCCGGCCAGGGCCAGCAGCAGCAGACCGTCGTGCAGGTTGGGGACCACCCACAACGGGCTGGCCAGCGCCGGCAGCAGGAACGGCAGCAGCGGCGCCAGCAGCGTCAGCGTCAGCGTGCCGGCGCCCAGCTCCAGGGCGGTGACCGTCAGCGGATCGGCATGGCTGACCAGACGCTTGTTGAGGGACCCGAACACCGCCACCAGCAAGGCCGACAATGCACCGATCAGCACGCCCAGGCGCATGCCGTGGGGCACGCCGCCGACCACCAGCGCCACGCCGGGCAGTACGGCAATACCGAACGCCAGTTCGCGCAGCTGGAAGGGACGTCTGGCCACCCAGGGCTCGATCACGGCAGTGAACACCGGGGCGAGCGCGATGCAGGTCGCCGCGACCGAGGCATTGGCCAGTTTCACCGCGCCGTAGAAGGTCAACCAATGCAGCGCGACCAGCGCGCCGACGCCGCAGTAGCCGGCAAACAGGGCCGGCGAGAGCTGGCGCAGGCCGCGCCAGACACGCGGGAGCAGCGCGAGCATGGCCACCACCAGCAGCATGCGCCACCACACCAGCGGCAGGGCGGGCAGGGTGATCAGCTTGCCGAGGATGGCGGTGACGCCCCACAACAGCACGCAGAAGTGGATTTGCAGCAGCGCTTTGCGGGTGTCGGTCATCGGCATCCGCATATTGTGCGGGAAGCGCGCGGTCATCGCGATCCTGCTGCAGCACCCCGCCGCCGCATGGCATCCTGCGCCAATGGAGACGCCCCACGCCTTGCTCCCCGTTCCGGCCCCGACCGGGGCCGCGCGCGCCTGGGCCGCGCTCACCGGTCTGGTCGCCGTCGCAGCGCTGGCCCTGCAGTACGGCCTGCTGCTGCAGACCGTTGGTGCCGAGGCCGGGAGTGGCCAGGCCACCCTGCGGCTGCTGGGCTACTTCACCATCCTCAGCAACATCGGGGTGGCGGCGGTGTGCCTGGCGCGGCTGCGTGGCAGCCGGAGCGGCCTGGCCGCGCCTGCCCCCAGCGCCGCGGTGGCGCTGTACATCGGCATCACCGGGCTGGTGTACGCGCTGGTGCTGCGCCCGCTCTGGCAACCGCAGGGCTGGCAGTGGTGGGCCGACATCGGCCTGCATACCGCCGTGCCGGTGCTGTATCTGCTGGGCTGGCTGGCCGGGCCGCATGTCGGCCTGCGCTGGCGCCAGCTGGGCGGCGCCCTGGTGTTCCCGGCGGTGTACCTGGGCTGGGCCCTGCTGGTCGGCCGCTGGAGTGGCCACTATCCCTATCCGTTCCTGGACCTGGGCCTGCTGGGTGGGGCCACGGTCGCGCGCAACGCGGCGGTGGTGGCAGCGGCGTTCATTGCCGTGGGGGCGCTGCTGTGGCGGCTGGATGCCCGCCTGGCACACCCCGCTCAGGGGGCGCCGACCCGCCGCAGCTGATCGCGCAGCGCCATCGCCGCGCCGGGATTGCGCTGTTTGGCCGCGCCGATGAACACCACATACACGTCGCGGGAGACAGCCGGCGGTGCATCGGCAACCACATGCGGCAGGTCGGGGTTGTCCTCGCCGCGCGCCCAGCGCATCGCGCGCAGGCACCACTGTTCCAGCGCACGTTCGGGGTAGCCGGCGCGCAGGTTGCCGCGCGCATGCATCAGCCGTGCATAGATGAAGTCGGCGGTGGGGTCGGCGAAGCTGGGATAGTCGGCCGAGCCGCTGTACACCAGGGCGGTGCCGTGCGCACGTGCGGTTGCGATCAGGGCCGGCGTCCACGCCGCCGGATTGCGCACCTCCAGCGCATGCTGCAGGCGAACGCCGTCGGCCTCGCGCGGAAGGCGCTGCAGGAACGCGTCGAACGCCTCCGCGTCGGCCGGATGGCTGTCGCCGAACTGCCAGACCAGCGGGCCCAGCCGGTCGCCCAACGCGGCGATGCCCTCGACGAAGGCATCCACGCGCGCCCCGACCGTGCCCAGGTCGTGGGTCTGGGTAATGGTGCGCGGTGCCTTGGCCGAAAACCGGAAGCCGGCCGGGGTCTGCTCACGCCACTGGGCGTACACCGCCGGCTTCTGTGCGCGGTAGAAGGTGCTGTTGATTTCGATGCATCCGAGTGCGCGGCTGGCATGCGCCAGTTCATCGCGCTGGGGCAGCCCGGGCGGATAGAACATGCCGCCGCGCCAGGCCGGAAACACCCAGCCGCCGATGCCGGTACGGATACGACCGGGCGGTGCGCTCATGCGCCGCCTGCGTGGGCCTGCCAGGGATCGTAACTGCCGAACCACCACAGGTAGCCTTCGGGATCGCGGCAGGCGTAGCCACGACCACCGTAGTCCTGGTCGGCGATCGCGATCACCACCTCGGCCCCGGCGGCAACCGCGCGCGCATGGTGCGCATCGGGGTCGGCCACGATCACGCAGGCGCTCTGGGTCTGGCGGCCGCCGACCTCGTCCGGCTGCACGCTGTGGCGTCCCCATGCGCTGCCGTTGTCCACCGAGCCCAGCATGATCATGCCGTGGCCGTAGACCAGCTGCGCGTGGTGGACGGTGTCGCCATCGGCATACACCGCCTGCGGTTCGAAGCCGAACGCGCGCTGCAGCCAGGCGATCGCCGCCCGGGCGTCGCGGTAGCGCAGGCACGGAATGATGGTGGAGACGGTATTGGCTGGCGCGGTCATGCAGGCTCTCCGGGGCGGGCCGCCTTCTGGCACAGGCGAGCGTGAAGGGGGCCGCGTTACCATCGTGCGAAACCGGCGACGGGCATCCTGTGGATCTCAACGCCCCCGCGACATGCAACTGGAGACACTGATTGAACACATCCTGGATCGGAGGCGTCGTGCTGCTGGCGTGCGCACCCCTGGCATCGGCGGCCGTGCCGGCCGAACT
Organism: Stenotrophomonas sp. Marseille-Q5258; assembly: GCF_946900935.1. Lineage (NCBI taxonomy): Bacteria > Pseudomonadati > Pseudomonadota > Gammaproteobacteria > Lysobacterales > Lysobacteraceae > Stenotrophomonas > Stenotrophomonas sp. Marseille-Q5258. The sequence continues at coordinate 22,050 of NZ_CAMPPN010000009.1, forward strand.
GCAGCGGCTGGACGCCACGGTCGAGCGCGTCCGCAGTGAATTCGATGTACCCGGCATCGCGGTGGCGGTGGTGAAGGACGGCAAGGTCGTCCTCGAACGTGGTTACGGTGTGCGCGAGCTGGGCAAGCCCGCGCCGGTGCAGGCCGACACGCTGTTCGCGATCGCATCCAACACCAAGGCCTTCACCGCTACCTCGCTGAACCTGCTCGCCGAGCAGGGCAGACTGAAGATGGACGACCGGGTGATCGACCACCTGCCCGGTTTCCGCATGTCCGATCCGTACGTGACCGGCGAGATGCGCATCCGCGACCTGCTCTCGCACCGCAGCGGGCTGAGCCTCGGCGCCGGCGACCTGCTGTTCTGGCCGACCACTACCTACACCAACCAGGAGGTGGTGCAGCGCCTGGCCAAGGTGCCGCTGAAGGCCGGATTCCGCGACCGCTACGCGTACGACAACATTCTCTACGCTGTGGCCCAGCAGGTGATCGAGCAGGTGTCCGGGCAGTCCTACGCGGACTTCCTGCAGCAGCACATTTTCACGCCGGTCGGCATGACCGGCACGCGCTACAACGCCGACCACCTGCAGCCGGGCGACAACGCGGCCGTGGGACACGCCAAATACGACTTCACCGCGCTGCGCACGGTTGCGCCGCTGACCTGGTCCAACAACGCCGGTGCCGGCGGCATCTACTCCAGCGTGCACGACATGGCGCGCTGGATGAATGTGCAGTTGGCCCACGGCACCCTGGAGAACGGCACCGCGCTGTTCAGCGCCAAGACCCAGAACGCGATGTGGCAGATGATCACCCCGCAGGTGGTGCCCGAGCCGAGCGTGCCGGAGCTGGCCGCGGCACGCCCGAACTTCGCCGGATACGGCGAAGGCTGGAGCCTGAGCGACTATCGGGGCCAGAAACTGGTGTGGCACACCGGCGGCTGGCCGGGCATGGTCTCGCGCGTGACCCTGGTGCCCGAACAGAACCTGGGCATCGTCGTGCTGACCAACCAGGAAGTCGGTGCGGCCTTCAACGCGATCACGATGGATGTGCTGGACGCCTACCTCGCGGCACCGACGACCGACTGGGTCGGCGCGTACGCGGCCGCGGTGGCCAAGGCGCAGGACAAGGCCGACGAGGGGTGGGCCCGGCACCAGGCCGCGCGCGATGCGAAGTCCCGCCCGTCACTGCCGCTGGCCGGCTACGCCGGTGGCTACCGCGATCCGTGGTACGGCGATGTGTTCGTGGAGCAGAAGGCCGGTACGCTGCGCCTGCGCTTCGGCAGGACCGCGCAGCTGGTTGGCACGATGGAGCCGTGGCAGCACGACACCTTCCTGGTGCACTGGGACGACCGTTCACTGAATGCCGATGCATTCATCACTTTCAGCCTGGACCCGGACGGCAAGGTCCGCGAGGCGCGCATGCAGGCGGTGTCGTCGCTGACCGATTTCAGTTTTGATTTCCAGGACCTGCTGCTGACGCCGATCGCCAACGACGCGAAGGGCTGAACCGCGCGTCCCGCGTGTGGCGCGGGTGAAAACAAAACGCAGGCCGCGGTGGGATAATCGCGGCCTGCTTCTTTTTGTGGGAAATGGAATGTTCCGCTGGTTCGAGTCGCTGATTCCGGTGTTCCCGCCGATCGATGGCCGCATGCCACCGCGCAAGGTGCTGCCGTTCTACGTCCATTACCTGCGGCCGGTATGGCCAGTACTGCTGGCCACGCTGATCGCCGGCCTGCTGCTGGCGCTGGTGGAAGTGGCCATGTTCGACTTCCTCGGCCGCATCGTGGACATGGTGGGCGAGCAGCCCGATCCCGGCTTCTTTGCCGCGCACGCCGACACGCTGCTGTGGATGGCCGGCATCACCCTGATCGCCCGCCCGATCCTGGTCGGCCTGCACAACCTGCTGGTCAACCAGGCGATCGTGCCGGGGCTGAGCAACCGCTCGCGCTGGCTGATGCACAACTACGTGGTGCGGCAGAGCCTGAGTTTCTTCCAGAACGATTTCGCCGGCAGCATGGCCAACCGGGTGATGCAGACCGGCACGTCGCTGCGCGAATCGGCGGTGCAGATGGTCGACTCGCTCTGGTACATCGTGGTCTACACCGGTACCGCGCTGTATCTGTTCGCGCAGGCCGACTGGCGGCTGATGATTCCGCTGGTGCTGTGGCTGGCCGCCTATGTGGCGATCATGTGGTACTTCGTGCCGCGCGCGAAGGAGCGCGCGTGGATCGCCTCTGAAGCGCGTTCCAAGGCGATGGGCCGTATCGTCGACGGCTACACCAACATCCCCACGCTCAAGCTGTTCGCCCACGGCGGCCGCGAGCAGGCATACGTGGCCGAGGCGATCGATGAGCTGGCGGTCAAGCACCGTCGCCAGACGCGGATCACCACGTCGATGGACCTGACCATCGCCATCGTCAACGGCTTCCTTATCGCCGGGACCTGCGGGCTGGCGTTGTGGCTCTGGAACGGCGGGCACATCACCGTGGGCGCGATCACGCTGGCGACAGGGCTGGTGATCCGCATCCACAACATGTCCGGCTGGATCATGTGGACCATCAACGGCATCTTCGAGGATATCGGGACGGTGCAGGATGGCATCACCACCATCGCCCAGCCGCTGACCGTGCAGGATCGTCCCGACGCGGTGCCGCTGGAGGTACGCGAAGGCGGGGTGCATTTCGACGACATCCATTTCCATTACGGCAAGACCGGCGGCGTGATCGCCGGTCTCGACCTGGTGGTGGCACCGGGCGAGAGGATCGGTCTGGTAGGCCCGTCCGGCGCGGGCAAGTCGACGCTGGTCAATGTGCTGCTGCGGCTGTACGACCTGGAAAGCGGATACATCCGGATCGATGGCCAGGACATCGCGGGGGTGACCCAGGAGAGCCTGCGCCGGCAGATCGGCGTGGTGACCCAGGACACGTCGCTGCTGCACCGTTCGATCCGCGACAACCTGCTGTACGGACGACCGGACGCGACCGAGGCGCAGCTGCGCGCGGCGGTGTCCAAGGCGCGCGCCGCAAGCTTCATCGAGACGCTGCGCGACGGCGAGGGCCGCACCGGCTACGACGCCCACGTGGGCGAGCGCGGGGTCAAACTGTCCGGCGGCCAGCGCCAGCGCATCGCGATCGCGCGGGTGCTGCTCAAGGACGCGCCGATCCTGGTGCTGGACGAGGCGACCTCCGCGCTGGATTCGGAAGTGGAGGCGGCCATCCAGGACAACCTGGACGAGCTGATGGCGGGCAAGACGGTGATCGCGATCGCCCATCGGCTGTCCACCATCGCGCGCATGGACCGGCTGGTGGTGATGGACCAGGGCCGGATCGTGGAGACCGGCACGCACGCTGAACTGGTCGCCGCCGGTGGCCTGTACGCACGGCTGTGGGCCCGCCAGACCGGCGGGTTCGTCGCGGCGGACGCGTGATCCTGATCCTGGTGAAGAAGAGGCATGAAGCCAGTGCTGGCTGCCCTGGTTCCCGGCGGGTGGCCGGCGGAGATGGGCATGCGGGACACGCCGTGAATACGTCCATGTAGGCTCGTAGAAAACATCCATGTTTTCTACGGTCCCGCATACCCATCTCCGCCAGCCACTGACAGCGGCCCGGTGCGTCATCGACAGGCGAACAGCATCGGCACTCGTTGCAGGCCGCGCACACGTGAACCTATCGGAGGAGGGCCGTCAGTCCTGTCCGGGACCGTAGAAAACATGGATGTTTTCTACGAGCCCCCAAGGATGGGTTCACGGCGTGTCCCGGACAGGGCTGACGGTCCTCCTCACGCAGGAACAAGCGAGGCGCTGCTCTGCTTCACAGAAGAACAACCGCAAACACAAACGGCCCGGTTCGTACCGGGCCGTTTGCCTTGCGTGCCGAACAGCGTCGGCAGTCGTTGCAGTCATTGCAGGCCGCACACGTGAACCTATCGGAGGAGGGTCGTCAGCCCTGTCCGGGACCGTAAAAAACATGGATGTTTTCTACGAGCCCCCAGGGATGGGTTCACGGCGTGTCCCGGACAGGGCTGACGGCCCTCCTCACACGGGAACAGAGAAGACGCTGCTCTGCTTCACAGAAGAAAACCGCAAACAGAAACGGCCCGGTTCGCACCGGGCCGTTTGGCTTGCGTGCCGACCGGCGGTCGGCACCCACCGATCACGCTGTCGACCGGTTACTCGATCGGCTGGTCCAGCATCAGCTGGCGCGCGAAGCGCACCGGCGGGGCGCCGTAGGACAGCATCTGGTCGTGGTAGGCCTTCAGGTTGAACTTGTCGCCCTGCTTCTCCTGCACCGCCTTGCGCGTGTCGAAGTGCTCCTGCGCGCCGACGAAGTAGGTCGGCAGCTGCGCCGAGGTCAACTGCGCGCGCACCCACTTGCCCGAGGCTTCGCTTTCCTGCTGGAACGCGTCGTGGGTCATCAGGTGCATGGCCTGCTCGCGGGTCCAGTTGTCCACGTGCACGCCTTGGTCCAGGATCGCGTTGGAAATGGTGCGCAGGTAGAACTTCAGCTGCACCAGATGGAACAGCGGGTCGTTGTCCAGGTAGCCCTGCTCCTGCATCATCCGCTCGGTGTACACCGCCCAGCCTTCGGCGAACAGGCCCGAACGCAGCACCGCGCGCAGGGTCGAGGGGAACTTGCCCGAGTGCCAGCCTTCCAGGTAATGGCCCGGCGTGCCTTCGTGAATGCTCAGCAGGTGGATCATGCGGCTGTTGTATTCGCGCAGGAACGAGTCCACCTGCGCGTCGCTCCAGTCGTCCGGAATCGGCGAGACCGCGTAGAACGTCTTCAGGTTCTTGTCCAGCGGACCCGGCGAATCGCAGTACGCCACCGCCACGCCGCGCTGGAACTCCGGCATCAGAATGATGTCCACCGGCGAGTCGGGCAACGTCATCAGGTCGTGTTTGCGCACGAACTCGGTGGACTGCGCCAGCGCGGCCTTGGCGTCGTCCACCACTTTGTCGCGCGCCGGCTTGTCGGCGTAGGCCAGTTCCAGCGCCGCCTCGATCGCCGCCTGCTGCTGCGCGTCGGTCGGGTTGGCCGGCAGCGCCGGCGCGCCGGCCGTGTCCTTGAGCACGGTCTGCGCGATGCCGTACATGTCCTGGCGCACGCGCTTGAGCTCGGCCCGCGCGCGCTCACCGATCTCCGCGCGCGACAGCGACGAATTCAGCGCGAACTTCAGCTTCTGGTCGTACAGATCCGCGCCGATGCGGAAGTCGCCCTTGGCGTTGGGCACCAGGGTCTTGTCCAGCCAGGTCTGCTGCTCGTCCACCGCCTTCTTCAGGCCTTCGATGGCAGCCTGCAGGCGCTTCTGGTCCTCGGCCGGCAGCTCGCCCATATGCGGCACGATGAACGAATCGACGATGCTGAGGATGCCGCGGTTCTGCTTGGCGACCGTCTCGGCATGGATCTTCGGCACGCGTGCCGGGTCCAGGTTATCACGCGCCTGGGCGAAGATCGCCGGCAGCTTTTCCATACGCGCGGTGGCGGACTTCAGCCGCTCCGGCAATGGCGCGAACTCGCGCGCCATCAGGCTGTAGATGGCACTGCCGGCCAGGCCGTTGTAGACCTGCGGGTCCCACCTGGACGACTGCAGCACCTCGGCGTTCCAGATATCCGACTGCAGCTGATTGCGCAGGATCGCCGCATCCACCTGGTTCTCGCGCGACAGCTTGCTCACGTCGATGCGGTCCAGGTCGGCGACCAGGCCCTTGTACGCGGTCAGCATCTTCTGCTGGCCAGCCGCGCTCAGATCGTCGATCTCGCTGTCGTAGCGATGGTCGCCGATCTGGGTGGCGCTGATCGGCGACAGCTGCATCCACGTATCGAGCGCGCGCTTGGACAGGTCGGCGAAGGCGGTGTCGACAGCGGCGTCACTGGCGCTGGCCGCGGCAGCCGGGGCGTCGTTGGCGGCCGGCGGAGCGTCGGCCTGCTGGCAGCCGCCGAGGGCGGCGACCAGGGCGAGGGCAAGGAGATGCTGGCGCATCGTGGATCCTGTACTGGGGACAATCCCCGAGGATAGGCCCGCCGGCGGTCTTTGTCCCCGTGCCATTGGATTACCATGATGCTTTCCGGCACCACCACACCTGCGGCACCGCCCCGTTCAGCGAGGGCATCGACCCGTGCAGCGGCCCGGCGATGGTGAAGGTGAATGCATGTTGCCTGCCCGGGGTCGACCTGGGCGGGCTCACGATCACGCGATTCGATGGAGCAAGCCAGTAATGAAACGGATGACGTGGCACCTTGCCGGTGCCCTTGCAGGGATGCTGCTGCTCACCGCGAGCGGCTGCAGCAAGACCGAGATGGCCGCCGACAGCGGTGGTGGCGCCGGCGCGGTGGCATCGCCCGAAGGCGCTGCACTGGCCTACGAGCATGATCTGGACATCCGCCTGGATGCCGCGCAGATCGGCCCGCGCGTCAAGCAGATCGCCGACGCCTGCCAGTCCGCCCGCTTCGGGGACTGCGCGGTGCTGCAGGTGGGCCAGCAGGGTGGCGAGTATCCAACCGGCTCGATCCGCGTGCGCATCGCGCCCAAGGGCGTGGAGCCGATCATCGGCCTGGCCGGGCAGGGCGGCGAGGTGTCCTCGCGCAACACCCATGCGGAGGATCTGGCGCAGCAGGTGGCCGATACAGCGCTGACCAAGGCCAGGCTGGAGAAGGAGCATGCGCGCCTGCTGGCCTATCAGGACAGCAGGACCATCACCACGGCCGATCTGCTGGTGGTGAGCCAGCGGCTGGCGGAGATCGAAGCGGGCGTCGAGCAGGCCAACAAGGATGCCGCGCAGCAGCGCCGACGGATCGACACGCAGCTGGTCACCCTGCAGTTCCATACCCCGTCAGGGCAGCGCAGCCGCAGCGAAATCGGCGAAGCGCTGCGCGAGTCCGGTGCGATTCTCACCGCCAGCGTCGCGTTCGTCATCCGCGCCGTGGCGGCGCTGCTGCCGGTGGCGGTGGTGCTGTCGGTATTCGTGTGGATCGGCCTGAAGCTGTGGCGTCGTCGTCAGCGCCGCCTGCAGGCGACGCACTGAGCAGAGCGCGGCGGAGCCGGTGTGAGCCGGCTCCGCGCGCAGATCAGCCTTCGTCGCGCTCGTACTCGACGAACACGTCCAGTTCCAGCGCCAGCTCCTGCACCGCATCGCGCACGCGCTGGGCCGTGTAGTCGTTGCCGACTTCCACTTCCAGTTCGTGGATACCCGGCCCGATGTCGTCGGACAGACCCGCCGAGCTGGAATCGTCGTCATCCATGTGCGGCATCAGATCGTCGGTTTCTTCCACATGTTCGATGCCCTCGATGCTCTGCAGCAGGTCGGTGATGGCACGCGCATCGTCTTCGCTGCCGGTGATTCGAAGTCGCAACAGGGCCATGAGTTCGCCTTGGGGGAAAGGGACTTCAGCCTAGCGGCGCGATGGACAAGAAGGGGTGACGACCGGGCGCGCTAGTCCGCGTCGGCAGGCAGGCCCAGCAGTTCGTCCGGCAGCGCCGGCACCGGTGTGCGTTCGTCCAGCGCCTCGCGCCGCAGCCAGTCCATGAACGCCAGCGCGGTCGGGCTGAGCGGGCGGTGTTCGGCATGGACCACGTAGTAGGCGTAGCGCGCCTTCAGCGCCGGGCCGGGCAGCCGCACCAGTTCATAGCGCTGCAGGTACGGCTGGGCGATGTGCTTGCGCGCCAGCACCGCGCCGATGCCGTAGACCGCCGCGCGCATCGCATCGGTGCTGTCGCTGAAGGTGTGCAGCGATGGCAGGTCCAGACCGCGCACCCCGGCCGCACGGAACCAGTCACGCCAGCCCTGCGGCGACATGTCGCTGATCAGCGGCAGGCTGGCGATCTGGGCCGGCTCGCGCAGTGCCGCGACTCCGGCCAGCGCCGGCGACGCGACCGGGCACAGTTCGTCGTCCATCAGGTGGTGCGCGCGCAGGCCTGGCCACTGGCCCAGCCCGTAGCGGATGCCCAGCTCCGGTCCGTTCTCGTCGAACCGCACCAGTTCGGTGCTGGTCTGCAGTTCGATGCGCATGCGCGGGTGCTGGCGGGTGAAACGCGGCAGCCGTGGCACCAGCCAGCAGTAGGACAGCGAGCGGATGGTGGTGATGCGCAGCGGCACGGTGTCCGCCTGCGGGTGCAGGTTGCCGGCTACCGCATTGAGGTCACTCAGCGCTGCGGCCGCCGCATCGGCCAGTTGCCGACCTTCCACGGTGAGCCGCACGCCGCGTGCGTGGCGCTGGAACAGCACCGTGCCGAGCAGGTCTTCCAGTTTGCGCACGTGATGGCTCACCGCACTGGCGGTGAGATGCAGCTCCTGGGCGGCGTGGGCGAAATTCTGGTGGCGCGCGGCGACCGCGAACACTCCCAGTGCGGGCAGCAGGGCAGGCCGGAGAATCATGGTCGAGACCCAAATCAGATTTGTGGCTTGCCCGGATACTACGCGCTTGTCGGCCTGTACCGGTAGGCGGATGCTGTGCGCCTGTCCCCCGGAGTCGATCCCATGCTGCCGTCCGCCATCCTTGTCCAGCCACGTATCTGCCTGTGGTCGGGGAGCCGGCCATGAGCGGCGCACCGCTGGCCAGCGGCGTGATCGAGCGCGACTGGCGAACCCCGCTCGAACTGACCGTGCTGGGCGCGATCTGGGGCTGTTCGTTCCTGTTCATGCGTGTGGCGGTGCCGTCGTTCGGGCCCTACGCCCTGGTGGAGGTGCGGCTGCTGCTGGGTGCGCTCGTGCTGCTGCCGTTCCTCTGGCAGGCACGCGCGCGGTTTCCGGCGCGGCGCTGGCTGTGGCTGGCCCCGATCGGCCTGATCAATTCGGCGATCCCGTTCGTGCTGTTCGCCTGGGCCGCACAACGGGCGCCGGCCGCGATCGGTGCGATCTGCAATGCAATGACGGTGCTGTTCGCCGCGCTGATCGCCTTCCTGTTCTTCGGCGAGAAGATCGGCATGCGCCGCGCGATCGCCCTGCTGGTCGGCTTCGCCGGTGTGGTGGTGCTGGCGACCGCCAAGGTGTCCGGCCTGAGCATCGGCGCGGCAGTGGTCGCTGGCGCCTTGGCCGCGCTGCTGTACGGGCTGGGCGTCAACCTGGTCAAGCGCCACATGACCGGCCTGCCGCCGGCGGCCTCGGCCGGTGCCACGCTGGGCTGCGCGGCGATCCTGCTGCTGCCGATGGCACTCACCCATTGGCCCTCCGCCCCGATTCCGGTGCTGGCCTGGGCCTGCGCGATCGCCCTCGGCGTGGTCTGCACCGGCCTGGCGTTCCTGATGTTCTATCGCCTCATCGCACGCATCGGCCCGGCGCGTGCGTCCACAGTGACCTACCTTGTACCGATGTTCGGGGCGCTGTTTGCGTGGCTGTTCCTGGGCGAGCCGGTGACCTGGGCGATGGTGGTCGCCGGCGCATTGATCCTCGGCAGCGTGGCAGCCTCGCAGAAGCGATAGGCGACGCCGCCGTTACCGCACCGGCACCGGAATGTTGCACAGGTCGATGTGGCCGGCCGGCCGCTTGTAGAAGTCGTCCACCCGGTTGCGGCGCGCCTCGACCGTATCGGCGAACGTCTTCGAATCGGTGCGCAGCACCTGCAGCGCCGGCCGTTCCGCCGCCGGCACATCGCTGGCGCGCTGGATCGAGCGGATCGGTGTGCGCTGCGCGGCATCGGCGTAGAACCCCATCGGCGCCGGCCCGCGCGGCAGGGCGCTGAGCAGTTCCATGCCCTGCAGTACGCGGCCCACCAGCGTGATGTTGCGGTCCAGCTGACGCGGCGACTGCCCGGTCACCACGTACAGTTCCGCCCCGATGCTGCTGTCTTCCTCGTTGCTGCGGCCGGCGCCGAGCGCTCCGTAGCAGTGCGCCAGCCAGGTCTTGCCGTCCTGCGCGTCCTGACCCACCGCGAAGCCATCGACGAAACCGGTGCGGTCGGCCCAGCCGTCACGATCGGGCAGCACGGTCACCTTCAGGCCCTTGCTGTCGCGCTGGAACTCGGCCGGCAGCCTGCGCTTGGCCGACCCCAGCGGTTTCGCTTTGGCCGCCTCGTCGGCATCGGCATCGCCGAACTGCACCACGAAATTGTCCTGTGCCCGGTAGATGCTCTCGCCGTCCCAGAAGTGCTCACGGGCGAGGGTCTGGATATTGGCGACATGCGCCGGCGCGAACGCCGGTGCCAGTTCGATGATGACCCGGCCGCCGTCCAGGTTCATGTACAGCAGGTTGGCCGGGTCCGGGGTGCGCCAGTCGCTGTCCGGCGAGGCCGCCAGGATCTGCTGCGGGCTGCGGTAGGGCGAGGCCGCCGACGCAATGAAAGGCAGCGCGCAGGCCAGGGCGAAGGCGAGCAGGGCAGGACGACGTGGCGACATGGCGGACCCGTTCAGAAAGTGTCGGCCGATTGTGCGCGAAGCGCGCCCATCGCCGCCAGCGGCGCCCCTGACGCCAGGCACGGTGACTAACGGCACGTTCGCTATAACTCACTTCGCACTAGTGTTGACTCCACGCTAGTTGGAGACAGCCATGAGCGATCTCGATGCCCCGCTGAAGAAGTTCCAGAAAGAGCTCAGTGCCGGCACGGTGTCGCTGGCGTTGCTGGCGGTGCTGGCCAAGGCCGGCGAGCCGCTCTACGGCTACCTCATCGCCAAGGAGCTGGAACGGGTGGGCGAGGGGGTACTGAGCGGCAAGCAGAGCGCGCTGTATCCCGTCCTGCGCAACCTGGAAGGGGCCGGGTTGCTGGAAAGCCATGTCGAACCGTCGATGGCCGGTCCGCCGCGACGCTACTACCGCATCAATGAACGTGGCCACCAGGTACTGGAGCAGTGGATCCAGGCCTGGCGCGCCACCCGCGATTCCGTCGATTCCGTGTTGGAGGGGGTACTGCAATGAACGACCCGACCACGGCAGGCAGCAGCCTGCCCACCACCATCCCGCAGTACCTGGCGCAACTGCGTGGCGCGCTGCACGATGCCGATCCGGCGATGGTGCAGGACGCGCTGTACGACGCCGAGGAGTACCTGCGCTCGGAGCTGGCTGCCCAGCCGGGCCGCAGCGAGGCCGAGGTCATCGCCGACGTGGCCGGCAGCTACGGTGCGCCGGACGAAGTGGCCGAGATCTACCGGGAAACCGAGATCACCGTGAACCGCGCGCTGCGCACGCCCAGTGCCGGTGCGGGGCCGGTGCGGCGGGCCCCGGTGGTTGCGGTGGGGGTCGCCGCCGGTGTGGCGGGTGATACGGCCGCGACGGCCGTGCCGCCGCCGCACGCACCGGCCAAGCCGCGCTCGCTGCTGGCGCGCTTCTTCGGCGTGGCGCTGGACGCGCGTACTTACGGCGCCCTGTTCTACATGCTGCTGTCGCTGGCGACCGGCATCTTCTTCTTTACGTGGGTGATCACCGGGTTGTCACTGTCGCTGGGCTTGCTGATCCTGATCATCGGCATTCCGCTCACGGTGCTGTTCTTCGGCTCGGTGCGCGGGTTGTCGCTGCTGGAAGGCCGGCTGGTGGAAGCCCTGCTCGGCGAGCGCATGCCACGGCGGCCGACCTATTCCGACCGCAGCCGCAGCTGGCTGCAGCGGATCGGCGACATGTTCACCGACGGCCGCACCTGGCTGACCCTGCTGTACTTCGTCCTGATGCTGCCGCTGGGCATCCTCTACTTCACCATCGCCATCACCCTGCTGTCGGTGTCGTTGGGCTTCATCTGGGCGCCGGTGGCGGCGCTGTTCACCGGTGCGCTGCCGGGCATCTACATTGATGGCGACCAGATGCTGTCGATCTGGGCCACGCCGCTGCTGGCCGTGGTCGGCATCCTGCTGCTGTTCCTGACCATGCACCTGGCGCGCGGTATCGGCCATCTGCACGGCCAGCTCGCCAAGCACCTGCTGGTCCGCCTGTAACCGCGGCGCCGGCCGCTGGCCGGCGCCAGACGGCGACAGAACGGAGCCGGCCCGCCGCCGGCTCCGTCCGCGTCACCCCGCCTTCTTTCGGATCGGAGTGACGTTGCTGGCGGCCTTGGCCGTCTTCTTCGGCTTGGCGCCGGCGGCCTGCGCGTTGGCAGCGGCGAAGAAATCGCGCACTTTCGGGTACACCGTCTCGCGCCAGCGGCGGCCGCTGAAGATGCCGTAATGGCCTGCGCCTTCGACGATGAAGTGTTCGCGGCGCCCGGCCGGGATGCCGGTGCACAGCGCCTGCGCCGCTTCGGTCTGGCCGAGGCCGGCGATATCGTCCAGCTCGCCCTCGATGCTCAGCAGCGCGGTACCGGTGATCGCGGCGGGGTCCACGCGCTCACCGTGCACGTACCACTCGCCGCGCGGCAGCAGGAACTCCTGGAACACCACGCGGATCGTATCGAGGTAGTACTTGGCCGGCATGTCCAGCACGGCGTTGTACTCGTCGTAGAAGCGGCGGTGCGCGTCGGCATCCTCCATGTCGCCCTTGACCAGGTCGGCATAGAAATCCCAGTGTGAACTGAAGTGGCGGCTCGGGTTCATCGACAGGAACCCGGCATGCTGCAGGAAGCCCGGATACACACGGCGGCCGGCACCGGGGTAGGTGGCCGGTACGGTGTGGATGACGTTGTTCTCGAACCACGACAGCGGGTTCTGCGTGGCCAGGTTGTTCACCGCGGTGGGGCTGCAGCGTGCATCGATCGGGCCGCCCATCATCACCAGCGAACGCGGGGTGGGTTCGCCACGGCTGGCCATCAGGGAGACCGCCGCCAGCACCGGTACGGTCGGCTGGCACACGCTCACCACGTGCAGCGTGTCACCGCCCAGATGGCGGATGAACTCCTGCACGTAGGCGATGTAGTCCTCCAGCCCGAACTCGCCTTCGCTGCCGGGCACCATGCGCGCGTCCACCCAGTCGGTGACATACACGCGGTGGTCGCGCAGCAGCGTGCGCACGGTGTCGCGCAGCAGCGTGGCGTGGTGGCCGGACAGCGGCGCCACCACCAGCACGAACGGCTGGTTGAGCATGGTGTTGAGCTGGTCCGCTTCGTTGCTGTGGCGCTTGAAGCGCAGCAGCTTGCAGAACGGCTTGCTGATTTCTTCGTGGACCACGATCGGCACGCGCTCGCCATCGACGTCGATTTCGTTGATGCCCCATTCGGGCTTCTCGTAATCCTTGCCGATGCGATGGAACAGCTCGTTCACCGCCGCCAGACGATCGGCGCCCGGCATCTGCGACCACCAGTGTCCCTGATTGGCGAAGAACTTCGCGTTGGCCTGGGCCTGGTGCACCCAGGGGGCGAGCATGTTGCGGGTCAATTCATGCAGCTGATAAAGCATGACGTCCGAATATGTATGGTCTTATGTTGCCGCGCAGCATAGCGCACCCGTCGGCCGGGTGCGTTAATGCGGGGGAGCGTCTCATTTGACGCTGCGATCAGGGCGCTGCGCGTTCCAGCGCCGCCGCGTGGCCGGCCAGTGCCGGTGAGAGCCAGCAGTGCGACCCGAGCGCGGTGAAGCCGACCGTCCTGAGCTGGCTTCGGTACCAGCGCGCCGGGCGTGGCTGGAAGCCCTCGTGGTCGCCCTCGAACGCATCATCGGCGCTGAACGCCTCCAGGAACGCGATGCCGCCGGTCAGCTCGGCAAACCCGGCCAGCGCGGGGCGCAGTTCGCGGCTGGGCACGTAATGCATCACGTCCGAGCACACCAGCAGGTCCACCGGCGCACACGGGCGCAGCCAGGCGAAGTCACCCACCCGGGCCAGGTGCAGATTGCGGCTGCGCCCGTAGCGGTGCACGGCGTATTCGCTGCTGTCGAAGCCGAGGTACTGCACGCGCGGACGCAGCTTGAGCAGCGGCGCGCGCCAGGCGCCCTCGCCGCAGCCGATGTCCAGCACGCTGCGGATCGGGCGTTCCAGGTAGTACTCGGCGCTGGCCACGGCCAGGGCCACTTTGCGCGCCAGGCGCGCGGGGCCGCCGGTCTGGTCGGGTTGGTACCAGCGCTGGAAATAGGCCTGGTCGTAGATCTTGTGCATGAAAGAGGCGGGCAACAGAAGAAACGGACGCCATCGTACTGCGTCAAACCGTCGCGCATGCGCGGCCGGGGTGAATCGGTGAAAATGGGTCACTTTCTGCGCCAGCCGATGGAGCGAGCACATGTATCTCTGGGTCAAGACCTTCCATCTGCTGTTCGTGGTGGCGTGGATGGCGGCGGTGTTCTACCTGCCGCGCATCCTGGTCAACATCAGTGAGACCGCCGGCCAGCTGCCGGTGACCGAGCGCCTGCAGTTGATGGGCCTGCGCCTGTACCGGTTCGGCCACATGATGTTCGGCCTCGCGCTGCTGCTGGGCCTGGTGCTCTGGCTGGGCTACAGGGTGATTCCGGATTTCCCGACGATGGCGCCGCCCGGCGCGTCCGGCTGGCTGCATGCCAAGCTGGGGCTGGTGGTGCTGCTGCTGGGCTACTACACGTGGACCGGGCGACTGCTGAAGGCATCGGTGAAGGGCAGGGAGTTGCCGTCCTCGCGCGCGCTGCGCTGGTTCAACGAGCTGCCGCTGGTGCTGTTCATCGCGGTGGTGTGGCTGGTGCTGGCCAAGCCGTTCTGAACCGGCCAGCGCATCGGCCCGCGTGCCGGTGCGCTGCATGAAAAAAGCCGGACGCCTGCGCGCCCGGCTTTTTTTGCGTTCCTTGCCGCCGATCAGGCCGCTTCGTACGCGCCGTAACTGCGCAGGCGCTCGTAGCGCTTCTGCAGCAGGTCGCCGGTGGAGAGCCTCTCCAGCTGATCCAGCTCGTTGAGCAGCACGGCCTTAAGGCGCCTGGCCATCTGGGTCGGGTTGCGGTGGGCGCCGCCGGTGGGCTCGCGCACCACCTTGTCGACCAGGCCCAGGCCCTTCAGGCGCGAGGCGGTCAGGCCGAGCTGTTCGGCGGCGTCCTTGGCCTTGCCGGCGTCCTTCCACAGGATCGAGGCACACCCTTCCGGGCTGATCGTGGAGTACACGCTGTACTCCAGCATCACGGTGCGGTCACCGACACCCAGCGCCAGCGCGCCACCGGAGCCGCCTTCACCGATCACGGTGCAGATCACCGGGACCTTCAGTTCAGCCATTTCCATCAGGTTGCGGGCGATCGCCTCGGACTGGCCGCGCGATTCGGCATCGATGCCCGGCCAGGCGCCGGCGGTATCGATCAGAGTCAGTACCGGCAGGCCGAAACGCTCGGCCATCTTCATCAGGCGCAGGGCCTTGCGGTAGCCCTCCGGCTTGGGCATGCCGAAGTTGCGCTTGATCTTTTCCTTGGTGTCGCGGCCTTTCTGGTGCCCGATCAGCATCACCGAACGCCCACCGATGCGGGCCAGGCCGCCGATGATGGCCTTGTCGTCGGCGAAGGCGCGGTCGCCGGCCAGCTCCTGGAACTCATCGCAGATGATGCGGATGTAGTCGGCGGTGTAGGGGCGCGAGGGGTGACGGGCCAGCTGCAGGATCTGCCACGAGGTCAGATTGCGGAAGATCTGCGCGGTGCGCACCCGCAGCTTGTCCTGCAGGGCGTGCACTTCGGCCTCGACATTGACCGCAGGACCGGCGCTGGCGCTGCGCAGTTCCTGGATCTTCGCTTCCAGATCAGCGATGGGTTGCTCGAAGTCGAGGTAGTTCGGATTCATCGGAAGCCGTCGTGAAGAAAAGAGGGAAAGTGTAGCCGAATGCGCCGAAAAGCCCCGTACGCCGTCGTCTGGAAAGGCGACGGTAGCGCAGCGGGGCGGGGCGCGCCAGCCGTGGCCGGTCTCAGGGAACGACCAGCGCGGCGCTGCCCATCAGTCGGCTGCGGGTCTCCACGAAGGTGTTGTACGCCTCATGGGCCTCCACCGGCAGGGCGGACCCCAGCGAGGCGGTCGCGGCGGTGAAGGCCATCTGCGCCTGGTGGGCCTCCTGCTGCAGCTGCAGCTGGGCATCGGCGGTGGTGGCGTGCAGGTAGCGTGCGTACAGCTCGCGGAGCGGGCCGGCATGGGCCTCGAAGACCGGGTCCAGCGGCGGCAGGGCGGCCGGTGCGGCTTCCGGCGCGTAATGCGGCGCGACGTAGCCGGCGGGCTGCGCGCGCAGGTAGGCACCGGACGGGTCCACGTAGGCGATGAAGTCCGGGGCGGTGAAGATCTTGGTGTTGATGCGGCCACCGCTCTCGTCCACGTGGGCCACGGTCTGCACGTCCGGGAAGGGCTCGCGCACGTCGAAGGTCCAGGTCCTGTCGATGAACAGGTCGTGGGTCTTCTGGTAGGGGCCCTCGAAGGGGACGCCGCCCAGCTCGATGCGGTGGTCGATGCGGCCGAAGTTGGCGAGCTTGCTTTCGCCGGTGACGTAGACCTCCTGCGCGATCACGTACTCGGCCAAGGTGGGGTTGATCAGTCCGCCCTTGCCGCGTGCGTACACGATGAAGCGCACATCGCCCAGCGGCGCGCTCTGCAGGTGATGCTCGCCGGGCGTGAGGTTGACCGGGCGGGAGGCGTGCGCGGCGATCGGCAGTTCGTTGCCGTCGATGCGCACGATCAGCGGGGTATCGCGCGGGTTGTCGATCACGAAGGTCTGGGCGGGACTGGAACAGCCGGCGATGGCAACGGCTGCACACAGCAGCACGGTGAAACGTTTGATCAAAACAAGGTACCTGTAGTGCGGATGGAGCGGATCAGTTCGCCCACGGCGGGCTGTAGCGCACCTTCAGGGTACGCACGGCGGGGTCGGCGCGGAGCGCGTCGACAAGGTGGCTGTCCACGCGCACGGCGATGTCGCCGGCCACATCGAGCATGCCGGCGATGGGCCCCTGGTCGGAGTCCAGCAGCAGGTCCAGGCGCAGCGGCGTGCGGCCCGGACGATGGCGGTCCAGCAGCGCATTGATGCGCGCCCACACCGGGCGGCCCTGGCGCAGGTCCAGGCGCAGCGACAGGCGCGTGGCGTAGTTGGCGCAGATGTCCTCGAAATCCCAGCACTGGCGGATGCGCAGGGCGTAGCCGCCGTTGAATTCGTCTTCGCGCAGGCCGCCCTTGACCACCAGGATGCGGTCCTTGGTCATCAGGTGGCCGAACTCGGCCAGGCCATCGGAAAACGCGCTGCACTCGACCCGGCCCTTGCCGTCCTCGAGCTGCATGAACACCTGGCTTTCGCCCTTGCGCCGGACGCCGACCACCAGGCCGGCGAGGATCACCGGGGTTTCCTGGCGCCAGGCGCGCTTCTCGCCGTCCTTGCTCGGGCGTGCGGGCGGAATGAGTTTCTCCAGCATGCCCAGGTCGGTGCCGACCAGTTCCTTGACGTCGTCGGCATGCGGATCGAACGGGTGGCCGCTGAGGTAGAAGCCCAGCGTTTCGCGTTCGCCCTCGAGCAGTTGGCCCAGCGCCCACTCCTTGGCCTCGGGCAGGTCCAGCTGCTGTGCGGTGCTGACCGGATCGGGGGCACCGAACAGCGAGTTCTGGCCGGAGGCCTTTTCGCGCGACATCTGGTCGGTGGCCTTGAGCACCTCCGGCAACTGCAGCATGAGCGAGGCGCGGTTCTTGCCGAGTCCGTCGAGCGCGCCGCAGTTGATCATCGCTTCGAGGGTGCGCCGGTTGAGCTTGCCCGATTCGATGCGCATGCAGAAATCCAGCAGGGAGGCGTAACGCCCGCCGCGCCGGCGTTCTTCCACGATCGCTTCACAGGCACCCTGTCCGACGCCCTTGATCGCCCCCAGGCCGTACACGATGGTGTCGGCACTGGACGCTTCGAACATGTACGCCGATTCATTGACGCGCGGCGGCTGCACGGTCAGGCCGAGGTTGCGCACTTCGGCGAGGAAGCCGACCACCTTGTCGGTGTTGTCCATGTCCGAGGACAGCGTGGCGGCCATGAATTCGGCGGGGTAGTGCCGCTTCAGCCAGGCGGTCTGGTAGCTGACCAGTGCATAGGCGGCCGCATGCGACTTGTTGAAGCCGTAGCCGGCGAACTTCTCCATCAGGTCGAAGATCGCGTCGGCCTTGGCTTCGCCGACGCCATCCTTGGCCGCGCCTTCGCGGAAGATCTCGCGGTGCTTGGCCATTTCGGCCGGCACCTTCTTGCCCATTGCACGGCGCAGCAGGTCGGCGCCGCCCAGCGAGTAGCCGCCGACGATCTGCGCCATCTGCATCACCTGCTCCTGGTACACCATGATGCCGTAGGTGTCTTTCAGGATGGCTTCGGTACGCGGATCGGGGTAGATGATTTCTTCCTGCCCGTGCTTTCGCGCGTTGAAGGAGGGAATCAGGTCCATCGGACCAGGCCGGTACAGCGACACCAGCGCGATCAGGTCTTCGAAGCGGTCGGGGCGCGCGTCCTTCAGCAGGCGGCGCATGCCCGAGGATTCGAACTGGAACACCGCGCCGGTATTGCCGTTGGCGAAGATGTCCTTGTAGGTCGGGGCGTCGTCGAGCGGCAGGGCGGTGATGTCCACCGGCGGAATGCCGGCACGGGCATGGCGCTTGTTGATCGCCTTGACCGCCCAGTCGATGATGGTCAGCGTACGCAGGCCGAGGAAGTCGAACTTCACCAGGCCGATTTCTTCGACGTCGTTCTTGTCGAACTGGGTGACCGGGTTGCGGCCACGGCCGCCTTCGTCGTGTTCGGCGAACAGCGGGCAGAACTCGGCCAGCGGTTCGGGCGCGATCACCACGCCACCGGCATGCTTGCCGGCGTTGCGGGTGAGGTCCTCGAGCTGGCGGGCCAGGTCGATGAGGTCGCGCACATCGTCTTCGGACTGGTAGCGCTGGATCAGCTCGGGCGAGGCCATCTCCGGGTCTTTGCCTTCGCCCATCGCATCCTTGAGCGAGATGCCCAGGATGTTCGGGATCAGCTTGGAAACGCCATCGACCAGGCCATACGGGAAACCGAGCACGCGGCCGGAGTCGCGCACCACCGCCTTGGCGGCCATCGTGCCGTAGGTGATGATCTGGCTGACCCGCTCGCGGCCGTACTTGCGCGCGACGTAGTCGATGACTTCGTCGCGGCGGTCCATGCAGAAGTCGATATCGAAGTCGGGCATCGACACGCGTTCGGGGTTGAGGAACCGCTCGAACAGCAGGTTGTACGGGATCGGGTCGAGGTCGGTGATCTGCAGCGCCCAGGCGACCAGCGAGCCGGCACCGGAACCACGGCCGGGGCCGATCGGAATGCCCTGGTTCTTGCCCCACTGGATGAAGTCGGCCACGATCAGGAAGTAGCCGGGGAAGCCCATCTTGATGATGGTGGCGAGCTCGAACTCCAGGCGCTCGACGTAATCGGCGCGGGTCTTGCCTTCGGCCAGCGGGTTCTTCTCCAGCCGCGCGTCCAGACCCTTGCGCGATTCGCTGCAGATCCAGCTGTCCAGCGTTTCGTTTTCCGGCACCGGGTAGTTGGGCAGGAAGTAGGTTCCCAGACGCATTTCGACGTTGCAGCGCTGCGCAAGTGCGAGCGTATTGTCGATGGCGTCGGGGATGTCGGCGAACAGCGCGCACATCTCCTCGGGGGACTTGAGGTACTGCTGGTCGCTGTAGTCGCGCGGACGCTTGGGGTCGTCGAGCACGCGGCCGGAGGAGATGCACACACGGGCTTCGTGCGCGCTGAAATCCTCCGGCTGCAGGAAGCGCACGTCGTTGCTGGCCACTACGGGCAGGCCGCGCTGGCCGGCGGCCTGAAGGGCGAACTGGTTGAACGCTTCCTCGCCCTCGCGCCCGGTACGGGTCAGTTCCAGGTGCAGGCCATCGCCGAACACGCGCTGCCAGTCGGCGAGCTGCTGCTCGGCGAGGTCGTGGCGGCCTTCACCGGCAAGGCGCCCGGCCAGGCTGTCGCGGCCGGCCAGGGCGAACAGGTTGTGGCAGCCGGCCTTGAGCCAGTCCGGGTGCACGGCGACGCCGCCTTCCGGGCGGTGGCCCTCCATCCAGGCGCGGGTCAGCAGGCGAGAGAGACTCAGGTAGCCCTCGCGATCGCGGCAAAGCAGGGTCATGCGCCAAGGGGTCATGCCCTCTTCGGCGATCATGATGTCGGCACCGGCGATCGGCTTGATGCCGACGGTTTCGGCCGCTTTGTAGAACTTGACCAGCGCGAACAGGTTGTTCAGGTCGGTGACTGCCAGCGCCGGCAGTTTCAGTTCCACCGCGCGGCTGAGCAGGTTGGCCTGCTTGGCCTTCTTCGGGTCGGCCTGATCCGGCTTCGCCGGGACACGAATGGTCGAATCCGCCAGCGAAAACTCGGTGTGGATGTGGAGATGTACGAAACGGGAAGTGGACATGCCGGGCCAATGTAATGCCCGGTCAGGGTAGCGGCGGGCGGCAGGCGGAACAAGGCTTGACAGGTCAGGCAGGGGCGGTGGTGCGGGCAGTACGGTTCAGGTTGGCGCGCTGTTGCCGGCCCCGTCCACGCCGTGCTGAGCCATGCCCGGCACCTCTCACTCCCGGAAAGCACGACCGGTCCGAGGCACAGCACGCCTCCGCGTCGGCCGTGAAGCGCTCAGCCCGGGACCGCGACCAGCTCGGTATCGAAACACGCCCGAACCGGCGCGAAGCTGCGTCGATGCTGCGGGCAGGGGCCGTGCGTGCGCAGGGCGGCCAGGTGGGCCGGGGTGCCGTAGCCCTTGTGCTGGTCGAAGCCGTACTCGGGGTGCTGCTCGTGCAGCGCCAGCATGTAGCGGTCGCGGCTGACCTTGGCCAGGATCGAGGCGGCCATGATCGCGCGGTCCAGCGCATCGCCGCCGACCAGCGCCTGGGCCGGGCAGGGCAGGCCCTTGGGCACCACGTTGCCGTCGATGCGCGCGAACTGCGCCACGTGCGCCACGCCTTCGACCGCGCGGCGCATGCCGAGCATCGTGGCCTGGTAAATGTTGAGCGCGTCGATCTCGGCCACGTCCACCATCACTACGTGGAAGGCCAGCGCACGTTGCTGGATCCTGTCGAACAGCGCGTCGCGGCGGAGCGCCGTCAGCTGCTTGGAGTCGTCCAGGCCGTTCAGGCGTGGGCGGTCCGGGCAGAACACGACGGCCGCCACCGCGACCGGACCGGCAAGCGGGCCGCGCCCTGCTTCGTCCACGCCCGCGACGTAGCGCGGTGCGACTGTCGCCAGTGCCGCCCCATCGAACAGCGCCAGCGAGGCGGCCGCAGCGTGGCGGCGGCTCACGCCGCCCCACCTGTGCGCGGCTGGCGCATCAGCAGCTCGGCCACCGCCTCGGCGGCACGTGCCGAGGCGTCACGGCGCAGTTGCAGATGCAGTTGCGCGTAAGTGCCCTGCAGGTCGGCGATACGCTGCGGGTGGTCGAACCACTGCAGAATCGCGGCTGCCAGCTTGTCCGGCACGCAGTCGTGCTGGATCAGCTCCGGCGCCAGGTCCTTGCCGGCCAGGATGTTGGGCAACGCGAAGCGGTCGACCTTGATCAGGCCCAGCGCCTTGACGATGCGGTAGGTCAGCTCGGCCACCCGGTAGCCGACCACCATCGGGCGCTTGACCAGCATGGTTTCCAGTGTCGCGGTGCCGGAGGCCAGCACCACCACGTCGGCGGCAATCATCGCCTCGCGTGCCTGCCCATCGAGCAGGTGCGAATGCGCCACCGGCAGCGCCGAGCGCGACAACTGTTCCTGGATCAGCTGGCGGCAGGCCGGATTGGCGGCCGGAACCACCACATGCAGCCCGGGAATGCGCTCGGACACCTGCCAGGCGGCTTCGAAGAACGCCTCGCCCAGCTTGCCGATCTCGCCCAGGCGGCTGCCCGGCAGCACGGCCAGCACGCTGGCGTTGGCGGGCAGGCCCAGCGCCATGCGGGCCGCGTCGCGGTCGCTCTGCAACGGAATGTCGTCAGCCATCGGATGACCGACGAAGCGCGCATCGATGCCGTGCCGTGCGTAGATCGGCGGCTCCATCGGGAACAGGCAAAGCACCAGATCGGCGCTGGCGCCGATCTTCTCGGCCCGCTTCTCGCGCCAGGCCCACACCGACGGGCTCACGTAGTGCACCGTGGTGATGCCGCGCTCCTTCAGCCAGCGCTCCACGCCCAGGTTGAAGTCCGGGGCGTCGATGCCGATGAAGACATCCGGCCGCCAGTCCAGCGCACGCGTGCGGAACTCGGCGCGCAGCTTCAGCAGGCGCGGCAGGTGGCGCAGGATTTCGGTCAGCCCCATCACCGCCAGCTCGCTGGCATCGAACCAGGTCTGGCAGCCGGCGCTGCGCATGGCATCGCCGCCGATGCCGGCGAACTCGGCGTTGGGGAAGCGCTGCCGCAGTTCGCGGACCAGGCCGGCACCGAGCAGGTCGCCGGATGCTTCGCCCGCGACCAGTGCGATCCGCACCGGGCGGTCGGATGCGCGTGGCGTGGCCACGATGGTGGTCTCCAGCGCACCCACAACCGCCGCGAGCTCGATGATCTCGGCGGTCGTGCCGGTGGGAAGGGGCCCGCCCGGTCCCGTCATCGCAGCAGCGGCCTCTCGGCGTGCTCGATGAAGTCCAGCAGGTCCTTCACGTCCGCGCTGTGCAGCGCCTGTTCGGCCAGCTGCACCTTGGCTTCGGCCAGCGGCAGGCCGGCCACATACAGCGTGCGGTAAGCGCGCTTGATGCTGGCGATGCGCTCGGCGTCGAAACCGCGGCGCTTCAGTCCTTCACTGTTGATGCCACGCGGTCGGCCCAGCGAATCGCTGCCCACCATCGTGAACGGCGGTACGTCGCCATTGGTCAACGCGCCCATTCCCAGGAACGCATGCGCGCCGATCCGGCAGAACTGATGGGCACCGGCGAAGCCGCTGATGATCACGTAGTCGCCCACGGTCACGTGGCCGGCCAACGTGGTGTTGTTGGAGAACACGCAGTGGTCCCCGACATGGCAGTCGTGCGCCACGTGGGTGTAGGCCAGCATCCAGTTGTCGTTGCCAACCGTGGTGATGCCGCCGCCGCCTGCGGTGCCGCGGTTGATGGTGACGAACTCGCGGATGACGTTGTCATCGCCGATCACCAGCTCGGTGCGTTCGCCCGTGTACTTCTTGTCCTGCGGCTCGCCGCCGATCGCGGCGTGGCCGATGAAACGGTTGTTGCGGCCGATCCGGGTCGGACCGTGGATGGAGCAGTGCGGACCGACCTCGGTGCCGGCGCCGATCTCGACATCGGCACCGATCAGGCTGAACGCGCCGATGCGGACATCGGGCGCCAGCCGGGCCGACGGGTCGACCACGGCGGTGGGATGGATCAGGGGGGCGTTGTCGCTCATCGCAGGTCTCCTGCCGGACTCATTCGCGGGTGCCGGCGCACAGTACTTCGGCGCACGCCACGATCTCGCCGTCGACCTTGGCCACGCAGTCGTACACGGCCATGTTGCGGATCACGCGCTTGATCTCCACGTGCATTTCCAGCACGTCACCGGGAACGACCTGCTTGCTGAAACGGGCCTTGTCCACCTTGACCATGTAGAACAGCTTGGACTGCGCATCGCGGCCCAGGGTGAGCTGGGTGAGCACGCCACCGGCCTGGGCCATCGCTTCGATGATCAGGACGCCGGGCATGATCGGCTGGCCCGGGAAGTGGCCCTGGAAGAAGGGTTCGTTGATGCTGACGTTCTTGGTTGCGACGATGGTGCGCTTGTCGTAGTCGATCGACACGACCTTGTCGACCAGCAGGAACGGGTAACGGTGCGGGATCAACGCCTGGATCTCGGTGATGTCCGGCAGCTTCTGTTCGTGGCTCATTCCTTCTCCTTGCTCACAGACAGGATGCGACGGGCCAATGCATCGAGCTGCTTGAAGCGCGCGGCGTTTTTGCGCCACGTGCGGTTGTCGGTCAGTGGGGTGCCGGACGAATACTCGCCCGGCTCATGAATGGAGTTGCGCACCACCGACTTGCCGGTGATGACGACCTTGTCGCAGATTTCGAGGTGGCCGACCACGCCGACGGCGCCGCCGAGCAGGCAGTAGCGGCCGATCTTGGCGCTGCCGGCGATGCCGGTGCAGCCGGCGATGGCCGAGTGCGCACCGATCTGCACGTTGTGCGCGATCTGCACCAGGTTGTCCAGGCGCACGTCGTTGTCGAGCACGGTGTCTTCCAGCGCGCCGCGGTCCACGCAGGTGTTGGCGCCGATCTCGCAGTCGTCGCCGATGCGCACGCCGCCGAGCTGCGGCACCTTGATCCAGTGGCCGGCATCCATTGCCAGGCCGAAGCCGTCGGCGCCGAGCACGGCACCGGGATGGATGCGCACGCGCTTGCCGAGCTTGACCCGGGTCACCAGGGTCACCCGTGCGATCAGCTCGCAGCCGGTGTCCAGGGTGCAGTCCTCGCCGATGATGCTGCCGGGGCCGACGATGCAGTTCTCACCGACGACGCTGCGCGCGCCGATGGTGACGAACGGGCCGATGTGGGCGCTGGCGGCCACCTGCGCATCCGGATCGATGATCGCGCTGGGGTGGATGCCTGGCGGACGGGTCGGCGCGATGTCGAACAGCGCGGCGATCTTGGCGAAGGTCGTGTACGGGTCCTTGGCCACCAGCGCGGTGCCGGGTGCGGCCTCGGCATCCTCGGCGCGCAGCACCACGATGCCGGCCTGGCTGTCGGCCAGCTGGGCGCGGTAGCGCGGGTTGGCCAGGAAGGTCAGCTGGCCGGGGCCGGCATGGGCAAGGGTGGCCACGCCACGGATGGCGGTGCTGCCATCACCGTGGACCTGCAGGCCAAACTGCTCGGCGAGTTGCTGGGCGGTATAGGAAGGAGTATTCACGCCGGAAGTTTACCGTGTGCCGTGACTTCGGTCATGTTCGGCCCTTTCCGGGCCTGATCCACCACGCGCGTACGACGGGCTGTGTACCCCCCGGCTGTGCCCGGCTGCTGTTGGATTCAGGCGAACAGCGTGTGGCTGAAGGGACGTCTGGCTTGGGCGGGTCGGGGCGGGTTCGCGGCGGACGTCCCGGCGCGGGGCTACCCGGCGGCGGCTCCAGCCCGTAGCAGGTGAAACGCTGCCGTTCGCCGTTCGCTTTGCGGCTTGAGGCTCGAAAACAGAAACGCCGGGACATGCCCGGCGTTTCTGCTGATGCGTCCGACGCTTAGAACTGGCCGCCGAACGTGAACTGGAGACGCTCGATTTCGTCGCCGTCTTCCTTCTTGAGCGGGAAGGCGTAGCTGATCGAGATCGGACCGACCGGTGCGCGCCACAACAGCGCCACACCGGTGGACACGCGCAGCTCGTTGGCCTTGAAGTTGTCCACCCCGGTGTACACGTTGCCGAAGTCCAGGAACGCCGAGATGCGTGCCGACGGGCTGTCGAACAGACGCGGGAAGTACGCTTCGATCGAGCCGACCGTCTTCAGCGAACCGCCCAGCGGCTGGCCGTTGCTGTAGCCGTTGATGGCTTCCGAACGCGGGCCCAGCGTGTTGTCTTCGAAGCCGCGCACCGAGTTGGTGCCGCCGGCGTAGAAGTTCTCGTAGAACGGCAGGCCCGTGGCGGTCACGGTCTTGCGGTAGTCCGGCGAGGACGTATTGCAGTTCACTGTCTGCGTCGGATTCGGGTTGTCGGTGGTGGGCGGGGTGTAGCAGAGGTCGCGGGTGACGTCCTTGCCGTAGCTGTCGCCGTAGCCGATTTCCGCGCGGGTGTTGATCACCAGCGACGGCATGATCGGCCAGTACTTGGAGAACTGGTAGTTCAGCTTGTAGTACTCGACCGTCGAGCCCGGCAGCGTGGTCTCCAGGCCGACGCGCTGGTAGGTACCGCGGGTGGGCATGAAGTAGTCGTTGCGGGTATCGCGCGCCCAGCCCAGTTCGGTACGCCAGGAGTGGAACGTGCGCTGGCCGACCGCGTTGATGTAGTCGATGATCGCTTCCGGCGTGGCCTCCCGGTAGGTGGTGATCTGGTTGCTGTCGATGCCGAACATCAGCGAGACGGTGTCGTTCTCGGTGATCGGCACGCCGAAGATCATCTGCGCCGCACCGTTGGTGCTGTTGTACTGCGCGGTGTTGAAGTCGGAGTAGTCCAGTTCGCGCCAGGACAGGTTGTAGCCCAGCGAGACGCCGTCATCGGTGAAGTAGGGGTTGGTGTAGGAGAAACCGTAGCGCTGCAGGTAGCTGCTGCGCGAGGCTTCGACCGACACGCGGTTGCCGCCGCCGAGGAAGTTGTTCTGCGACAGCTGCACCGAGGTGGTCATGCCGTAGGACTGCGAATAGCCCAGGCCGAACACGAAGCTGCCCGAGGTGGTTTCCTTGACGTTGTAGACCACGTCCACCTGGTCGTTGCTGCCGGTGACCTGCGGGGTTTCCACGTCCACCGCCTCGAAGTAGCCCAGGCGCTGCAGGCGGATCTTGGAGCGGTCGATCGCGGCCTGCGAGTACCAGCTGTTCTCGAACTGGCGCATTTCGCGACGCAGCACTTCGTCGGAGGTGCGGGTGTTGCCCTTGAACGTGATGCGGCGCACCTGCACGCGCGGACCCGGCACGACCTGCATGTTGATCGCCACGGTACGGTCGGCGCGGTTGCTGGTCGGGATCGGGTTGACCTTGGCGAAGGCGTAGCCGATGTTGGACAGCGAATTGGTGATCGCATCCGAGCTGAATTCCAGCAGCGCACGCGAGAACGTGTCGCCGGACTTCTGGATCACCATGCGCTCGACATCCTCCTGCGGCAGGATGGTGTCGCCGGTGACCTTGATCTCGGAAATCTTGTACTGCTCACCCTCGGTCACGCCGGCGGTGATGAACATGTCGCGCTTGTCGGGGCTGATCGACACCTGGGTGGAGTCGATGCTGAAGTCCACGTAGCCGCGGTCCAGGTACCAGGAGTTGAGCTTTTCCAGGTCGCCGGACAGCTTTTCCTTGGAGTACTGGTCGTCGCGGCGATACCACGAGGCCCAGTTGTGCTCCTTGGATTCCCAGGTTTCCAGGATGTCCTCGGAGGCGAACTTCTCGGTGCCCACCAGGTTCACGTGCTGGATCTTGGCGGCCTTGCCTTCCTTGATCGCGATGGTGATGTCCACGCGATTGCGGTCCAGCGGGCTCACGGTCGGGGTGATGTCGACGTTGTACTTGCCGCGATCGTTGTACTGGCGGCGCAGTTCCTGGGTCACGCGGTCCAGGCTCAGGCGGTCGAAGGTGCCGCCCTCGGTCAGGCCGATGTCGCTCAGGCCCTTGAGCAGCTGGTCGCTCTTGATGTCCTTGTTGCCGGTGACGGTCAGCTTGTTGATCGCCGGGCGCTCACGCACGGTCACCACCATGATGTTGCCCTGGCGGTCGATCTGCACGTCTTCGAAGAAACCGGTCTTGTACAGGGCGCGGATGGTCTCGCCGACCTTGTTGTCGGTCAGGGTGTCGCCACGCTCCACCGGGAGGTAGGTGAACACGGTACCGGAGGTGATGCGCTGCAGACCATCGACACGGATGTCGCTGACGGTGAAGGGCTCGGCTGCCTGCGCCAGGGCGGGCGCGCCGAAACCGGCGGCGAGTGCGAGGGCAAGCAGGCGGCGATTGGGGAGTCGCGTCATGTCACGTCCGGTTGGAGTCGATTTCAACATTGCGGGATGCCGGCGTGTAAGACGACGACAAAAGAAAAAAGTTCATCGCTGGGCCAGACCAAGGATGTCGTTGTAGAACGCCAATCCCATCAGTCCCGCCAGCAGCGCCAGGCCGATGTACTGACCGGCGGCCATGGCGCGCTCACTGAGCGGGCTGCCCTTGACCAACTCAATAAGGTAATACAGCAGGTGCCCGCCGTCCAAGATGGGGATGGGCAGCAGGTTGATGATGCACAGGCTCAGCGACAGCAGGGCCAGGAAATACAGGAACCAGTCCACCCCGCGCTTGGCCGTGCCATTGGCCACCTGGGCGATGGTGACCGGCCCGGACACGTTCTTCAGGGAGGCGTTGCCGGTCACGATGCGGCGCATCATGCCCAGCGAATCGCCGGCCAGGCGGGCGGTTTCGCGCAGCGCCACCGGCACGGCGGCGAACGGGCCGAACTTCAGCTCGGCGTCGTAGGCCGGGGCATGGCCCTGCGGGAAGGCGATGCCGAGCTGCCAGGTCGCCTGGCCGCGCGGACCCTTGCCTGCCTGGGGGGTGACCTCGAGCGCCAGCCGTTCACCGGCACGCAGCACGTCGATCATGCCCGCGCCACCGCGCTGGCCAAGCGCCAGCACCTGGGCCGGCACCTGGTCGGCCGCTTCGATGCGCTGGCCGTCCACGGCCACGATCAGGTCGCCCGGCAGCAGCACGCCGTCCGCCGCCGAGCCCGGCACCACGCTGTCCACCAGTGCCGGCTGCAGCCAGTACTGCCAGTTCAGGCCCGCCAGCACCGGAACACGGCGCTCGTCGAAGCCGGCCGGCAGCTGTGACAGCGGCAGGAGGCGGGTGCGCTGCTGGTCCTGGGTGTCCAGCACCTCGACCTGCGCGTCCTTGCGGTCCATCGCCGCCGTGGTCAGGGCCATGCTGGCCTCGCCGGCGGTGACGACGTCGCGCCCGTCCACCCGCAGCACCCGGTCGCCGGCCTGGAGGCCGGCGGCCTGGGCCATGCCCGTGGTGCGGCCGATGGTGGCCGAATAGTCCTGGCGACCGATCACGAACATCGCCCAGAGCAGGGCCACGCAGAGCAGCAGGTTGGCCAGCGGGCCGGCGGCCACGACCGCGATCCGCTGCCAGACGGTCTTGTTGTTGAAGGCCTGCGAGCGCTCGGCCAGCGGTACCTCGACCTCGCGCTCATCGAGCATCTTCACGTAGCCACCGAGCGGAATGGCGGCAATCGCGAATTCGGTGCCGGCGCGGTTGCGGCGCATCCACAGGGGCCGGCCGAAGCCGACAGAGAAGCGCAGTACCTTCACCCCACAGCGGCGCGCGACCCAGTAGTGGCCAAACTCATGGAAGGTCACCAGCAGCCCAAGGCTGACGATCATCCACCAGACCGATCCGATGAAGTCACCCATGAGCGATGGCAAAGTAAGAGGGAGCGTCGGGCATTCAGGCGGGGTCGATGGCGGCTTCGGTGATCTGGCGGGCACGGCGGTCCGCGCTCAGCAGGACCTCCAGTGTATCGGCGGACTCCACCGACAGTGTTGACAGAGCGTTAGCCACCAGCGCCGGAATGGCAAGGAAAGCGATCCGACCCTGAAGAAACGCTGAAACCGCCACTTCATTGGCCGCATTGAGCACGGCCGGCGCGGTACCGCCGGCGGCCATCGCCTGCCACGCAAGCTTCAGGCAGGGGAAGGCGTCGGTGTCGGGGGCCTCGAAATCCAGCCGTCCCTGGGTCAGCAGGTCCAGCCCGCCGACACCCGAGTCGATCCGGCGGGGCCAGCCCAGGCCGACGGCCAGCGTGGTGCGCATGTCCGGCAGGCCGAGCTGGGCCAGGGTGGACCCATCCACGAACTCGACCAGCGAGTGGACCAGGCTCTGCGGGTGCACCAGCACATCGATGCGCTCGCCGGGCACGTTGAACAGGTGGTGGGCCTCGATCACTTCCAGGCCCTTGTTCATCAACGTCGCCGAATCGACCGAGATCTTCGGCCCCATCGACCATTTCGGGTGCGCCACGGCCTGGGCCGGAGTGACGTCGGCCAGCTCGGCGCGGCGGCGGCCGCGGAACGGGCCACCCGAGGCGGTGAGGATGATGCGGCGGACGCCGGCCCCGTCCAGGCTGGCGTCACAGGAGCGCAGGCACTGGAAAATGGCGCTGTGCTCGCTGTCGATCGGGATGATCTCGGCGCCGGCCGCGGCAGCCTGGCGCATCAGCAGTTCGCCGGCCAGCACCAGCGACTCCTTGTTGGCCAGCAGGATGCGCTTGCCGGCCCGGGCTGCGGCCAGCGTGGACGACAGCCCGGCCGCGCCGACAATGGCCGCCACCAGGGTGTCGCAGGCATCGCTGGCGGCCAGGGCATCCAGTGCGGCCGCCCCGGCATGCGCTTCGGTGGCCAGCCCGGCGGCCTGCAGGCCGGCGCGAAGGGCCGGATACAGGGTCGCGTCGGCGATCACCGCGTGATCGGGCCGATGCGCCACGCACAGCGCGACCAGCGCGTCGACCTGACGGCCGGCAGCCAGCACGCTGGCGCGATACCGGTCGGGATGGCGTGCCATCACGTCCAGCGCGGATGCGCCGATCGAACCGGTGGCGCCGAACACGGCGACCTGGCGGGGGGTGTTGACGCTGGTCATGCTCAGAATCCGAAGATTTCCTTGCCGAGGGCGAAGACCGGCAGGGCGGCCAGCACGCCGTCGACGCGGTCCAGCACGCCGCCGTGGCCGGGGATGATGTGGCCGGAGTCCTTGGCGCCGGCGTGGCGCTTGATCAGGCTCTCGAACAGATCACCCAGCACCGAGGCGAACACGGTGACGACAGCGGTGATGGTCAGGCCCACCAGGTGGCCGCTCTCGACCCCGGCGATGAAACCGAAGCCCAGCGCGACCAGCAGGCCGGCGACCATGCCGCCGCCCAGGCCTTCCCAGGTCTTGTTGGGGCTGATCCGCGGCGCCAGTTTGGTGCGGCCGAAGGTGCGGCCGGCAAAGTAGGCGCCCGAATCGGCCGCCCACACCACCGCCAACGCGGTCAGCAGCCACAGGTGGCCGTTGCTGCCGCTGGCATGGATCAGCACCAGCGAGGCCCAGGCCGGGACGATGGCCAGGGTGCCGGCGAGCAGCTTGAGCGCACGCGCCGGGCTGCTCGGGCTGGCGCCGAAGTTGAAGAAGCGCAGCCATACCAGGGCCAGCACCCACCAGCCGATGCCGATCAGTGCGGCGATCTGGTACAGCACCAGCGAGCCGTCGCCGGCCCACACGATCAGCACCATCAGCACCAGGTTCAGGACCAGCAGCACGGTGCGGGCGAGGGTGTCGTCGACATCGGCCAGCTTCAGCCATTCCCACAGGCCGATCAGGAACACGGCGGCGGCGGCGGCGGCCAGCCACGGGGTCGGCAGCAGCAGGATGGCCGCAATGGCGACCGGCGCCATGATCAGTGCGGCGATGACTCGGGTTCTGGTCATGGGGTCGTGGTCTCGGTGGCCAGGGCGGCGATCTGGGCGCTGGTCAGGCCGAAACGACGTTCACGCGCGGCGTAGGCATCCAGGGCCTGCTGCAGGACGGCGGCATCGAACTCGGGCCACAACACGTCGGTGAACCACAGTTCGGTATAGGCCAGCTGCCACAGCAGGAAATTGCTGATGCGGGTGTCGCCGCCGGTGCGGATGAACAGATCCGGGGGCGGCAGGTCGGCCAGCGCGATGCGGCTGCCGAGCAGGGCTTCGTCGATCTGCTCGGGCAGCAGGCGACCGGCCGCCACTTCGGCGGCAAGGTCGCGCGCGGCCTGCGCGATGTCCTGTCGGCCGCCGTAGCTGGCCGCGATGTTCAGGGTCATCGCGCGGTTGTCGGCGGTGCGTTGTTCGGCCAGCTGCATGCGGCTGACCAGGCCGGCGCCGAAGCGCTGGCGGTCGCCGATGAAGCGTACGCGGACCCCGCGCCGGTGCAGCTCGTCCACTTCGCGATCGAGCGCATTGAGGAACAGCTTCATCAGCGCATCCACTTCCTCCTGCGGCCTCCCCCAGTTCTCACTGGAGAAGGCGAACAGGGTCAGCACGGCGATGCCGCGCTCCAGGCAGAAGTCGATGGTGCGATTGACCGCGCGCGCGCCGGCACGATGGCCGATCACGCGCGGGCGACGACGCTTCTGTGCCCAGCGCCCGTTGCCATCCATGATGATGGCCAGGTGGCGGGGCAGGGGCGCGGCAGTGCCGCTGGACGGGGCTGAGGTCATGGGGGCTCAGACCGCCATCAGTTCCTTTTCTTTCTCTGCCACGACACTGTCGACGTCCTTGATGGACTTGTCGGTCAGCTTCTGGATGTCGTCTTCACCGCGCTTCTTGTCGTCTTCGCTGATCGACTTGTCCTTGAGCAGCGCGGCGATCGCCTTGTTGGCGTCCTGGCGGATGTTGCGGATGGCGATCTTGGCGCCTTCGCCTTCCTTCTGCACCTGCTTGCCCAGCTCCTTGCGGCGCTCCTCGGTCGGCGGCGGCAGGTTCAGGCGGATCACGGTGCCGGCCACGTTCGGGGTCAGGCCGAGGTCGGAGGCGTAGATGGCCTTCTCGACGTCCTTGATCATGCCCTTGTCGAACAGCGTGATGACCAGCGAATGGCCCTCGGAGACGCTGATCGAGGCGACCTGGTTGAGCGGCGTGTCGGTGCCGTAGGCCTTGACGGTGATCCGGTCCAGCAGCGACGGCGATGCGCGGCCGGTGCGGATGGAGGTGAGGGTGTGCTTCAGAGCATCGATGCTCTTTGCCATGCGCGTCTGCGCGTCCTGCTTGATATCGTTGAGCATCGCCCGAATCCTGGATGTAACTGGAATCGGGCGATTATAGGCGAATACGGGCCGATACCGGGCCCATCGGCACCAGTTCCGCGCCGCTGCGTGGGCTGCGGTTGCGGAATCGGTGCCGTTTGCCGGGGGCGGCGGGGGTCAGGCAGCGCTGTCGCGGCCCTGCACCAGGGTGCCGATGTTCTCGCCGTGCAGGATCTTCAGCAGTTCGCCCGGCTGGCCCATGTCGAACACGCGCAGCGGCAGGTCGCTGTCGCGCGCCAGTGCGAAGGCGGCGGTATCCATCACTTCCAGGCCGCGGCGGATCACTTCGTCGTAGCTCAGCGTGTCAAAGCGCACGGCATCGCTGTACTTGTTGGGGTCCTTGTCGTAGACGCCATCGACCTTGGTGGCCTTCAACAGCAGATCCGCGCCGATCTCGATGGCGCGCAGGGCGGCACCGGAGTCGGTGGTGAAGAACGGGCTGCCGACACCGGCGGCGAAGATCACCAGGCGACCCTTTTCCAGGTGCCGGATGGCGCGGCGGCGGATGTAGTCCTCGCACACATCGTTGATCTTGATCGCGCTCATCACGCGCGCCTTGGCGCCGAGCTTTTCCAGCGCATCCTGCATGGCCAGCGCGTTGATCACCGTGGCGAGCATGCCCATCTGGTCGCCGGTGACGCGGTCCATGCCGCCTGCGGCCAGGCCGGCGCCGCGGAAGATGTTGCCGCCGCCGATGACCAGGGCGACTTCAGCCCCGGCCTGCTGGGCCTCGAGCACTTCACGCGCCAGCCGGTGGATCACTTTGGGGTCGATGCCGTAGTCCTCGTCTCCCATCAGCGCCTCCCCGGAAACTTTCAGCAGGATGCGGCGATAGGTGAGATTGGACATGGTGGCCTCTGGATGCGTGGAAAACGCGGGAATTCTACTGGAAGCCGGGCCGCGGAGCAGGATTATTTTGCTGCACTGCGGCGTCCGTGGCGGGACCGCCGGGGGCCTGTCGTCACGGCCCCGTTCAGGCCGGGGCGGAGCTCGGGGAGCGAGCGATGACGCGGTTGCGGCCCAGGTTCTTGGAGCGGTACAGCACGTCGTCGGCGGCCTTCAGCAGGTCCTGAACATCGGCAAAACGCTCGTAACCGCCCTGGGTCGCCACGCCGGCCGAGAAGGTCACGAACAGGGGGCCTCCCTCCAGTTCGGCCATCGGCGTGTTGACGATGTTGGCCAGGACCCGGCGTACCACTTCCAGGGCCACCGGTTCGGTGGTGTTGGGCAGCAGGGCGATGAACTCCTCGCCGCCGAAGCGGGCCACGGTGTCGCTGTTGCGGAGCTGCTCCTGCAGCTTGCTGGCGAACATGCGCAGGACCTGGTCGCCCATCAGGTGGCCGTGGGCATCGTTGATCTTCTTGAAGTCGTCCAGGTCGATGAAGGCCACCGACAGGGGCCAGCCGTGCCGGGTGGCGCGCAGGAACTCCTGTTCCAGCACGGCCTCGAGCTGGCGGCGGTTGAGGACGCCGGTCAGGGCATCGCGATGGGCCTGCTCGGCCAGCCGGTTGGCGCGCGCCTCGAATTCATCGGCGCGCTTGCGGGCCTGGGCGGCGTCCTGCATCTCGCGCAGGTTGCGCAGGGTGGCCAGTTCCTGGGCGTGGTCGATCAGCTGCTGGACGCGCGCCGGGGAGAACAGGGTGGTCTCGAACAGGGCGCCGATGTCCGGCAGCGCTTCGCTGATGCGCGCCAGGACCTGGTCGAACTGGGCGCTGTCCAGCTGCAGCCGGGTATTGACCAGCTGCAGGGCGTGTTCGCGGGCCGCATCGGCGTCGCGGCTCAGCCAGATGTCGGCTACCGCGCCCGAGACGGCGACGCAGGCCTGGAAGGTGTCTTCGGTGGCCTCGGGCTGCTCGCTGCGCGCGATGCTCTCCACCAGGTAGCGCGGCAAGGCCCACGCTTCGGCGATCCAGGCGCCTACGTCGGCATGGCTGCAGGCGAGGTGTTCACGTTCCAGTGCCACCAGCGCGTCGTTGTCGGCGGCCTGGCGGAGCAGGGGCAGATAGCGTTCCGGCTCGGCCTGGGCCAGCGCAAGCACGCCGATGTCCTGCAGCAGGCCGGCCAGCATCAGCTCTTCGGCCTTGCGCAGACCCCGCGCCTGGCCGAGCAGGCTGGCGGCGAGGGCGCTGAGAATGCTGCGTCGCCATGCGCGTTCGCGCAGGTCCTGGCCTTCGCCCGGGCCGGTGAGCCCCTGGGTCACGGTGAAGCCAAGGGCGAGGCTGACGGTGGCGTTGAGGCCGAGCATGGTCAGTGCCTGGCCGAGGTTCTCGATCCGGCGGCGGCTGGCGTACAGCGGCGAGTTGGCGATGCGCAGCATGCGCGCGCTCAACGCCATGTCGATGGCGATGATGTCGGCGGCAGTGGTGATGTCCGCTTCCGGGTCCTGCGCCAGCTCGATGATGCGCAAGGCGATACCGGGTGGCGAGGGCAGGTTGCGGCAGAGCGCCAGGGCGGCTGTCAGCTCGGGAGGCATGGCGGGGCTATTGATGTGTTGTGGCAAGAATACATGGTGTGCGTCACAGATTTGATCGTGGATTCTTGCGTTGTTATGGAAACTGGCGTTGGCAATGGTGCGCCGAGGCGCCATGCAAGGCAAAACCAGTGGGCAGACTGCAGGGGGCAGGCGCGACAGGTTCTTTGGTAACACATCCGCCGACGAATGGGGGAGTGGCGGGTGAGAGGTGGGGGCCTGCGGTTCGAAGGCGTGCGCCGTTGGGGCGGTGGGCGCTACCATTCGCGGTCTCAATCTCAAGGACGTTGTCCCCATGACCGTGAAGTCGCTTCAGGAGTTTCTGTCCACCACGCAGGAAAAGGATGTGAGCGCCGACGCGTTCGAGCTGGAAAGCCCGCGGATGCTGGAGGTGCGTGTCGATGGTCTGGTGTGGGCCAAGGCGGGGTCGATGGTGGCGCGCAAGGGCGGGGTGAAGTTCACCCGCCAGGGCATCCTGGAGCAGGGGCTGGGCACGCTGCTGAAGAAGATGGTCAGCGGCGAAGGCCTGCAACTGATGAAGGTGGAAGGGCAGGGGCGGGTGTACCTGGCCGATGCGGGCAAGAAGGTGACGCTGCTGCGGTTGGCGGGCGAGTCGATCTTCGTCAACGGCAACGATGTGCTGGCCTTCGAAACCGGGATCGAGTCGAAGATCACGATGATGAAGAAAGTGGCGGGGATGCTGTCCGGCGGGCTGTTCAACATCAGGTTGAGCGGGCACGGCATCGTGGCCGTGACGTCGCACTACGAGCCGATGACGCTGCGGGTGACGGCGCAGGGCGGGCCGGTGTTCACCGATCCGAACGCGACGGTGGCGTGGTCGGGTTCGCTGTCGCCGGAGGTGGTG
The DNA here is from genome assembly GCF_946900935.1 of Stenotrophomonas sp. Marseille-Q5258. NCBI lineage: Bacteria > Pseudomonadati > Pseudomonadota > Gammaproteobacteria > Lysobacterales > Lysobacteraceae > Stenotrophomonas > Stenotrophomonas sp. Marseille-Q5258. The sequence continues at coordinate 57,561 of NZ_CAMPPN010000009.1, forward strand.
GCGGATGTGTCGCTGGGCACGCTGGTCGGTCGCGGCTCGGGCGAGAGTCTGCAGATGAAGTTCGCCGGCGAAGGCTGGGTGGTGGTGCAGCCCTACGAAGAAGTGTCGTTCCAGTCCAAGGGCTGAGGGGCGCTGCAACGTCAACGGCGGCGATGTCACGCGCAGAGGCGTGGAGCAAAAAAAAAGCCCGGCGTCAGCCGGGCTTTTTCGTTATCGCGCTGGAGGCGATGGATCAGGCCAGACCGGCCTGCTTCATCACTTCGGCCGCGTAGTCTTCCACGACCTTCTCGATGCCTTCGCCAACGGCCAGGCGCTTGAAGCCGACCACGTCGCCGCCGGCCGCCTTCAGCACCTGCTCGACCGACTGGTTGGTGTCCAGCACGTACGGCTGGCCGTACAGGGTCACTTCGTTGACGATCTTGGCGATCTTGCCGCTGATGATCTTTTCCAGGATGTCGGCCGGCTTGGACTTGTCCTTGTCGGACATCTTGGCCAGTTCGATTTCCTTTTCCTTCGCCACGAAGTCGGCCGGCACATCGGCCGCCTTGTTGTGCGGCGGGTTCATGGCAGCCACGTGCATGGCCAGGCCACGGGCCAGCTCGGCGTCGCCGCCGGCCAGTTCAACCAGCACACCGATGCGGCCGCCGTGCACGTAGGCAGCGACGTTGTTGGTCGATTCCAGACGCACGATGCGACGCACGTCGACCTTCTCGCCGACCTTGGCGATGACGGCGGCGCGGGCTTCTTCGATGGTCTCGCCGGTCGGCAGCTTGGCGGCCTTCAGCGCGTCGATGTCGGCAGCGCCCGAGCTCAGGGCGGTGGCGGCAACGGCCTTGGAGAAGTCCAGGAAGTTGCTGTCCTTGGCGACGAAGTCGGTTTCGGAATTGATCTCGACCAGCACGGCCTTGTTGCCGTCCTGGGCGGCAACGATGATGCCTTCGGCAGCAACGCGGTCAGCCTTCTTGTCGGCCTTGGCCAGGCCCGACTTGCGCAGCCATTCGGCCGAGGCGTCGATGTCGCCGCCATTTTCGGTGAGTGCCTTCTTGCACTCCATCATGCCGGCGCCGGTGCGCTCGCGCAGTTCCTTGACCAGGGAAGCAGTGATTTCCACGGGATTTCCTCACGAAAGAAAGGGGTTGGGCCGGCATGGTGGCCGGCCCGTGTGACAGTGTCCTGTCGTCGCGCCGTCGGCAGCGGACAGGATCGGTGGGCGCGTGGCGCCCACCAGGGGCCTGGATCAGGCCTGGGCTTCGCCCTTGTCGGCAGCGGCCTTCTTGGCCGGAGCGCGACGAGCCGGCTTGCCTTCTTCGGCGGCCGCGGCTTCGGCGAACTCTTCTTCACGGACGGTGGCGGCGTGCGGCGCAGCAGCCTTGCCTTCCAGCACGGCGTCGGCAGCGGCGCGGGCGTACAGCTGCACAGCGCGGATGGCGTCGTCGTTGCCCGGGATCGCGTAGTCGACCAGTTCCGGGTTGTAGTTGGTGTCGACGACAGCGATCACCGGGATGCCGAGCTTCTTGGCTTCCTTGATGGCGATGTCTTCGTGGCCGATGTCGATGACGAAGATCGCGTCCGGCAGACGGTTCATGTCCTTGATGCCGCCCAGCGAGGCTTCCAGCTTGTCACGCTCGCGACGCAGGCCCAGCACTTCGTGCTTGACCAGCTTGTCGAAGCTGCCGTCGGTTTCGCCGGCTTCCAGTTCCTTCAGGCGGGCAACCGACTGCTTGACGGTACGGAAGTTGGTCAGGGTGCCGCCCAGCCAACGCTGGTTCATGAACGGCATGCCGCAACGCTCGGCTTCTTCGCGGATCGACTCGCGGGCGCTGCGCTTGGTGCCCAGGAACAGGATGGTGCCGCGCTTCTGGGCAATGCTGGAAATGAAGTTCATCGCGTCATTGAAGAGCGGAACGGTCTTTTCCAGGTTGATGATGTGGATCTTGCCGCGGGCGCCGAAGATGTACTGGCCCATCTTGGGGTTCCAGTAACGGGTCTGGTGGCCGAAGTGGACGCCGGCTTCCAGCATCTGACGCATGGTGACCTGGGGCATTGCAATACTCCTGAGTGGGAACCGGCCGCCACGGGTAATAGATGGGCGGTCCGCCGTGAGGCGGGTGGTTCCGGGGTTGGGCTTCCCGGTCGTCTCCGTGGCCGAACTCCTTGCGGAGCACCCCGGCACGGATGGGGACGACAGGTGTGGATTCACCGGTGACGTCCGGTGTGGACGGTTTTCACGCGAAGAGCGCGGGAAATCCCGTCGATTATAGCCCGGCTGCGGCGGCCGGCGCAATTGGCGGGGTGGCCGGGGCCAGATCGGCCTGGGCGGCATCGTCCAGGCGGGCCTGGAAACGGCCGCGGTGGTAGCCGTCCGCCCGGGCCGGCAGGGACCATTGGCGCATCCGGCCCGGCAGGACGTAGCCGGCCAGGCCGGGGATCAGCGGGTGGCGCCGGCCGTGGGGGTCCACGAAGGCCAGGTCGGCCAGGCGGACATGGCGAGGGCCGTCATTGTAGAGCCGAAGGGACGGGCCGGGCAGGGCGTCGCCGAGCTGCACGGTCAGGGCGGGCGGACCTGCCGCGTCGCCGTCCGGGGCCAGGAACACCGGCAGCGAGACCTGCAGGGGCGGGCTGTCCGGCCCTGCGCGGAGCAGCAGCCGGTAGCTGCGCTCCTGCGCCAGCGGGCCGCTGTCCAGCCGCACCACGCGCAGCCGCTGCCGGCCGCCCGGGGCAATGGTGAGCCGGGTCGGGCTCAAGGCCACGTCATCGGCCGGGGTCAGCAGCTCCCGGTCGGGCATCTGCTCCCAGCGATACAGCCGTGCGTGGCCCGTCCATGCGCCCGGGTGGGTATTGTGCAGCCAGAGTTCGCCGTCGGCGCTGCCGGCGGGGAGGGTGACCTGCAGCGGCGCGATCTCCAGCGCCTGGCCCGCTGCGACGCCGGACAGCAGCCCTGCCAGCACGGCAAGCAGCGCCGCCCGCGGCGCGATCAGAAGATGAAGGTGGGAGGCCATGCGCGCTCCGGGCCGGGCGGTGCCGTTTCATCGGCCGGGGCCAGTGCCTGCACCTGCGCAGGTGGCGGGGTGCCATCATCGCTGCGCTGGTGGGCCGCCTGACAGGCGTCCGTCGCCGGGCCGGACGGCAGACGGCATGCCTCGACGACCCGCAGGGTGATGCGCAGGGGCGTGGCGGGGGCGCACAAGGCCGCGGGGACGGCCAGGCTGGCGAGCAGGCTCAGCGCCAGCAGCGGGACGGAACGGCGGCGGATCATCCACGTCGACAACAGGGAGGGCGACGGGGTTATCGGCGTTGTGGCGCCATGCTTGAGGGAACGCCACCGGCCTAGAACGTGATGGTGACCTGGACGCGGTCGTTGTAGCTGCCTTCGGCCACCGCACCGACCGTGGCCGGTGCGCGGCCGTACACGGTGATCGGCTGCGCGCTGCCGGTGCCCGTCTGGGCAAGGGTGTCCACGTTCTGCGTAGTGCCCCAGCGCAGGGTGCGCGCGCTGTCGCGGTACAGCTCATAGGGAATGGTGTAGGCGGCGTTGGTGACGTGCCGCATCCGCCGCACGCTGGTGCCACCGGCATACAGGCCGTTGTCCAGCGCGACCGTGAACGGCGTGCGCTTCAGGCAGGTGGTGGTGATGGTGGAGGTCTGGTCGATCGCGCTGGCGATGCTGCCGGCGCGGCTGCCGAAGTCCATGTCGGTGGCGACCGTGGCGCTGCATTGCGCGAGCACGTTGGCGGTCACGGTGAACGGGAAGGCGTCGGTGGCGGTCTTGTGCCCGGTGGTGCCGGCGGTGCAGGTCGCCGGGGTGGTCGAGCCGCCCAGGAGAACTTCGTTGTAGGCGTATTCCAGGGTGACCGCGCTGCCGGAAAAACTGCTGGTGTAGCTGCCGAAGGCCAGCGCCTGGTTGGCCGGGATCTGGCCGTAGAGGGTCAATGTGACTTCGCCATTGCCACCCAGGACAGGCACCGGGTACTTCAGATCGACGACCTGCGCCGGGGGCGTTCCGCCCGGCAGCAGTCCCCACGGGATGGTGCGCGCGGCATTGGTGTAGAGCTGGAACGACATGGTGTCGCCGAAGGTGTTGGTCATGCCGCGGAACGGGGACAGGGTGGTGCCCGTGCTGCCGGTTCCGATGCCGACACAGACCCGGACCGACGCGTCGGCGAGCAGGGACAGGCCGACGGTGCTGCACTGGATCTTGAACGACACCATCACATTGGTCGGCGCCGCTGCGCCATTGGTGATGGTGCCGAAGGCGAGCGCGCCCGGGGCGGTCGCGGTGCAGGTGGTGGCTGCCCGCGCAGGCGCCGGTACCAGCCACAGGCACGCCAGCAGCGCCGCCAGCGGCAGTCCGCTGTGCCAGGCGCTGCTCATGGGGGCACCGGCAGGCAGCGCAGCGGGCCGATGCGCAGGGGCGTACCGTCGGCCGTGCCGACCACCGCGACCTCGACCTCGCAGCGGCCGGTCTCTGTCTCCACGCGCAGGCGGCTCTGCGCAGGCAGATCGTCGAGGTAGGCCTCGCCGTCATAGCCCACGATGGTCTGGCGGCCATCGGGCAGGTGCACGCGGCTGCCCGGGGGCAGGGCCAGGCCCAGCGGATCGTGCAGTACCACGGTGGCCTGGCGGGTGCGCCGCAGCCCGAAGGCAACGCCCAGTCCGGCGTTCTGGCGCGGCGTCACCCAGGTGTCCACCCGGTCGGCGCGCATCTCGGCCGGCAGGTCGAGGGTGTCGATGGAGAGGCGGTTGCGCTGCCAGGACAGCAGCGGGGTGACCAGCAGCAGGCCGTTGGCATCGGTCACCCCGATCAGTCGGTTCTCCAGGCGCACCGGGATGCCGCCGATACCATCGGTGGAAACCACCGCGAACGCATCCGGCACTTCGCGTGCGGCAAAGGCATGGCCCCCCATCCAGACCAGGCTGCCGGCGGCATTGGCATAAGCGAAGTTGGCATCGCCTTGGCGCGAGGCGCCGAGTGCGTAGCGGCCCACCCGGTTCAGCCAGCCCAGTTCGGCCAGTCCGCCGGCACCACCGTCGCCATCGCGGGCCTGCAGCCGCCAGCCGAACCCACCCTGGCTGCCGTCCCCCGGAACCGGTTGCGAGACATCCACGGCATACAGACGGCGGTCGCCGTTGCGCTGGGCCGACACGCTGCTCTGTCGGTTGCGGCCCAGGCTGGCCGACACCGACAGGTAGACGCTGCGGTCGTCACGGTCGGACAGGTCCTGGTTGAAGGACAGGTAGGCAGACCAGCGCGCCGAGAAGGTCTTGTTCCAGAACAGGCTGGCGTAGCGGTTGTCGTCACCGTCGGGATAGGACAACCGCAGGTAGCTTGCGCTGATCGCGCCGGCGCGGCCCAGGGTCAGGCCCAGGGTGAGCTGGTCGGTGACATCGGGGGGCAGGGCCTCCTGCAGGGCGCCCAGGTCGCGGTAGTCGCCGTGGGTGCGGCGGGTGGCGGCATTGACGTTGACGCGCCGGTTGTTCCAGCTGTAGCCCAGCGCCCACTGGCCACCCTCGCGACCGTTCACACGGCTGCCGGCATACGCTGCGTTGAACACGCCGCCGGGGCCCAGCAGCCACCAGCCGCCGGCGCCGGCGTTGGCCACGCCGCCACCGCCTTCGGCGTGGGCCTCGGCGGTGAAGCGGTTGCTGACACCGTGGCGCCAGGTGCCGCTGACCAGCACCGGGGTGTCGTAGGCGAAGGAGTGGATGCCGTATTCGCGGCGCATCCGGCCCACGCCCAGTGACCAGTCGGTGAGGCCTTTGGCGAGCAGCTGCTGGGCGCCGTAGAAGGCGAAGTCCACGGTCTGCATGCGCCCGTAGGCGTCGGTGATCACCACCTGCGCGTTGCCGGCCCCGCTGATGCCGGGCTGGGCGGCGAGCTGGAACGGCCCCACCGGGACCTCGCCGTTGTACTGACGCAGTCCGTCCACGTACAGCTCCACGCTGGAGGGCACCACCGCCTCGCCAAGGAAGGTGGGCGTGGGGGTGAGCACACGGTAGGGCTGCAGTCCGTAGTTGCGGCCGATCTGCACGCCGCCCATGCGTACCGGGCGGCTCCAGTCGACGAACCCGCTGAAGAAGTCGCCCACGGTCAAGGTCGTGGCGCTGTCGGGGAAGTCCAGTTCCCAGTGGCTGTCCAGACGGACGCTTTCGCCGCGCCAGTGGCCACTGCGGCCTTCCTGGTAGGTGCGCAGCAACTGGGTGCTTTCCAGCACGCCACGGCCGAGGCCGAACACGCGCCACTGGGTGGTGAGGGCCAGGTTGCCCGCATCCTGGTTGTGGCTGGCATACACGTCGTAATTGAGCAGGGCGCCCGGCGACGCGCTGGCCACCGGCGTGGGCGCTGCCGCGCGTTCCAGCAGGGTGGTGGGCAGGGTCAGCTGCGACAGCGGCGCGTCCAGCGCCAAGGTCTGCAGCGCAGCGTCGTAGCGCACCACAACGCCGCCCAGGGCATCCAGTGGCAGCGGGGCCTCACCCCGCACGCTGAAACCGAGCTGGCGCAGGGTGGAGGCCGGGGCCATCAGGCGGCCGGCGTCCAGCGAGAACGGCAGCAGACCGCGTGGACTGCGATTGAGGGTCACATCCAGATACAGCGTCTGCGTTGCCGTCAACGGCGTGGGTGCCGGCAGCATGGCGTCGCCGGACGCGCCGATATCGGCCTCCGCCGCGCTCGCGGCCGGGGGCAACAGGCTTGCAGCCAGCGCCATCCGCACGCACGCCTCAGCGAGACGGTGGCGCAAGGGGGAGCGGGGTCTGGGCCTGCTCGCCATTGATCTTCGCCGAAAGCGTGCCGCCCGCCATCCGGGCTGCGGTGAGTTCCAGGGGCCAGCGCATGGTCTGGCCGCTCAGTACATACCCGAGCAGGCCCGGCTGCACGATCTGCGGTCGCGCGGGGTCGCCCACGGCGAGGTCGGCGATCTGGGCATAGCTGTTGCCGCGGTTATGCACCTGCAGCGCGATGCGCCCCGCGCCGAGATCGACCACGCTGGCCTGCAGGTCCGGGGCCGGCGGTTGTCCGCCGGCCGGCTGCACGAACACCGGCAGCGAGTAGCGCAGTACGAACTGCATGCCCCGGCGGGCCGGGTCGAGCGTTGGTACCTCATCGACGATCACCCGATACGCGAGCTGCGCAGCGGGCGCTTCCGGCTGCACGCGCACCACCCGTATCAGCTGCTGCTGGCCGGCGGCCAGCGACTGCATCGGCGGGCTCACTGCCAGCTCGGTGGTGGGCTCGAGCGCGTCCTTGCCATCGCGCTGCGTCCAGCGGAATACGCGCGCCTGCACGTCCACCGGCGAGGTGCCGCTGTTGCTGACCCACAACGCGTCCGCATTCTGTCCAGGGGTGAGCTGCAGCGAGGTCGGCGCGACCTGCAGGCTCGCGGCGTGGACCATGCCGGCGATGCCGAGCCACAGCCAAGGCAACGCCCGCCATGCCGACGCCGTGGGTCGCCGTGGGCGCCCCGGTCCGAAAGTCAGCATGGCAACCTCAGTAGGAAATGGTGGCGGTGACGGTGTCCTGATAGCTGCCGGTAGCGGCGTTGTTGACGCTGGGATTGGCGATCTGGCCGTACACGTTGTAGGCCAGCGGCAGGCCGGTTCCGATGCCGGCCACGGTGTTGGTGCCGGCGGTGGCACCCCACACGGTGTTGTGGCCGGCATCCTGGTACAGCTGGTAGCCGACAAAATTGTTGGTGGTCACCGCCGCATTGGTGTTCTTCATGCGCCGGGTGGTGACGTCATTGGCCGTGCCCGCGTTGGAGCCGGCGTTGAGCGCGATGGTGTAGGGCGTCAAGGCCGAGCATTGGGCGGTGATCGTGCCCTGGGCGTTGGAGGGGCTGGTGGCGGTGGACAGCGCACTGCCGAAATCCACGTCCGTGGCGGCTGCCGCCGTGATCGTGCAGGCCTTGGTGATGATGATCTTGACGTTGAAGGTGGTCGTATCGGCGGCCAGGGCGGGGGTGGACAGGGCCGCCAGGCCGACACCGACGAGCAGGGGACGCAGGGATCGCATGGGCATTCTCCTTGGACGGGGGTCCTGGATGATCAGGTCGATGCTGACGTACTGCAGGGACGGGCGCCGGGCGGGCGCTACCCTGCTTATAGAAGCGGGGTTGTCGGGGAAACGTGAGGATTTCTGGCCGGATTTGGCGTTTTTTGCGTTCACGCGGCCTCCCCGGTGCACGGCGGCCCCGGTCAGCCAGCCCAACCTCGGCTGTCGGCGTTCCCGCCGGCCCCGTTCAGTCTGGCTCCGGATCGGCGATAATGGTCGCCATGAGCGTGAATCTGAAAACTCCCCAGGAAATCGAACTGATGCGCATCGCCGGCCGTCTGGCCAGCGAGGTGCTCGACATCGTCACCCCGCACGTCAAGCCGGGCGTGACGACCGAAGCGCTGGACCGCATCTGCCACGACCACATCATCAACGTGCAGAAGGCCACGCCGGCCAACGTCGGCTACCGGGGCTTCCCGAAGACCGTCTGCACGTCGGTGAACAACGTCATCTGCCACGGCATTCCCAGCGAAGCCAAGGTCCTCAAGGACGGCGACATCGTCAACATCGACGTCACCGTGATCAAGGACGGCTGGCACGGCGACACCAGCCGCATGTATTACGTCGGCACCCCGTCGGTGATGGCCAGGCGCCTGGTCGACACCACCTATGAAGCGATGTGGCGCGGCATCCGTGCGGTCAAGCCGGGCGCGACGCTGGGCGATATCGGCCATGCGATCCAGAGCTATGCCGAAGCCGAGCGGTTCAGCGTGGTGCGCGAGTACTGCGGCCACGGCATCGGCAAGATCTACCACGACGAACCGCAGGTGATGCACTACGGCCGCCCGGGCCAGGGGCTGGTGCTGCAGCCCGGCATGACCTTCACCATCGAGCCGATGATCAACGAGGGCACCCGCTACAACAAGGTGCTGCCGGATGGCTGGACCGTGGTGACCAAGGACCGCAAGCTGTCGGCGCAGTGGGAGCACATGATCGCGGTCACCGAGACCGGCGTGGACGTGCTGACCCTGTCGCCCGGCGAATCGCAGGTCTGAGCATGCTGCCGGCGAGCCCGATGCTGGACGCGCCGGCCACCTCCGTCGCTGACCCGGAATGGGCGGCGACAGCGCGCCAGTCCCTGCAGCAGGCCGATGCACGCCTGTACCGGCGCTTCGACCAGGGCGACAACATCGAGCGCCTGCTGGCGCTGCGCGCCCGCGCGGCCGATCACCTGATCCGGCTGGCCTGGCAGCGCTGTCTGCCGGCCGAGAGCGGGCTGGCGCTGTTCGCGGTCGGGGGGTACGGGCGCGGCGAGCTGTTTCCGCGGTCGGACATCGATCTTCTGATTCTCGGCGAGCCGCCGCGCCAGCGGGCGCAGGAGCCGGCGCTGGCACGCCTGTTCGCCCTGCTGTGGGACTGCGGCCTGCCGGTCAGTCATGCAGTGCGCTCGGCGCAGGAATGCACCGACGCCAGCGCCGACCAGACCGTGCTGACCGCGTTGATCGAATCGCGCCCGCTGGTGGCCGACGATGCCGCCCGGCAGGCGCTGAAGGCAGCGGTCAACGTCGATGGCCTGTGGCCGCCCCGCGAGTTTTTCCTTGCCAAACGCGAGGAGCTGCTGGCGCGCCATCGCCGCTTTGGCGATACCGCCGACAACCTCGAGCCGGACATCAAGGATGGCCCCGGCGGCCTGCGCGATCTCAACACGCTGGGCTGGATGGCGCTGCGCGCTTTCGGCGTGCGCGAGCTGGAAGCCCTGGTCGGTCTGGGCCACCTGGGGCTGGACGAAGCGGCCGCGTTGCGCCGCGAGCGCTGTGCGCTGGCGCAGCTGCGTTTCGGCCTGCACCTGGTCGCCAACCGGCCCGAAGAGCGCCTGCGCTTCGATTACCAGAAGACCCTGGCCGCACGCCTCGGCTTCGAAGACGACCCGGAGAGCCTGGGCGTCGAGAAAATGATGCAGGGCTTCTACCGCAGCGCCACGGTGGTGCGGCGGATCAGTGACCGCCTGCTGCAGCGCTTTGAAGAACAGTTCGACGGCGAAGCGGTGCCCGAGCCGGTCAGCGTGGGTTTCTCGCTGCGTCGCGGCTACCTGGCCGCCAACGATCCGCAGTGGCCGCAGGGCGATATCGAACAGGTGTTCGCGCTGTTCTCCAGCTGGGCCTACAACCCCGACGTGCGCGGCCTGCATTCGCTGACCGCACGCGCGCTGGCCGAGTCGCTGGCCGCGCTGCCGGCGTATACCGGCGCGGGCGCGGCGGCGCGCGAGCAGTTCATGGCACTGCTGCGCAGCCCGCGCGCGGTCGACACGCTGGCGCGGATGGCCCGCCTGGGCGTGCTCGGCCAGTGGATTCCGGCGTTCGCCCAGGTGTCCGGGCGCATGCAGTTCGATCTGTTCCATGTCTACACGGTGGACCAGCACACCCTGATGGTGCTGCGGAACATCGGGCTGTTCGCCAGCAGCCGCGCCGACGAGCGCTTCTCGATCGCCCACGAGGTGTGGCCGCGCCTGCGCAAGCCGGAGCTGCTGCTGCTGGCGGGCCTGTTCCACGACATCGCCAAGGGCCGCGGCGGCGACCATTCCGAACTCGGTGCGGTGGACGCACGCGATTTCTGCCAGGCGCATGCGCTGAGCGCCTCGGACACCGACCTGGTGGCCTGGCTGGTCGAGCAGCACCTGCGCATGTCGGTGACGGCGCAGAAGCAGGACATTTCCGATCCGGACGTGATCCACCGCTTCGCCACGCTGGTGGCCAGCCGCGACCGGCTGGACTATCTCTATCTGCTGACCTGCGCCGACATCGCCGGCACCAGTCCCAAGCTCTGGAACGCCTGGAAGGACCGGCTGCTGGCCGATCTGTACTTCGCCGCGCGCCGCGCGCTGCGCGACGGGCTCGAAAACCAGATGCCGGCGGCCGAGCGCGTGGCCGAGGCGCGTGACTCGGTGCGCACGCTGGTGCGCGAACGCGGTTACGACGACGCCACCATCGACCGCCAGTTCGCGGTGATGCCCGACGAGAGCTTCATCCGACTGCGCCCCGAGCAACTGGCGTGGCAGGCTGCAGCGCTGGTGCCGGTGAAGCAGGGCCAGACCCTGGTCAAGGTGCGCCGCATCACTCCTGACGACCAGGCGCTGGAAGTGTTCGTGCATTCGCCCGATCGCGATGGCCTGTTCGCCGCGATCGTGATGACGCTGGACCGCAAGGGCTACGGCATCCACCGCGCGCGCGTACTGGACGGGCCGGTGGACACCATCTTCGATACCTTCGAGGTGACGCCGGCCGACAGCTTCGCCGATGGCGACGCGCCACGGCTGGAGGCGGCGCTGCGCGATGCGCTGGCCGGTGACCTGTCCCGGCTGCGTCCCTCGCGCCGGGCCATTCCCCGCCAGTTGCGCCATTTCCGTTTCGCGCCCCGCATCGAATTCCGCGACATCGCCGACGCAGGCAGCAGCAGCACCCGCTTCAGCCTGGTCGCGCCGGATCGCCCCGGCCTGCTGGCCGATGTCGCCTACGTGCTGCGCAACCAGCGCCTGCGCGTGCACGACGCCCGCATCGCCACCTTCGGCGAGCGCGCCGAAGACATGTTCGTGATCAGCGATGAACACGACCACCCCCTGACCGAATCCGCCAGGCAGCAGCTGCACGACGCCATGCTGGCCTGCCTGGACCCTGATCGAAACGCCGGAGACCCCCGCTGATGGCCACCAAGCCGACCAAGAAGACTGCCGCTACCTCTGCGGCGGCCAAGAAGACTGCCGCCGCCAGGACGGCGCCTGCCGCGAAGGCGCCGGTGGCCGCGAAGAAGGCCGCGCCGCGCAAAGCCGCCGCCGGCAAGGCCGCCGCCAGCCCGACCGAAAGTGCCGCCAAGCGCACCGCCAGCCGGGACGCCACCATCGCCCGCAAGTCGCTGCGCAAGCCGGCCACGCCGGGCGTGGAAGAGCTGAAGTTCGGCATCGAGAGCGCCTTCGAGCGCCGTGCCACGTTGACCCTGCATGAACTGGAAGGCTCGACCAAGCCGCTGGTCGGCCGGGTCATCGACGGCCTGGAAACCGGCGAATTCCGCGTGGCCGAGCCGGATGGCCACGGCGGCTGGAAGGTCAACGAGTGGCTGAAGAAGGCCGTGCTGCTGTATTTCCGCGTCAACGACATGGCCGTGGTCGACGCACGCCCGGCGCCGTTCTGGGACAAGGTCGAATCGCGCTTCGCCGGCTTCGATGAAGCCAGGTTCCGCCGTGCCGGCGTGCGCGTGGTGCCGGGCGCCATCGCGCGCCGCGGCACCTACTTCGGCAAGGACGTGGTGCTGATGCCGAGCTTCACCAACATCGGCGCCTACGTGGGTGAAGGCACGATGGTCGATACCTGGGCCACCGTCGGTTCCTGCGCGCAGATCGGCAAACACTGCCACCTGTCCGGCGGCGCCGGCATCGGGGGCGTGCTCGAGCCGCTGCAGGCCAGCCCGACCATCATCGAAGACCATTGCTTCATCGGCGCCCGCTCGGAGGTGGTCGAGGGTTTCGTGGTGGGTCACCACAGCGTGATCGGCATGGGCGTGTTCCTCGGTCAGAGCACCCGCGTGTACAACCGTGCCACCGGCGAGATCAGCTACGGCTCGGTGCCGCCGTACAGCGTGGTGGTGTCCGGCCAGCTGCCGTCCAAGGACGGCTCGCACTCGCTGTACTGCGCCGTGATCGTCAAGCAGGTCGATGCCAAGACCCGCAGCAAGACCAGCGTCAACGACCTGCTGCGCGGTCTGGCCGACTGAGTTGGCGCCGTCGCTGGCGCAGGCAGCGCGCTACCGCCATCCCTTCCCGGGGTGGCCGGGACGCGCGTTGCAGCGCCTGCTGGACGGTACGCGCTGGACGGCCCTGCGGCGCGCGTTGACCCGCGTGCTGCCGGTGCCACCGCTGTGCAGCGATGTGCGCGATGTGATCTACATGACCTGGTGGGTGGATGCCGCCAACGCGCCCACAGCGCCACCGGGCTACCGGCTGTTCACCCACGCCGGGCGCACGCCCTACACGGTGTTGACCTATCGGCACGGCCATTTCGGCCCGGCGTTCGCCGGACGGCTGCGTGCGCTGTTTCCCTCGCCGCTGCAGAGCAACTGGCGCTGGTACCTGCTGCCCGAAGACGACACGGCGACCACGCCGGTGGTGCTGTTCGACCGCAACGTGATCGACAGCGTGACCCACGCCGTGGGCGCCCGTCTGTTCAGCGATGCGATGCAGCCGCACTGGCCGGCACGCTTCGATCACGGCCGCAGCGGCGATGGGTGGCGGACGCGCATCGAACCGGGGCAGGGCAGTGCACCGGCACTGCAGGCGCAGTTGGCGCCGACAGCGGCTTGGCCGCCCGGCTGGGCGGCGGGTGCGTTCGCCGACACGCCGCAGGCGCTGGCATTTCTCGCCTGCCAGGACGCGGCCATCGCCGTGTGCGGCGACGGCCGTACCGCATTGACCCACATAGTCCTGCCGATCACGGTGTCGCAGGTGCAGCCGCTGCGGCTGGTGGGCCAGCCGCACTGTCCGCGGGTGGCGGGCATGGGGGTCGATCCCGCCGATGCGCTCTGCTTCCGGGTGCCGCAGGTGCCGTTCCGGGTCGTGTCCGAACGCCTGGTGTGACATGCTTCGGCGGTCTTTCCTGATCGACGTTGTGCGGAGCGCGCCATGACCACCACCCTGTATGGATTGAAGAACTGCGACACCTGCAAGAAGGCCACCAAGTGGCTCGACCGCTTCCATGTGCCGTACACCTTTGTCGATTACCGCGAGCACACCCCCTCGCCGGAAACCCTGATCGACTGGGCCGCGCAGGCCGGCGGATTCGCCGCACTGGTCAACCGCTCGTCCACCACCTGGCGGCAACTGCCGGAGAACCGCAAGGCGGCGGCCTCCGACGCGGAGTGGAAGCTGCTGCTGCGCGAGCATCCCCAGCTGATCAAGCGGCCGGTGGTGGTCACGGCCGACGGCACTGTGACCCAGGGGTTCTCGGACAACGGTTTCAAGCAGCGCTTCGGAGCCGGCGCGTGAGCGATGTCCTTGCACTGACCTGCGACCTGATCGCGCGCGCGTCGGTGACCCCCGACGATGCCGGCTGCCAGGCGCTGCTGGCCGGGCGCCTGCAGCGCGCCGGGTTCAGCTGCGAACACCTGCGCCTTGGCGAGGTCGACAATCTGTGGGCCACCCACGGGCACGGCGCGCCGGTGCTCGTGCTGCTTGGCCACACCGACGTGGTGCCGACCGGGCCGGTCGAGGCCTGGACCAGCGACCCGTTCGTGCCGCAGATCCGTGATGGCGTGCTGTACGGCCGCGGTGCGGCGGACATGAAGGGCAGCGTGGCCGCCTTCGTGGTGGCCGCCGAGCAGTTCGTCGCCGCTCATCCGGACCACCCTGGCACCCTCGCGGTACTGCTCACCAGTGATGAGGAAGGCGACGCCATCGATGGCGTGCGCCGGGTGGCCGACGTCTTCCGTGCGCGGGGGCAGGGCATCGACTGGTGCATCACCGGCGAACCGTCCTCCACCGCCGTGCTCGGCGATCTGCTGCGGGTCGGGCGTCGTGGCAGCCTGTCGGCCACGCTGACGGTCAAGGGCGTGCAGGGCCATGTGGCCTACCCGGACAAGGCGCGCAACCCGATCCATCTGGCTGCCGCGGCAGTGGCCGAACTGACGGCGCGCCAATGGGACGACGGCTATGAGAGCTTCCCGCCGACCAGCCTGCAGATCTCCAACATCCATGCCGGTACCGGGGCCAACAACGTGATCCCCGGCGAGCTGCAGGTGCAGTTCAACCTGCGCTACAACCCGCACTGGAGCGCGCCGGTGCTGGAGCAGGAGATCGCCACGCTGCTCGACCGCCATGCGCTGGACTACACGCTCCGCTGGCACCGCAGCGGCGAGCCGTTCTACACCCCGGAAGGCACGCTGCGCCAGGTGGCCCGCGAGGTTCTGGGTGCGTTCGCCGGCGCGCCGCCGGAGGAAAGCACCGGCGGCGGCACCTCCGATGCGCGCTTCATCGCGCCGCTGGGCGCGCAGTGCATCGAAGTGGGGCCGGTCAACGCCAGCATCCACCAGGTGGACGAGAACGTCGCGGTGGCCGACCTGGAACGGCTGCCGGCCCTGTACCAGCGCCTCATCGAGCGGCTCCTGGCGTAACCGCGTGGCCGACAGGGTAGAGCCGACGACAAGGTAGAGCCGACGAAAAGGTAGAGCCGACTGTCAGTCGGCTGCTCTTCACCAGACCACAAACAGCCGACCAACACCCGGCTCTACCCGGTAGGCTCTACCCAGCCAGGCATTCCAGCCAGGCATTCCAGCCAGCCGCCCATCACGCCACAATCAGCCCGAACGCGGCCAATGCCGCGGCCGCCTGCTGCTGCGAAATCACCGCCTTTTTGAAGTGCTTGCTGTCCATCACGTTCAGCCCGCTGATATCGGTGCCGCGCAGGTCCGCGCCGTCAATGCGGGTCAGCCGGGTCTGCGCATTGCGCAGGCTGCCGCCGTTGAACACCGCGTCGCGGAAGTCGCAGCCGGACAGCTCCGCATCGGAGAAATCCATGCCGTCCAGCTGCGCCTTGCGGAACGACAGACCGCGCAGGTCCGCGCTCACCATCAGGCAATGGCGGAACTCCAGCGCCCAGCCGCTGACCTCCTGCAGGTGCGCGCCGGTGAGCTTGCAGTCCTCGAACCGCACCGAGGACAGCGTCGCGCGGCGCCAATGACTGTTGTTCAGATCGCAGTGCGAGAAATGGCTGTCGCTGAGCAGCGCCGAACTGAGGTCGGCCTGCGCACCCCGGCACTTGTGCCACCGGCTTTCCTCCAGCGAGGCGGCCAGCCAGCTCGTGCCCGCCAGCGAGCACTGGTTGAACTGGAAGCCATCCATGTCCAGCCGCGAAAAATCGCCGCCGTCGAACACGCAGGATTCAAAAACCGCCGCGCGTGGATGCGCGGCGATGATCTGCTGCATGCGTTCGCGGGTGAGGGTGTCGTTGCGGAAAGTGACGCTGTTCATGCCGCCCATTCTGGGCGAGAAGCGCGTGGTGATGCAGTCTTGCGCAGCGCCGTTGGCTGTGTACAGCGCGACCGGGCGGGGCCCGGTACGCCGCTTGGCCATCATTCAAAGGTAAAGAACGGCGGCGCAATCGCCTCGCGCCAGTACGATTCGGCCGCCATGTAGAAGCCCTGCGCTTCGGCACGGGCGAACCAGCCTGCGGCCGCGTCCACGTTCTTTTCCAGACCACGCCCGCCGCGGCCCTGCAGCAGCCCGGCGAGGTACTGGCCATACACATTGCCCTGGTCGCCCGCGCGGGCATACCAGCGCAGCGCATCAGCCTTGCTCTCGGTCACGCCGATGCCGGCTTCGTACACCGCGCCAAGATCGACCTGGGCCTCGGCATCGCCGCGTTCGGCACGGCGCTGGATGGCGGCGATCACCGGGTTCGGCGACGGCGCGCTGCTGACCGGCGTGCCGGGCTTGGCCGACCCGCTGGTCGCATCGCGCAGCGCCTGCAGCTTGTACAGCTCGCGCAGATACACCGCCGAGCGCAGGCGCCAGCGCAGTGCGCCTTCCATGTCGCCGCGGCGTTCATACCATTTCTCCAGGTCGTGCATGGCATAGGGCGAGCCGTGGTACGCGGCGCTGTGGTACCAGCGGAAGGCCTTGCGTGGCGACGGCTTCAACACGACCGCCTCGGGCTTCTGCGGCGTGTCGCTGCTGTCCAGGCGGCCGCGTTCCAGGATCGTGCCCAACTCCTCTTCGGCACCGGTGGTGCGATGCGTGCGTGGGGTGGTGGCGGCGGCGCGCGCGTACCAGTCCAACGCGCGCGGGTCATTCCAGGCCCGGTACATCCTGGCCACGCGCATCGCCGAGTCGAACTGCCCATCGGCCGCAGCGGCCAGGGCATCACGTTCGGTGTCGCTGACCGGGCGGGTAGGGGCGCTATGGCAGCCTGCCAGGACCAGCAGGGCCAGCGTCGGCAGCAGCGCGGCGCGCAGGCGGGGGAAGCAGAGGGTCATCCATGAGATCCGGAACGGGGTGGGCGATTATCCCCGAGCGCGATGGCGCGCCCGCTGAATCGGTTGCCGTCGCAACAGTTGCGCCGTCGCCAAAACCGGGGTACGGTCGATCCATGTCCTCGTTCCTGGCCACCGCCGTCAACACCAATAACCGCAGCAATCTGCGCGCGAATAATCGTGCGCGGCCGATGCGGGACTGCGACCAGGGCTAGAACAGCAACACACGCCCGGACCCAGAAAACCCGCATCGGTCGATGCGGGTTTTTTGTTTTCCGGGTGCAGCACAGGCCCGGGAAAGGTGGCCGGTCGGATACAGACGTCACGTGTATTCCCCCATTCCCAGGAGCTGCTCCCATGTGTTCGATCTTCGGTATTTTCGGCCTGCAGGCCGGCGACGACCTTCCGGCCCTGCGCCGCCACAGCCTCGAGCTGTCCCAGCGGCAACGCCACCGCGGCCCGGACTGGAGCGGGGTGTACGTCGATGACGGCGCCATCCTGGTCCATGAGCGCCTGGCGATTGTCGATCCGGCCGGTGGCTCGCAGCCGCTGCTGTCCGACGACGGCGACCTGGCCCTGGCCGTCAACGGCGAGATCTACAACCACCGTGAACTCAAGGGCGAGCTGGCCCAGCCCTACGCCTTCCAGACCGGGTCGGACTGCGAGGTGATCAACGCGCTGTACCGCCAGGACACCCCCGCGTCGTTCCTCAACCGCCTCAACGGCATCTTCGCCTTCGCGCTGTGGGACCGCGCGGCGCAGCGTGTACTGATCGCACGCGATCCGATCGGCGTGGTGCCGCTGTACTGGGGCCACGACAGCGCCGGCCGCCTGGTGGTGGCCTCCGAACTCAAGTCACTGGTGGACATCTGCGCCGACGCCGCGCAGTTCCCGCCCGGCCACTGGTACGACAGCGCCACCGACACGCTGACCCGCTACTACGAGCGCCCGTGGCGCGACTACGACGCGGTGGACGGCGTGGCTGCCGACCTGACCGAGCTGCGCGAAGCCTTCGAGCGTGCCGTACACCGGCAGCTGATGACCGACGTGCCCTATGGCGTGCTGCTGTCCGGCGGTCTCGATTCCTCGCTGGTGGCTGCGGTGGCCGCACGCTATGCCCGCCATCGCATCGAGGACGGCGACCAGAGCGAAGCGTGGTGGCCGCGCCTGCATTCGTTCGCGATCGGCCTGAAGGGATCGCCCGACCTGGCGGCTGCGGCGATCGCGGCCGAGGCGCTGGGCACGGTGCACCACGGGTTCGAGTACACCTTCGAGGAAGGGCTGGATGCGTTGCCGGAAGTGATCCGGCACGTGGAAACCTACGATGTCACCACCATCCGCGCCTCCACGCCGATGTTCCTGCTGGCGCGCCGGATCAAGGCGATGGGCGTGAAGATGGTGCTGTCCGGCGAAGGCAGCGATGAGATTTTCGGGGGGTATCTGTACTTCCACAAGGCGCCGAACGCACGGGAGTTCCATGAGGAACTGGTGCGCAAGCTCGACGCGCTCAACAACTACGACTGCCTGCGTGCCAACAAGTCGATGATGGCCTGGGGCGTGGAGCCGCGCGTGCCGTTCCTGGACCGCGAGTTCCTCGATGTGGCCATGCGCATCGATGCCCGCCACAAGATGGTGGGGAAGGGCGGCGACGGCGCGCGCCGGATCGAAAAGGCGGTGCTGCGTGAAGCCTTCGAGGGCTATCTGCCGGAGTCGATTCTGTGGCGGCAGAAAGAGCAGTTCAGCGACGGCGTGGGCTACGGCTGGATCGATGGGCTCAAGGCGCATGCCGACGCACAGATCAGCGACCGGGTGATGGCGGCGGCGGACAAGCGCTTCGTGCACAACCCGCCGCAGACCAAAGAGGCCTATTACTACCGCCACGTGTTCGAGCAGTACTTCCCGACCCAGGCGGCGGCCGAAACCGTGCCGGGCGGCAAGTCGATCGCCTGTTCGTCGCCGGCCGCCATCGCCTGGGACGCGAGCTTCGCGGCAATGGCGGACCCGTCCGGTCGCGCGGTCGCCGGTGTGCACGCCCAGGCACTGGCGTGATCGATCCGGTGCGGCGACGCCACCGTGTCGCCGCACCGCTGCCTGCTGCCGCGATGCCCCTGAACCCGTAGAATCCCTGCGTCAATCGATCGGGACCGGTCATGGAAGCGGACACCACCGGCGGCGTGCGTCGCCGCGGACTGGCATGGCGGTATCTCGGCTGGGTGGCGCTACCGTTGCTGGTGGGCCTCGGCCTTGCGCGCTTTGCCGGTCCCGGCGTGCAGGCGCAGGTCGCCCGTACCCATGCGGCCCTCGATGCCGACTGGGCAGCGCATCTGAGTACGCCACTGGGGCTGTTCCTGCTGCAGCTTCTTGTGCTGCTGCTGGTGGCCAAGGGCACCGGCTGGCTGTTCCGCCGGCTCGGCCAGCCGGGCGTGATCGGCGAAATGGCCGCGGGCCTGATGATGGGGCCGCTGGTGCTGGGCGCGCTGTTGCCGCAGGTGCACGGCGTGCTGTTCCCGCCGGCGTCGCTGGGCTCGCTGGGGCTGCTCAGTCAGCTGGGTGTGCTGATGTTCCTGCTGGTGGCCGGCGCCGAACTGGATCTGGGTGGCCTGCGTGGCCGGCGTCGCTTCGCGTTCGTGGTCAGCCATGCCGGCATCGCCGTGCCGTTCGTGCTTGGCGTGCTGCTGGCGCTGTGGCTGTACGACGCGCACGCGCCGGGCGGTGTGGGATTCACCGGATTTGCGCTGTTCGTCGGCGTATCGCTGAGCATCACCGCGTTCCCGGTGCTGCTGCGCATCCTGGCCGACCGCGGCATGACCGGCACGCCGCTGGGCCAGACCGCGATCGCCTGCGCCGCACTTGGCGATGCCACTGCCTGGTGCCTGCTGGCGCTGATCGTGGCGGCCGCGCAGGCGCAGGGCTGGGTGCCGGCGACGATCAACCTGGTCTGTGTGGTGGCGTTCGTGGCGCTGATGCTGGGCGTGGTGCGGCCGTGGTTCTCGCGCCGCACGATTGCGCCGGGGCTGGAGGGCCGCTGGCTGCTGATCATGCTGTTGATGGCGCTGGGCTGCGCGCTGGTCACTGAAATACTCGGCATCCACGCGCTGTTCGGTGCGTTCGCCGCCGGTGTGGCGGTGTCCGGCAATGCCACGCTGCGGCACACCGTGGCCACCCGGGTCGAGCCGTTCGCGGTCACCCTGCTGCTGCCGCTGTTCTTCGCCATGACCGGCCTGCGCATGCGCGCCGACGCGCTGCAGGCCAGCGATCTGCTGCTGTGCCTGGTGGTGATCGCGGTGGCCACCCTGGGCAAGCTGATCGGCACGTGGAGCGCGGCGCGCAGCGCGGGCATGGGCAATCACGAGGCCTGGCGGCTCGGCGCGCTGATGAACACCCGCGGGCTGATGGAGCTGATCGTGCTCAACCTGGGCTACGAACTGGGCTTCCTTGGCGACCGGCTGTTCGCCGTGCTGGTGATCATGGCGCTGGTGACCACCGCCATGACCGGGCCGCTGCTGAGCGCGATGGACCGTCGCTGGCGCTAGCTGCGGCAGAGGCGGCGGGTGCCCGCTACCGCGCGGTGCCCGGCGTCAGGTCCAGGCGGTACACCGTCCTGCCCGGCAGGAACGGCGTCGGCGTTCCCTTCACCCAATCCTCGTGCCCTGCGCCCCAGAACGGCGACAGCGGATGCCCGCTCTGGCCGCCGGGCATGTGCACCAGGCCATCGGCCTCATGGCCGGGGGCGACCACCATGCGTTGCGAGGCGCCGAACGCCGGCCCCTGCACGCGTGGCATGTCGCGGTCGCCGGGGAGGGCCTCGGCCGGCATGCACAGCCCGCGGCGGGCGAACGCGGGCAGGGCGCGGCTGATCGGATGACAGATCGCGGCGGTGTTGCGCTCGCCCCACGTGCGCTGCGCCAGATCGGGCCCCTGTGCGGCAAGGTCGGTCTCCAGTTGGCGGGCGGCATCGGCGAGCAGCGCGTCCCAGCTGGGATAGGTGGGCGGCAGCAGGTGGGGGGGGCGCTCGGTCACCAGCGGCCAGGCCACCCCGTCGAACTGGGCCAGCCGCGGTGCGAGGTACTGGTCGCCGAGCTGCGCCTTGGCCGGTGCCAGCAGGCCCGCCGTCAGTGCGTCCACCACCTTGCCGCGGAAGCCGCGCGCCAGCCGGTAGCTGACCGAGTCGATCCCGGCGCGCCCGTCCCAGTGACGGCTGGCCGCCTCCAGGCGTTGCAGCGCGGGGTCGTCGCTGCGTTCGACCACCTGGCGCAGCAGGGTCCACCAGCGCGCCAGGAACAGCGCACGGTCGTCGAGCTGGATCGCCAGCAGGTCGGCTTCGGTGAAGCGGTCGCGCGCGAGCAGGCCGTCGCGGATCTGCCGCCCGCGCGCGCCCAGGTCGTAGCCACCGTTGCCGGCGACGGCCAGCGCTTCGCCGTCGAGGACGCGCCCGTTGGCGGTCCACAGGCGGTGCGAGGGCGGGTCGACCAGGGCCGGTGAGCCGTCGCTGCGGACCGGCCACGGTGCGCAGTGCGCCGCCGCCGGCTGTGCGGCGCCGGCGGGCGGGCAGCCGGCGGCACGGTCGGGTCGGGCGCCGATCAGCCGCCAGGCGATACGTCCGTTGCGGTCGCCGAGCAGCAGGTTCTGGGTGGGAATACCGGCGTGGTCGGCGATGCGCAGGGCCTCGTCCAGATTCCCGGCGCGCGCCATCGCCGCGAAGTCCAGCCGCAGTGCACCGGGCAACTGCGCGGTCCAGCGCAGGGCCTCGCCGCTGCCATCCGCACGCGTGTGCAGGACCGGCCCCCAGGCGCTCTCGCGCACCTGCAGGAGGACGTCGGGCTGCCCGGCCACCTGGATGCGCTCCTCGTAGCGCCGGATGCCATCGACCGTGCCGGGCGCGGCGGCCGGCACAGGGACGAAGTCGGCGTTGTCGATGTAGCTGTTGGTGAATCCCCACGCCACGTACCCGTTGCTGCCGACCACGATCGCCGGCAACCCGGGCAGGGAAAAGCCGGTGACATCGACCTTGCCGCCGGGTGCCTGCGGGTCGGGATAACGCAGCCGCACCCGGAACCAGAGGTTCGGCGCGCGCAGGCCCAGGTGCATGTCATCGGCGACGATCGCACGGCCATCGGCGGTGAGTGCGCCGGCCACGGCCATAGTGTTGCTGCCGTGCACATCCGGCTCGGCGCGCGCGGCTGTTGTGGTGGGGGGCACGGCCAACGGCCGGCGCAGGTCCAGCACGTCGGCGCCGGGCAGCCGCGCATTGCCACGCGGTGGGCCGAACAGCGGCGCATCCCACTCGCTGCCGTCGTGGGCGAGCAGGGCATACAACGGTGGCGGCACCACGTCACGCAGGCGCGCCATCGCCAGCTCGTCCTGGTTGCCCGGGTCCTGCAGATCGGCATACATCGCCAGCCCGGTCAGCACGCTGTCCTCGGCTGCCCAGGGGGCCGGCGGCTGGCGCAGCAGCAGGTACGGCCACGGGCGCACGCGCAGCCCGGCGAGGCCGGCGTTGACACCCGCCACATAGGCCTGGATCACCTCGGGCTGCGCACCGATGGCCTCGGCCAGATGCGCGCGGGTACGCGCACGCAGACGGTGGACGCGCATCCGCTGGTCCATCTCGACGGCGGCCGGGCCGAACAGCGCGGCCAGCTCGCCGGCGGCGGTGCGGCGCATCAGGTCCATCTCGAAATAGCGTTCCTGCGCGTGCACCAGCCCCAGCGCCTGCATCGCATCGGCCTGGCTGCCGGCATCGATGGTGACCACGCCGAGCGCATCGCGGGTGACGCTCACCGGAGCCTGCAGGCCCGCCAGCGGCTGTGTGCCGTCCAGCGCGGGCAGACTGCCGCGCAGCAGCCCCCACACGATGGCGATGACAACGATGAGCAGTACCACCAACAGCCACAGCACCCGCGTGAGCCAGCGACGCATCCCGCGCCCCCCGATGACGGTGTTGGCCGATTGTAGGCGCCAACTGCGACTGATTCCGATTAGATCATTGGAACGCTGGATGCGGCACCATGTGCGCCATCGATCCACCAGGAACCCCCCACCATGAAAGGCAATCCGGACGTCATTGCGTGCCTGAAGGACCTGCTGCGCGGCGAGTTGGCCGCACGCGACCAGTATTTCATCCACTCGCGACGCTACGAAGACCAGGGCCTGTTCGCGCTGTACGAGCGCTTGAACCATGAGATGGAAGAGGAAACCCAGCACGCCGATGCGCTGCTGCGTCGCATCCTGTTCCTCGGCGGCGATCCGGATATGCGCCCGCATGCGTTCGAGCCCGGCACCACGGTCGAAGAGATGCTGCAGAAGGACCTGGACACCGAGTACAGCGTGCGCGACAACCTGGCTGCCGGCATGAAGCTGTGTGAACAGCATCAGGATTACGTGAGCCGCGACCTGCTGCTGGTGCAGCTCAAGGACACCGAGGAAGACCACGCCTGGTGGCTGGAACAGCAGCTGGGGCTGATCAAGCGGATCGGCCTGGCGCTGTACCAGACCAGCAAGATGCAGGCCAAGGGCACCGCCGCGCACTGAGGTGCGTGCGTGTTCAATCGCGCGCCAGCCAGCGTTCGCCAGCACGCCGCAGACACCCGCGTCCGCCCGCCCGCAGCCGCCAGCCAGCCGACGCAGAAGCAAACAGAAAGGCCGGGGAAACCCGGCCTTTCTGTGTCTACGTGATCGGGACCGCGTTCGATCCTCTCGGCGTTACTCCACCGCCAGTCCTTCGACCTTCTGCCAGCCACGCGGCAGCAGATGGCCGCGCGTGGCACGCGTGCCCAGGTAGGTGTCCAGGTCCTTGAACGACAGGTTCATCGTCCGCTGGCCGCTGCGCACCAGCAGGGTGTTGCCGGGGCTCACCGACACCACCGCCACCACGCGCTCGGTGGCGAGCTTGGCCTTGGGGATGTCGATGATCTTGTTGCCCTTGCCCTTGTCCAGTTCCGGCAGGTCGCTGGCCGCAATCGCCAGCAGGTTGCCCGAGCTGGTCACCGCCACGATCCGGTCCGTGTCCGGATTGGCGACCACGGCCGGGGTCAGCACCTTCGAGCCGGAGGTGAGATTGAGCATCGCCTTGCCGGCCTTGTTGCGGCCGGTGAGGTTCTCGAAGCGCGTCACGAAGCCATAGCCATGCGTGGAGGCCAGCACGAAGCGGGTGTTGTTCTCGCCGCTGGCCAGGGTCATGAACGCGCTGCCCGGCGCGGGCGAGAAGCGGCCGGTCAACGGCTCGCCATTGCCGCGCGCGGAGGGCAGGGTGTGGATCAGGGTCGAGTACGCGCGACCTTCGCTGTCCAGGAACGCGACCTGCTGGGTGCTGCGTGCGCGGACCGCCCCCAGCAGCGCATCGCCGTCGCGGTAGGACAGCGTGGACGGGTCCATGTCGTGGCCCTTGGCCGCGCGGATCCAGCCCTTCTCCGACAGCACTACGGTCATCGGCTCGCTGGGCACCAGCTCGGTTTCGTCGATGGCCTGCGCCGCACCCCGCTGGACCAGCGGCGAACGGCGGTCGTCGCCGAACTTCTTCGCATCGGCCACCAGCTCGTCACGGATCAGCTTCTTCAGCTTGGCCTTGCTCTCCAGGATCGACTGGATCTTGTCGCGTTCCTTGACCAGCGCATCCTGCTCGCCACGGATCTTCATTTCCTCCAGGCGTGCCAGCTGCTTCAGCTTGGTTTCCAGGATGTACTCGGTCTGCTCCTCGCTCAGTCCGAAGCGTGCGATCAGCGCCGGCTTGGGCTCGTCCTCGGTGCGGATGATGTGGATCACCTCATCCAGGTTGAGGAAGGCAACCAGCAGGCCGTCCAGCACATGCAGGCGGCGCTCGACCTTCTGCAGGCGGTGGTTGAGGCGGCGGGTCACGGTGGTGCCGCGGAACTGCAGCCACTCGCTGAGCAGCATCTTCAGGTTCTTCACCTGCGGACGGCCGTCCAGCCCGATCACATTGAGGTTGACCCGGTAGCTGCGCTCCAGGTCGGTGGTGGCGAACAGGTGGCCCATCAACTGTTCGGCATCCACGCGGTTCGAGCGCGGCACCAGTACCACCCGCACCGGGTTGGCGTGGTCGGATTCGTCACGGATGTCTTCCAGCCACGGCAGCTTCTTGGCGCGCATCTGCGCGGCGATCTGCTCGATCACCTTCGACGGCGAGACCTGGAAGGGCAGCGCGTTGACCACGATGTTGTTGTGTTCCTTCACGAACGTCGAGCGCGCCCGCACGCTGCCGTTGCCGGTCTCGTACATGTTCCGCAGGTCGGCCAGCGGCGTGATGATCTCGGCGAAGCTCGGGTAGTCCGGCCCCTTCACGTGCTCGCACAGATCGGCCACGGTCGCATCGGGATCGTCCAGCAGGTGCAGCAGGGCGCTGACGATCTCGTTGAGGTTGTGCGGCGGCACGTCGGTGGCCATGCCCACGGCGATGCCGGTGGTGCCGTTGAGCAGCAGGTGCGGCAGGCGCGCCGGCATCCAGGTCGGCTCTTCCAGGGTGCCGTCGAAGTTCGGGGTCCAGTCCGTGGTGCCCTGACTGATCTCACCCAGCAGCACTTCGGCGATGGGGGTCAGCTTGGATTCGGTGTAACGCATCGCCGCGAACGACTTGGGATCATCGGTCGAACCGAAGTTGCCCTGGCCTTCGATCAGCGGATAGCGGTAGGAGAAGGGCTGGGCCATCAGCACCAGCGCTTCGTAGCACGCGCTGTCGCCGTGCGGGTGGTACTTGCCGATCACGTCGCCGACAGTACGTGCGGATTTTTTCGGCTTGGAGCCCGCGTTCAGGCCCAGCTCGCTCATCGAATAGATGATGCGGCGCTGCACCGGCTTGAGCCCGTCGCCGATGAACGGCAGTGCGCGATCGAGCACCACGTACATCGAATAGTCCAGGTACGCCCGTTCGGCGTATTCGCGCAGGGGCAGCTGTTCAAAGCCGTGGAAGGCGGGGCGGGCGAGATCGGTCATGCGGGATTGGTACCTGTGGCAAGGGACGGCGACGGCTGTCGCCCTCGCAGGCGGACGATTATCCGGATGCGGCCGGGGATGCCAAGCCGCGTGATGGGTTCAGTGGCTGTCCGTTGCGCGCCAGATAGCGCCCGGGCGGGCAGCCGAAGTGGCGGCGGAACACCGTGACGAAGGCGCTGGGGCTGCTGAACCCCAGTTCGTGGGCGATGTCGGACACCCCCTGGCCGTCGGAAAGGCGGCGCAGGCCCTCGGCCAGGCGCGCCTGCTGGCGCCACTGGGCGAAGCTGAGGGTGGTTTCGTCGCGGAAGTGCCGGGTCAGTGTACGCGGCGACAGCCCCGCCCACCGCGCCCACTGCTCCAGGCTGCGGCCGTCTGCCGGGTTGGCGATCAGCTGCGAGGCGATCCGCAGCAGCCGCCGGTCCTGCGGCATCGGCAGATGCATGCGCTGGCGCGGGGCATGCCGCAGTTCGTCCAGCAGGACCTCGATCATGTGCTGCTGGCGCGGGCTGGCCGTCTCGGCAGGGGGCCATTCGGTGACACGCAGCGCCAGCGCCTGCAACAGGTCGGAGATGGCGACCACGCAGGGTTCATCGGGCAGTTCGCGGGTCAGCCCGGCACTGATGATCACGCCCCAGCCCCGCAGCGGGCCGCAGATGTCCACCGTGTGGGGTTCGGCCGGGGGCATCCAGCCCGCGCAGCCGGGCGGCAGCGACCAGTTTCCGTGCCGGGTGCGGATGTTGAGCAGGCCGGCCTCCACGCTGATCAACTGGCCGCGCCGATGCTGGTGCCAGTCGATCTCGCGCTCCAGCCCGTTGGCGCTCTCGACCCGGAAGCCGAGCACGCCCAGCCCATCGTCGCGCTCGAACCAGTCGAGCACGTTGTTGCGGATCATCTGGGCGGCGACGGGGTCGGGTGCTGGCCGGAATGTGTCATTCATTGGCTATATTGTAATACCGGGCCAGTGTCGGGCGCTATTAAGGTGGCGTTCCTCCATTGTTCTGTGTGCTGCAACACAGCATTTGGTTCCAGATCGAATATTTCCATTGAGAAATATAATTTTTGGAAGAGAATGCTCACCATGATCTGTCCCGAAACCACGCCTCCCAGCTTCGGACTGCTGTTGCGCCAGGTGCGCGACGGCCTGGTCCGTCAGCTGGACACGTCGATGGCCGAAGAAAACCTCGGCATCGGGTTCACCCACTACCTGGGCCTGAAGGTGCTCTCGGCGCGCGCGCCGTGCACCGCCAACGAACTGGCCCAGGCCCTGGACCAGGTGCCCAGCGCCGTTACCCGGCTGCTGGACAAGCTCGAAGCGATGGGCTGCGTGCGGCGCGAGCCGCATGCCCAGGACCGTCGGGCGCTGCAGATCGTGTTGACCGACGAAGGCCGCCAGTTGTGGGCCCGGCTGAAGCAGCGCGGCGACCAGACGATGAACGACGCCATGCGCGACCTGTCCCAGGACGAGCGCGCGCAGCTGCATTCCCTCATGACCCGTGTACGTGACTCCCTCAATTCGCCATGACTCTCCCCTCTGATCGCCCCTCGTCACTGCGCCCGCTGCGGCCGGTGCTGCTGTCCGTGCTGGCGCTGGCGCTGGCCGCGTGTGCCAGCACCGGCGGCCTGGAACCCAAGGCCATGCTGCTCGACGCCGACAGCCTGCAGACCCAGCGCACCCTGGCCAACCCCGGGCTGAGCCAGCCGGGCTGGCCGTCCACCGACTGGTGGCGTGCGCTGGGCGACCCCCAGCTCGACGCCCTGATCGCTGAAGGCCTGCAGCGCAACCCGGGTCTGGACGCCGCCGATGCGCGCCTGCGCCAGGCCCGCGCCCAGATCGGCACCGCCCGTGCCGACCGCCTGCCGAGCGTGTCCGCCTCCGGCGGCTACACCGGTGTGCGCCTGCCCGAATCGATGGTGGGCGATGAGCTTGGCGGCAGCTATGCCGGCAGTGGCCAGGCCTACCTCAGCGTCAGCTATGGCATCGACCTCTGGGGTGGCAAGCGCGCGGCCTGGGAAGCGGCCGTGGACAGCGGCCACGCCGCCGCAGTGGACGCGCAGGCCGCGCGCCTGAACCTCTCGGCGGCGATTGCCGAAGCGTATGCGCAGTTGGGCTACGCATGGCAGTTGCATGATGTGGCCAGCGAAGAACTGGTACGGGCGCAGAAGACCCTGGACCTGACCCGTCAGCGGCGCGCCGCCGGCATCGACAGCGACCTGCAGACCCGCCAGGCCGAAGCCCGCATCCCGGCCGCGCAGCAGCAGCGGCAGGCCGCGCAGCAGCAGATCGACGAAGCGCGCACCGCGCTGGCCGCGCTGGTCGGGCAGGGCCCGGACCGCGGCCTGCAGATCGAACGCCCGCAGGTGCTCAACCCGCTCGCGCTGCAGCTCCCGGGCGTGCTGCCCAGCGAACTGCTCGGCCGTCGCCCGGACATCGTCGCCGCGCGCTGGCGCGTGGAAGCAGCCCAGCGCGGGATCCACGCGGCCAAGGCGCAGTTCTATCCCAGCCTGGACCTCACCGCGCTCGGCGGGGTGGTGTCCAGCGAGGTCGACCAACTGCTCAAGAGCGGTTCGACCTTCGCCTTCCTGGGCCCGGCGCTGAGCCTGCCGATCTTCGACGGTGGCCGCCTGCGCGCCAACCTGGACAAGACCGACGCGCAGTACGACCTGGCCGTGGCCGATTACAACCAGTCGGTGGTCAACGCGCTGCGCGATGTCGCCGACCAGGTCAATGCGGTGCGTTCGCTGGCCGACCAGGCCGCCGCGCAGGCCCAGGCGGTGAGCACCGCGCGGGCCGCCCACGACCTGGCCGGACAGCGCTACCGCGCCGGCATCGGCAGTTACCTGGACGTACTCAGCGTGGAAGAGCAGCTGCTGGTGTCCCAGCAGCGCCTGGCCGAGCTGCAGTCGCGTCAGATCCTTGTTTCGGTGCGACTGAGCCAGGCGCTGGGCGGCGGTT
Source organism: Stenotrophomonas sp. Marseille-Q5258 (assembly GCF_946900935.1). Lineage (NCBI taxonomy): Bacteria > Pseudomonadati > Pseudomonadota > Gammaproteobacteria > Lysobacterales > Lysobacteraceae > Stenotrophomonas > Stenotrophomonas sp. Marseille-Q5258. Next base: position 86,456 of record NZ_CAMPPN010000009.1, read on the forward strand.
TCATCCCGTCCAGCGACACCGCCACGGTTGCCGCCACCCCCGAATCCTCGCATTCCTGAGAGTCATCCCATGAGTCAGACCTCCGCCCCCGCTGCCGAGAACGCAGCTCCCTCCCGTCGCGGCAAGCTGCTGCGCGGCCTGCTGGTCATCGTGGTGCTGCTGCTGGCCGCGCTGGCCCTGTGGTACTTCATGTTCGGCCGCTGGTTCGAGGAAACCGACGATGCCTACGTGCAGGGCAACCAGGTGCAGATCACCCCGCTGATCAGCGGCACCGTCGTGGCGATCAACGCCGATGACGGCATGCGCGTGGCGCGTGGCCAGCTGCTGGTACAGCTGGATCCGGCCGACACCGAAGTGGCGCTGCAGCAGGCCGAAGCCAACCTCGCCCGGACGGTCCGCCAGGTGCGCGGCCTGTACCGCAGCGTCGAGGGCGCGCAGGCCGAGTTGAATGCCCGCCAGGTCACGCTCAATCGTGTGCGCGAGGACTTCAATCGCCGCAGGAACCTGGCCGCCACCGGTGCGATCTCCAACGAAGAGCTGGCGCATGCCCGCACCGAACTGGCCGCTGCCGAAGCCGCCGTCGCCGGTTCGCGCGAGACCTTCGAACGCAGCAGCGCACTCGTTGACGACACCGTGATCGCCACGCAGCCGGACGTGCAGGCGGCCGCCGCGCAGCTGCGCCAGGCCTACCTCAACAATGCCCGCGCCGGCATCGTCGCGCCGGTGGCCGGCTATGTCGCCCGTCGTTCGGTACAGGTCGGCCAGCGCGTGCAGCCGGGCACTGCGCTGATGGCCGTGGTGCCGACCGAACAGATGTGGGTGGAGGCCAACTTCAAAGAGACCCAGCTGCGCCACATGCGCCTGGGCCAGGAAGTGGAGCTGCGCTCGGATCTGTACGGCGGTGATGTGACCTACAAGGGCCGCATCGACAGCCTGGGCCTGGGCACCGGCTCGGCGTTCTCGCTGCTGCCGGCGCAGAACGCCAGCGGCAACTGGATCAAGATCGTGCAGCGCGTGCCGGTGCGCATCGCCATCGACGCCAAGCAGCTGGCCGAGCACCCGCTGCGCATCGGCCTGTCGATCAAGGCTGAAGTGAGCCTGCGCGACCAGAAGGGCACCGTGCTGCCGACCGAAACCGCCAAGGGCCAGGTGTTCGACACCGACGTCTACGCAAAGCAGCTGCACAGCGCCGACGACGTGATCCACCAGATCATCCAGAGCAACCTGCCGCAGCAGGCCAAGGCAAGCTGAGGCCATCATGTCCGCACAAGCTCCCGCCGCGCCCGGTATGCCGGGTGCGCCAGGGACGACCGCCGGCTTCAAGCCGGCCAACGTCGCCCTGTGTACCGCCGGCCTGGCGATGGCCTCGTTCATGCAGGTGCTCGACACCACCATCGCCAACGTGTCGCTGCCGACCATCGCCGGCAACCTCGGCGCCAGTTCGCAGCAGGCGACGTGGGTGATCACCTCGTTCGCGGTCAGTACCGCGATCGCGCTGCCGCTGACCGGCTTTCTGAGCCGTCGCTTCGGCGAGACCAAACTGTTCGTCTGGGCCACGCTGGCCTTCACGCTGGCCTCGCTGCTGTGCGGCCTGGCGCAGAGCATGGGCATGCTGGTCGTGTCGCGTGCGATCCAGGGCTTTGTGGCGGGTCCGATGTACCCGATCACCCAGAGCCTGCTGGTGTCCCTGTACCCGCGCGAGAAGCGCGGGCAGGCGCTGGCGCTGCTGGCGATGATCACCGTGGTGGCGCCGATCGCCGGCCCGATCCTGGGCGGCTGGATCACCGACAACTACAGCTGGGAGTGGATCTTCCTGATCAACGTGCCGCTGGGCATCTTCGCCGCGCTGGTGGTGGGCAACCAGCTCAAGGGCCGGCCGGAGCACACCGAGAAGCCGAAGATGGACTACGTCGGCCTGATCACGCTGGTCATCGGCGTGGGTGCGCTGCAGCTGGTGCTGGACCTCGGCAACGACGAGGACTGGTTCAGCTCGGGCAAGATCGTGGTGCTGGCCTGCGTGTCGGTGGTGGCCCTGGCGGTGTTCCTGATCTGGGAACTGACCGACAAGGATCCCATCGTGGATCTGCGCCTGTTCCGGCACCGCAACTTCCGCGCCGGCACGCTGGCGATGGTGGTGGCCTATGCCGCGTTCTTCAGCGTGGCACTGCTGATCCCGCAGTGGCTGCAGCGCGACATGGGCTATACGGCGATCTGGGCGGGCCTGGCGACCGCGCCGATCGGCGTGCTGCCGGTGATCATGACCCCGTTCGTGGGCAAGTACGCGTCGCGGTTCGACATGCGCATGCTGGCCACCATCGCCTTCGTGTTCCTGTCTTTCACCAGCTTCCTGCGTTCGGGTTTCAACCTGCAGGTGGACTTCGGCCATGTGGCCGGCATCCAGCTGATCATGGGTATCGGTGTGGCGCTGTTCTTCATGCCGGTGCTGCAGATCCTGCTGTCGGATCTGGACGGGCGCGAGATCGCGGCCGGTTCCGGCCTGGCCACGTTCCTGCGCACGCTGGGCGGCAGTTTCGCGGCGTCGTTGACGACGTGGCTGTGGGCGCGGCGCACCCAGGAGCACCATGCGCACCTCACCGAGCATGTGTCCGGCTACACGCCGGGCATGCAGGACCAGGTGACCGCGATGGGGCAGGGCGACCTGCAGCATGGCGCCGCCGTGCTCAACACCATGATCAACCACCAGGCATCGCAGATGGGCTTCAACGACATCTTCTTCCTGCTGGGCTGGATCTTCCTGGCCATCATCGCGTTCCTGTGGCTGGCCAAGCCGCCGTTCGGCGCAGGGGCCGGCGCGGCCTCTGCCGGCGGACATTGACGGCGTGACCTGATGAAACAAAAAACCCCGCTGAAGAGCGGGGTTTTTTCTATGCCGAGCCACGCGCGGCGGCAGAAACCGGCAGGCATGAAAAAACCCGCTTGCGCGGGTTTGATCATTGTCTGAGTCATGGTGCCCAGGAGAGGACTCGAACCTCCACGAAGTTGCCCCCGCTAGCACCTGAAGCTAGTGCGTCTACCAATTCCGCCACCTGGGCGACTCAGGAGGAGAATTCTGCGGGAGAACCGGGAATGTGTCAACAGCATTTCGCACGACGTGGCATTGCTCGCTTGTCGCCGCGACATCGCGTTGCATGTCGCGTGATGCAGGCGTCCTGCGAAGCGGGTGTCATCGAACGCCGGAAACGAAAAAACCCGCTTGCGCGGGTTTGATCATGTTCTGAGTCATGGTGCCCAGGAGAGGACTCGAACCTCCACGGAGTTGCCCCCGCTAGCACCTGAAGCTAGTGCGTCTACCAATTCCGCCACCTGGGCGACTCAGGACGCGAATTATGCGGAAGCCGTTGAAGACTGTCAACGCTTTGTGACGCGCCGTGCGGTCCCGGTCCCGGTCGCGCTGGCGGGTGGGGCGCGGCTTGACCGGGGCAGCCGACACTGAAAATACTGGCCCCACCCTGCAGCAAGGCGTTCCCATGCCGAACCCGATCCTGCATTTTCATCCCCTGTCATCGTGCTGCCAGAAAGTGCTGATCGCCGCGCGCGTATTGGGCGCATCGCTGGATGCGCGGCTGTTGAACCTGGGCGACCCGGTCGAGCGCGAGGCGTTCCGGACGCTGTGGCCACTCGGCAAGATGCCGCTGCTGGTGGAGCAGGACACGTGCATCGGCGAGACCAGCATCATCATCGAGTACCTGCAGTGCCATCATGCCGCCCAAGGGGCACTGCTGATTCCGCAGGACCCGGCACAGGCGCTGGAGGTGCGCTTCTGGGACCGGGTCTGCGATCTGTACGTGATGGCGCCGATGCAGGCACTGACTGCCGCCCTGCTGCAGCCGTCGGGCGATGGAGGCGGAGCTGCGGACGCCGCCGCCCGCGCGATGCTGCTGAACACCTATGCGGTGTTGGACCGGCAGTTGGGTGGGCGTCAGTGGTTGGCGGGCGACAGCTTCAGCCTGGCCGATTGCGCCGCAGCGCCGGCGCTGTTCTATGCAGTGGCCTACGTGCCGTTGCCTGCGTCACATACCGCGCTGTCCGCCTATGTGGAGCGGTTGATGGCGCATGCACCTGTGGCGGCGGTGATCGACGCCGCGCGGCCCTGGTTCAAGCACTTTCCGGGGCGGGCAGGGCTGTCGCGCCGCTACTACGACCCGGACACCTGATCCACCCGGGCTGCGCCGGACGTACCCCGGACATGAAAAAACCCGCTTGCGCGGGTTTGATCATTGTCTGAGTCATGGTGCCCAGGAGAGGACTCGAACCTCCACGAAGTTGCCCCCGCTAGCACCTGAAGCTAGTGCGTCTACCAATTCCGCCACCTGGGCGACTCAGGGGGCGAATTGTGAAGATGCCATCGGCGCTTGTCAACGGTTTTTCGACAATTCTTCACAAAGCTGCATGTGCGCATGCCATGACCGGTTCTGCACACCGCCAGCGGTTAAGATGGAGGCCAATGAAACCAAAGAAACCGACCCGGGGCGCGAAAGCCCCCAAGTCCCCGGCGCCCAAGCAGGCGTCCGGTCCGTCGGGCAAGCCCCGCGCTGCCGCGAAGAAGAAGCCCGGCAAGCTGCCACCTTGGATGCCCGAATCTCTGACTGCGCCCGCCGCGCCGCGCCCCGGTACCCGCGCCGCCGCCAAGGACGCCACCCGCCGCCGCCCGTTGCCGGGCGCGGGCGATATGACCGTGCAGGACCCGTTTGCCGCGCGTGAGGCCGAGCGTTACGCCCAGCCCATCGCCAGCCGCGAGGCGATCCTGCAGCTGCTCGACCGCTGCGATGGCCCGCAGACCGCCGATGAGATTGGCGTCCATCTGGGACTGACCGAACCGGATCGGGCCGACGCGCTGGGCAAGCGCCTGGGCGCGATGGTGCGCGATGGCCAGCTGGTGCAGAACCGCCGCGGCGGCTTCGCGCCGGTGCAGGCCACCAACCTGATCACCGGTGTGGTCATCGCCAACCCGGAAGGCTTCGGCTTCCTGCGTCCGGTGGAGGGCGGCGACGACCTGTTCCTGCCGCCGTATGAAATGCGCAAGGTGATGCACGGGGACCGTGTGCTCGCCAACGTCACCGGCATCGACCGCCGCGGCCGTCGCGAAGGCAGCATCGCCCGCGTGCTCGAGCGCGGCATGACCCGCCTGATCGGCCGTTTCAGCATCGAGTTCGGCATCAGCTATGTGGTGCCCGATGACAAGCGGGTGCAGCGCAATGTGCAGATTCCGCCGGACCAGACCGGCGATGCGCGTGATGGCCAGCTGGTCGTCTGCGAACTGACCCAGGCGCCCGATACCCGGCGCCCGCCGATCGGCCGCATCATCGCGGTGCTTGGTGACAAGCTGACCGCCTCGCTGATCGTGGAAACCGCCATCCACGGCCACGAGCTGCCGTTCGAGTTCCCGCAGGAGGTGCTGAACGAAGCCTCCGCCGTGCCGCTGGTGGTGGAACCGTCGATGATCGGCGGTCGCGTCGACCTGCGCAGCACGCCGCTGGTGACCATCGATGGCGAAGATGCCAAGGACTTCGACGACGCGGTGTACTGCGAACCGAATGCCGAGGGCTTCCGTCTCGTCGTGGCGATCGCGGACGTGTCCAACTACGTGCGGCCGGGCACGCCGCTCGACGACGAAGCGCAGAAGCGCGCCACCTCGGTGTACTTCCCGGGGTTCGTGGTGCCGATGCTGCCGGAGACCCTCTCCAACGGCATCTGTTCGCTGATGCCCAAGGTCGACCGTATGTGCTTCGTCTGCGACATGCAGGTGAACCGCGAGGGCGAGGTGATCCACTCGCGCTTCTACGAGGCGGTGATGAATTCGCACGCGCGCCTGACCTATACCCAGGTCTGGCAGGCGGTAGGCGAGAACGACGTGGCGGTGCGCAACCAGATCGCCGCGGTGCTGCCGCAGGTCGAGCGTCTGCACCAACTGTACAAAGTGCTGGCCAAGGCGCGCACGCGCCGTGGCGCGATCGAGTTCGAGTCCTCCGAAGTGCGCTTCGTGCTGGACAACACCGGTGAAGTCACCCAGGCCGGCATGCTGGTGCGCAACGACGCGCACAAGCTGATCGAAGAATGCATGATCGCGGCCAATGTGCAGGCGGCGCGCTACCTGCTCAGCAAGCACGTGCCGGCGCCGTTCCGCGATCACGCCAAGCCGCCGGAAGCCAAGTACGATGATCTGCTGGAGTTCCTGAAGGAATTCAAGCTGAGCCTGCCGCCGTGGTCGAAGGTGCAGCCGGGCGATTACACCAAGCTGCTCAAGAAGGTGCGCGAGCGCCCCGACGCGGCACTGCTGGAATCGGTGCTGCTGCGCAGCCAGAGCCTGGCGGTGTATTCGCCGGACAACCAGGGCCACTTCGGCCTGGCGCTGGACGCGTACGCGCACTTCACCTCGCCGATCCGTCGCTACCCCGACCTGCTGGTGCACCGTGCGATCAAGTACGCGCTCAGCGGCGGTTCGCTCGACAAGTACACCTATTCCGCGCGCGAGATGGCGGCGCTGGCGCTGCAGTGCTCCGAACGCGAACGCCGCGCCGACGAGGCCGAGCGCGAGGTCGACGAGCGTTACCGGGCGGCCTGGATGGAGAAGCACGTGGGCGGCCAGTTCGACGGCGTCATCAGTGGCGTGACCAGCTTCGGGCTGTTCGTGGAACTGGACGAGTCCAAGGTCAACGGCCTGGTCCACGTCACCCAGCTCCCGCATGACTACTACCAGTTCGATGCGGTGCGCAAAACCCTCAGCGGCGAGCGCCGGGGCAAGGCCTACCGCCTGGGTGACCGGGTCCGCATCCTGGTACTGAAGGCCAGCATGGAAGAGCGCAAGATCGACTTCCGTCTGGTCGAGGAAAAGGACGACGAGCTCCCGGCGCTGCCGCCACGTGGCCAGCCGGCCAAGCGCCGGAAGCAGGCGTACTGAACCGGAGTGCCGGCCGCTGGCCGGCCCTCCGTCACCCCGGAACGGACGGGCCCCATGACTACCCTTCCCGAATACAGCGGCGGCTGCCAATGCGGTGCGGTGCGTTTTCACGTCCGCGGTGAGCTGACCGACAGCTCGATCTGCCATTGCCGGATGTGCCAGAAGGCGTTCGGGGCCTACTACGCGCCCCTGGTCTCGGTGCGCGGGGTGGCATTCGCCTGGACGCGCGGGGAACCGCGCCGCTTCGCCTCCTCCAATCTGGTCAAGCGAGGATTCTGCGCGGACTGCGGCACCCCGCTGACCTACGAGGCCCCCAACGGGATGGCGATCGCCGCAGGCGCCTTCGATACGCCCGCGCGCCTGCCGCCCACGGTCCAGTACGGTATCGACGCCAAACTGCCGTTCGTGGATGCCCTGGACCGGCTCAGCGCCATCCGCGACGAAGACGACCCGGAGGCGGTCTACCTGCAGCACCTGGTCTCCCACCAGCATCCCGACCACGACACCGGTGACTGGCCTCCGCCCGCCGCGTGAGGCGGGGGCGCCGCCGATGCTCTACCATTACCACCCCCTTTCCGGTCCCGCCCCCCGCAATGAGCAAGCAAAGCCAGTGGATTGTCGGCGTCAACGCCGTCGCGTCCTCGATTGAGAACGATGCCGAGAACGTCCGCGAGGTCCTGATCGAGGCCGGCGCGAAGAACCCGCGTCTGACCGAGATCGAAGAGAACGCGCGGCGCAAGGGCATCGACGTGCGCAAGGTGAACACCCAGGCGCTGGACGGCGTGGGGGGGTCGGTGCGTCACCAGGGCGTGGCCGCGCGTTACCAGGCTGCACGCACCTGGGGCGAGAACGAGCTGGAAGGGCTGGTCGAAGCGGCCGAGGGCAAGGCCCTGCTGCTGATCCTCGATGAGGTGCAGGACCCGCACAACCTCGGTGCCTGCCTGCGCAGCGCAGCGGCGGCCGGTGCCACTGCGGTGATCATCCCCAAGGACAAGTCGGCCACGGTGAACGCCACCGTGCGCAAGACCTCGGCCGGTGCCGCCGACCGCATCCCGGTGGTGGCCGTGACCAACCTGTCGCGCTGCCTGAAGGACCTGCAGAAGCTGGGCGTGTGGATCTACGGCCTGGCCGGCGAAGCCACCGAATCGCTGTATGCGATCGACCTCAAGGGCAACGTGGCGCTGGTGCTGGGCGGTGAGGCCGATGGTCTGCGTCGCCTGACCCGCGAGAACTGCGACGGCCTGGTCAAGATCCCGATGCCGGGCGACATCGAGAGCCTGAATGTCTCCGTCGCCACCGGGGTCAGCCTGTTCGAGGCCGTGCGCCAGCGCGGTCTGTAAGCCGCGCGCGGGCGGGGGTGTGGAGCCGACCGTTGGTCGGCCGCCCTTCGTTCCGGCGTCGTGACATCCGATCCGCCTGCGCGCCGCCCGTTTCGACGCGGCCGCGCGCGGCGCGGCAGCCGCCCAACGGTCGGCGCTACATGAGGACGCGCGGCGGGCATCAGCCTGCGCTGCCGCCCAATGCCTTGAACAAGGTGACATCGTTGATCAACTGCCGCTGCCTCACCGACGCCAGCGACAGCTCCGCATCGCGCCGGGTCTGCTGCGCTTCCAGCCAGGTGCGCAGGTCGGTCGCACCGACCCGGTAGCGCACCTCGTACATCCGCTCGATTTCCACCGCTTCGTCATACGACGCCTGCGACGCCGCGACCTGCGTGGCGAACTGCGTGCGTGCCGAGAGGGCGTTGTCCACTTCCGACAGTGCGGTGTACAGCGTGCGGCGGAAGTCGTTGGCGGCGATCTGGTAATCGGTACCGGCCAATCGGGTGTCCAACTCGGCCTGGCGCACATTGAGGAACGGCAGCGACAGCCCGGCACCGAGCGTGGCCACCGGATGCTTCAACACGTCCGACAGCGAGGTGGCGCCGCTACCGACGCTGCCGGTCAGGCTCAGCGCCGGGTAGTACCGGGTGGCGGTCACCTTGATGGTCTTCAGGCTGTTGCGCAGGCGCAGTTCGGCCGCGCGCAGGTCAGGCCGGCGACCGAGCAGATCGGCCGGCAGGCCTTCGGCGATGGCCGGGCTGGTGGCACGCTCCAGCTGGCGGGGTTCGTCGGACAGGGCCAACGGCTGGCCATCGAGCAGCACGGTCAACGCGTTGCGGGTGGCCACGCGCTGCTGTTCCAGCGCGCTCTGTGCGGCGCGCTGCGCCTCCAGGCTCTGGCTGGCCTGGCGCACTTCCAACCGCGACACCGCACCGGCATCGAAGCGGGCCTGCACCAGTTGCAGCGTGCGCTGCAGGCGCGCCAGATTGGCCTCACCGGCGCTGATGGACTGGTTGAGAAAGGCCAGCGTCCAGTACTGCGTGGCGACATCGCCGATCACCAGCAGCGCCGTGTTCTGCAGGTCCTCGGCGCTGGCCTGTGCTTCCCACTGGGCGATGTCGCGCTGGGCGCGCAGCCGTCCCCACAGATCAACCTCCCACTGCAGCCCGACACTGGCCGAACTGCTGCGGTTCCAGTCCGCAGACTGGTCGATCGCGCGGTTGCCGCTGCTGCCGACGCTGCCCGAGGGTTGCGGCCACAGCGCGTTGTCGGCCAGTCCGGCCTGCAGGCGCGCACGCTGCACGGCCAGCCCGGCAGACGCCAGGTCGGTGTTGGCGGCCAAGGCACGGGCGATCACCGCGTCCAGCTGCGGATCGCCGAATCCGGTCCACCAGGCGTCGTGGCGCACGTCGGCACCCGCCTCGGCCGGTGACACGGCGACAGCCTGCACCGGCGCGTTGCGCGCCGCATCGCCGCGACCGTAGCTGGCCGGCACCGCCGGCGGGTCGACCCGGTACTGGCCGGTGCTGACACAGGCAGACAGCGCCAGTGCGGACAGGCAGGCCAGGGCCAGCGGACGCCGGGACATCAGGGGAATCGGGAACATGGTCATTCGCGCGCCAGCGCCTCCACGGGGTCGAGTTGTGCCGCACTGCGGGCCGGCAGGAAGCCGAACGCCACGCCGATCAGGCTGGAGCAGGCGAAGGCGGCCACGATGGACGCGGTCGAGAACAGCATCTGGAAGTCGGGGGCGAACTTGCCGAACAGCCAGCCCACCACCAGCGACAGCCCCACGCCAAGCAGGCCGCCGAGCAGGCAGACCAGCACCGCTTCGATCAGGAACTGCTGGCGGATGTCGCTCTGGCGCGCGCCCACTGCCATGCGTACACCGATTTCACGGGTGCGCTCGGTGACCGACACCAGCATGATGTTCATCACCCCGATGCCGCCCACCAGCAGCGCGATCGCCGCGATGGCACTGATCAGCAGGGTCATGGTGCGCGTGGTCTGCTCGATGGTCTGGCGGATTTCGGCGCTGTTGCTGAGGAAGAAGTCCTCGGTGCCGTGGCGCATCACCAGCAGCTTGGAAATGGCTGCCTGGGCGGCATCCATCGGCGTGCTGTCGTCCACCCGGACGGTGATGCTGGAGACGTGGCTCTGGCCAAGCATGCGTGACATCACCGTGGTGTAGGGCACCCACACGCTCAGGCTGGTGCTGCCACCGAAGCCGAAGCTCTGCCGCTGTGCGACGCCGACCACGCGCGCCGGCACGTTGCCGAGCAGGATCACCTGGCCGATCGGGTCCTCGCCGTTGGGGAAGAACTGGGTGCGGGTGTTTTCGTCGATCACCGCCACCTGGGCAAGGCCGCGTACCGCATCGCGGTCGAAGAAGCTGCCGGCAACCAGGGTCACGCCCTTGACCCGGAAGAACTGCTCACCCACGCCGCTGACCTGGGCGGTGGCCGACTGGTTGCGGTACCGGGCGGTGACCGAGGAAGACACACTGGGCGTGGCACTGTCCACGTAGCTCTGCCGCGCCAGCGCATCGGCGTCGCTGGCCTTGAGCGTCTGCACCCGGGCCGAGCGCATGTCGCCGAAGCCGCGACCGGGATAGACGTCGATGGTATTGGTGCCCAGCGCGCTGATGTTCTGCAGGATCTGCTGCTGCGAGCCGTTGCCCAGCGCCACCACCGACACCACCGAGGCGATGCCGATGATGATGCCAAGCATGGTCAGGAAGGTGCGCAACCGGTGCGCGTTCATTGCCAGCAGCGCCATCCGGAACGCTTCGGTGAAGCGGTCGCGCGCGGCGCGCCAGCTGTGGCCGCGGCCGGCATCCACGGTGGGCTGGCGCTGCGCGCGGTAACGGGGGGCGTTCGCATTGGCGCGGTCGGCGATGATCTCGCCGTCGCGGATCTCGATGATGCGCTGCGCGTGTTCGGCCACCGACATGTCGTGGGTGACGATGATGATGGTGTGGCCTTCGGCATGCAGCTCGCCGAGGATCGCCATCACCTCTTCGCCGGAGCGCGTATCGAGCGCGCCGGTCGGTTCGTCGGCCAGGATCACCTCGCCGCCGTTCATCAGCGCCCGCGCGATCGACACGCGCTGCTGCTGGCCGCCGGACAGCTGGCCGGGCTTGTGGTGCATGCGGTCGCCGAGACCGAGGCGCTGCAGAAGCTGCTCGGCGCGCGCGGTGCGCACCGGCCCCGGGCTGCCGGCATAGACCGCCGGCACGGCGACATTGCCGCGCGCATCGAGGTCGCCCAGCAGGTGGTAGCGCTGGAAGATGAAGCCGAAATGCTCGCGGCGCAGCTCGGCCAGCTCGTCCGGCAGCATGCTGCCGGTTTCGCGGCCCGCCACCTGGTAGCTGCCGCGGGTCGGCCGGTCCAGGCAGCCGAGGATGTTCATCAGCGTGGACTTGCCCGACCCGGACTGGCCGACGATGGCGACCATCTCGCCCGCATCGATGTCCAGGTTGACGTCGCGCAGCACGGCGATGGTGTCTTCGCCGGCGGGAAACTCGCGGCGAAGGTCGCGCAGTCGCAGCAGCGGGGCGCGCGTGGGCTGCGCGCCGGTCGGGGCACCGCTCATCGGCGCGGCCCGCCCATGCCCGGCCCACCCATCCGGATCTGCGGGCCACCACGGCCGCCGCCGCTGCTGCCCCCTGCCGCCGCGCCACCCTCGCCGACAATGACCTTTTCGCCCTCGGTCAGGCCGGACAGCACTTCGGCGTTGGCGCCGTTGTTGATGCCGATCCGCACCTTGCGTGGCGCCGGCATGCCGTCGGCGTCGGCGACGCGGACCACGTACTGGCCATCGCGGGTCTTCGGGCCGAGCGCCACCGCCGGGATCATGAGGACGCCCTTGGCCTGCTTGAGCATCACCGATACCTGCGCGGTCATGTCGATGCGCAGCGTGCCGTCGGGGTTCTCCACGTCGAACAGGGCGTTGTAGTACACCGCCGTACTCGAGCTGGAGCCGGAGGAACTGGAGCTTGATGCATTGTCGCTGGCGATGGAGGACGGCGCCGGATTGATCTGGCGCAGCGTGGCGTGGTACTTGCGGTCCGGCTCGCCCAGCGTGGTGAAGTACACCGGCATGCCGGCCTTGATTTTGACCACGTCCGCCTCGGAGATTTCGGCGTTGACCGTGACCAGATCCAGGCGCGCGAGCATCACGATGGTGGGCGCGGTCTGGTTGGCATTGACGGTACGGCCTTCCTCGGCCACCACCGCCACCACGGTGCCGTCCATCGGCGCGGTGATGCGGGTGTAGGCCAGGTTGGCACGGGCGGTGCCCAGTTCGGTCTCGCGACCCTTGATCTGCGCGTCGTAGGACTGGATCTGCGCGCGTGCGGTCTTCAGCCTGGCGTCGGCCGCGTCGTACTCGGCACGCGAGGTGGCTTCGGCCGCGAGCATCTGCTGCTGACGGGCGAACTCCAGTTCGGCCTCACGCAGGCTGGCCTGCTGTACCGCGCGCTGGGCGCGGATGTTGTCCAGTGCGGCTTCGGCGTTGAGCACCTGATTCTGCTGCGTGGTGGCGTCGATCTCGGCGATCAGCTGGCCTTCCTTGACGGTATCGCCCAGCTGCACCTTCAGCGACTTGATCTGGCCGGAGGCCTGCGCACCCACACTCACCAGCTTGTAGGCATCGACCACACCGGTGGCCTCCACCGTCTGCTCGATGTCGCCACGGCTGACCGGCGTGGTCGCCAGGGCCGGGGCGGCAGGCTTGCGGGCGAACCATGCCACAATCGCGGCAATCACGACGACGAAGGCGATCAGCAGCAGGATGCGGCCGCGGCGGGTGTGGGGCAGGCGGGGCTTCACGATGATCGTCTACTCGGCAGGCCGTTGCGTCGGCGTTGTCAGCATTGTGAAGACCCACGCCGGAGGGCTCAACGCTCGCCGTGTATCAAAGGGTAACCAGACGCGCTGTCCCGCGTTTCGTTGTGTATCGTCGTCGTGTCCTGACACACGCGTACGCATTCCCATTGATGCGGTTCATCTCCGGACAGGGGATCATGACCGCATGGAGACCACCACCACCATGCATCGCCTGTTGATCGTCGACGACGACCACGATATCCGCCAACTGCTTGCCGAACAGCTGGGACGCGCCGGTTACCAGATCAGCACCGCCAGCGATGGCACCGGCATGCGTCAGGTGCTTGAACGCGAACACGTCGACCTGATCGTGCTCGACCTCAACCTGCCGCGCGAAGACGGGCTGACCCTGTGCCGTGACCTGCGTGCGCGGTCAAGCACGCCGGTGATCATGCTCACCGCGCGCAGCGAGCCGATCGACCGCGTGCTGGGCCTGGAAATGGGCGCCGATGACTACCTGGCCAAGCCCTTCGAGCCGCGCGAACTGCTGGCGCGCATCCGCAACGTGCTGCGCCGGACCGAGGCGCTGCCGGCCAATCTGGAGCCGCTGGCGATCCGCCGCGCGCGGTTCTCGCACTGGATATTCGATCTTGAACACCGGCACCTGGTCGACCCCGATGGCCGGGTGGTGGTGCTGTCCGGTGCCGAGTTCCGCCTGCTGCGGGTGTTTGTCGGACATGCCAACAAGGTACTGTCGCGCGAGCAGCTGGTGGCGCTGAGCAGTGGCCGCAGCTACGAGTCGCAGGATCGCGCGATCGACCTGCAGGTCAGCCGCCTGCGCAACAAGCTGGGCGATGACGGCGGCAGCGACGGGCTGATCAAGACCGTGCGCAACGAAGGTTACGTACTGGCCACGGCGGTGGGGCTGGAATGAAACGCCTGCGGCGCTTCTTCGCTTCGATGGTGGGGCGCCTGTTCCTGATTCTGCTGCTGGGCATGGCGGTGGCCGCGATCGGTGCCACCGTGCTGGCCAGCGCCAAGCGCCAGCAGGAATTTGAACGGCAGAACCTCAACCGCATCGCAGACCGGCTGCAGGGCTACGTCAACCTGCTGGACGGCAACCCCGAGCTGCGCGAGCGCCTGCTGGCCGTGGGCGGCCCCAGCGTGCGCGAGCTGCCCGACGGCGCGCGCCAGGGCCGCAGGGACACCGCGATGATGGCCGTGCTGGATGACCGGCCCGGCCCGGTGGCCCACGCCCAGGTCCATTTCACCTCGTTCCGCTCCTGCCTGCCGCGGCTGCCGGAGCTGTTGCCGCCGCCGCCGCACAAGATGGGCGCGCCCAAGCGCCCGCGCGAGCGCGATCCGGCGTTCATCCCGCCCAAATGCCGCGCCGTGTCGGTGGTACTCAGCGACGGCACGCCGCTGCGGCTTGCACTGGATTCCCCGGCCGTGGCGCACAACGGCATCCTGGCGGTGGACCCGCTGTTCCTGACCCTGCTGGTGATCGCCATCGCGATCCTGGCCTACATCGTGGCGCGCATGGCCAGCGCGCCGCTGCAGCGCCTCGCCGCTGCCGCCGCGGCGCTGGGCGACGACCTGCAGGGCGCGCCGATGCCCGTGACCGGGCCATTGGAAGTCAGACGCGCTGCCGAAGCCTTCAACGCCATGCAGCAGCGCCTGCAGCGGCACCTGGGCGAGCGCACGCAGATGCTGGCCGCGATCACCCACGATCTGCAGACGCCGGTGACCCGGCTGCGGCTGCGGCTGGAGAACGTGACCGACGAGGCGCTGCGTGAGCGCCTGATCGGCGACCTGGGCGCGATGCAGGCGCTGATCCGCGAGGGTCTGGAGCTGGCCCGCAGTGCCGAAAGCGCCGAACAGCGCGCTGCCCTGGTGCTGGATTCGCTGCTGGAGAGCATCGTGGAGGACGCCGCCGAAGCCGGCGCCGACGTGCGCTTCGACCAGGCCAGTGGCGCGGTGATGATGCTGCGCCCGCTGGCCATGCACCGGTTGTTCTCCAACCTGGTGGACAACGCGGTGATGTACGGGCAGTCGGCACGGGTGAGTGTGGAGCAGACCGAGCATGACGTGGTGGTCCGCATCCGCGACAGCGGGCCGGGCCTGGCCGAGGACGAACTGGAGGCCGTGTTCGATCCGTTCGTGCGGCTGGAGACCTCGCGCTCGCGCGATACGGGCGGCGCCGGGCTGGGCCTGACCATCGCCCGCGCGCTGGCCGAGAAGGACGGTGCCACGTTGCACCTGCGCAATCATCCGCAGGGGGGATTGGAGGCCGTGGTGCGTTGGCCGGCCACCTGGCGGGTTGCAACCGGAAGCCGCACCGGATAGATCTTCACGACCGTTCGGGCGCGGATTTGCCTACTATGGGCACCTCTTTGCCAGCTTCTCCCCCATGAGAGCGCACGAATCAACCGGCCTGCGGGCCGGGGCTTCCCTTCCCAACGCCATGCGGGCAGGCCTGCACGGATGAGGGAACGGGGGGGCGTCAACCGGCGGCGGCCGGTCCAATCCCGAGGACGCGTCCTGCCGTGGCTGCAGGCCGCAGGGCTGTGCCTGCTGCTGTGGCTGGCGGCCATTCCGTCGCTGTCGGCGCAGGATGGGCCACCGCCGCTGCGCGACTACGCGATCGACGTGTGGACCTCGCGCAACGGCCTGCCGCACAACTCGCTGCGCGACATCGCGCAGACGCCCGAAGGCCACCTCTGGTTCGCCACCTGGGAGGGTCTGGTGCGCTACAACGGGCTGGACTTCACCGTGTTCGACCGCAGCACGCGGCCGGGCCTGCGCGACAATGGCGTGGGCGCCCTGTATGTCGACCACGCCGGCAACCTGTGGATCAGCGACTCGCGCGGCAACGTCACCCGCCGCGGCAGCGATGGCCAGTGGCGGGTATGGGAACACCAGCCGGGGACGCCGCAGGTGCTGATCCAGGCGATGCAGATGGACAGCCATCGGCGCCTGTGGCTGCTGTACGAAGGCAAGGGCATCGGCAGCCTCGACCCGGACGGCCGCATCGCATACACACCGCCGGCGGCCGACGTGCCGATGGCGATGAGTTTCACCAAAATGGTGGTGGACGCCCAGGACCGCGTGTGGGTGGGCACCCTGGATGGCCTGGTGGTGCGCGACAACGACGGCGTCCTGCGCCGTGCGCCGGAGAGCTTCGGGCTGGGGCGTGGCCTGGTGTGGCCGTACCGGGCGCCCGACGGGGTGATGTGGATCGTGGCCGGCGAGCGGATCTACCGCATGCAGGACGGCGTGCCCGAGCTGCAGCACCGCCTGCCCGGCCAGATGCACATGACCGCGATGCTGCAGGACCGCCACGGCGACCTGTGGCTGGGCACCGAGAATCAGGGCCTGCTGCGGCTCTCGCGGCATGGGCTGGAGCGGCTGCCGGCCGGTCTTTCGCTGCCGGGTGGACGTGTGGTCAGCCTGCGGGAGGATGCGGAGGGCAGCATCTGGGTCGGCGCCAACGGCGGTCTGTACCGCCTGCGCGAAACGCTGTTCAGCAGCTACACCGAACGCGATGGACTCAGTGGCGACTACGTGCGCACCGTGTATGAGGACCGGCAACGCCAGATGTGGATCGGCAGTGCCAGCGGCCTGGACCGGATGGACGGCGACGGCCGCTTCCATGCGATCGCGCTGCGCAATCAGGGCGGCAAGCCGCCGTCGGTGTTGAGCCTGGCCCAGGACCGTGCAGGTGATCTGTGGGTGGGCACCTTCGGCGACGGGGTGTTCCGGGTGGACGCACAGGGCCGGGTGCTGCGCACCTACGGCACCGCCGATGGGCTGCCGGGGGGCAACATCCGTGCGATGAGCGTGGACCGTGACGGCGGGGTCTGGGCCGGCACGCAGAAGGGCGTGGTGCGCATTGATGCGCGTGGCGTGGCCGTGCCGACCGTGCCCGGCATGCCGTCCGGGCTGATCACCGCCTTGGCCCACGACGCCGAGGGCAATCTGTGGATCGGCACGATCGAAGGCATCCGCGTGCTGCGCGGCAACCGCGTGCAGGCCATCGACCTGGAGCGCATGGGCGGCGGCCGCAGCGTGTTCGGCTTCCAGCAGATCGGCGATGCGATGTGGGTAAGCACCGACCGTGGGCTGTACCGCTGGCAGAACGGCCGGTTGGCGCGGGTCGGGCTGGAGCAGGGCATGCCCGTGGATACGGTGTTCCAGCTGGTGCCCGACCGCGTCGGCAATGTGTGGATCAGCAGCAACCGCGGCGTCCTGCGCACCGACATGGCGATGCTCAACGATGTGGCCGACGGACGCGCGCCGCACATCGACGTGGAGCACTACAACGAAATCGACGGCATGGCCAATTCGCAGGCCAATGGCAGTTCCGGCCCGTCGGCGATCCTGCGCCAGGACGGGACGTTCTGGGTGGTCACTGCCGGTGGCCTCAGCACGGTCGATCCGCTGCGGCTGCAGCGCTTCCGCGAGCGCCTGGCGCCGCCGGCGGTGATCGAGAACGTGCAGGTGGATGGCACGCCCCTGCACTGGCAGGGCAACGACTACAACCGCATTCCCGGCGGCAAGCGCCTGAGCGTGAGCTATGTGGGGCTGAGCTATCTGCTGTCCGAACGGATCCGCTATCGCACCCGCCTGGAGGGCCTGGACAGCGGCTGGATCGAGCGCGGGCAGCAGCGCAACGTCGAATTCATCGGTCTGCCGCCGGGCGACTACACGCTGCATGTGTCGGCCGCCCACCCCGGCGGTGCATGGAGCGACAGCGAGGCGGTCTGGGCGTTCACGGTCGAGCCGTTCCTGTGGCAGCGGCGCAGCGTGCAGGTGATCGCTTCGCTGCTGCTGTTGGCCGGCCTGGTGGCGCTGTACCGCTATCTGATCAATCGCTACAAGGCCAGCAACATCCGCCTGGCGCGGAGGGTGAATGAGGCCACGCGCGACCTGCAGGCGCAGACCATGCACCTGCAGGCCTTGAACGAGGAAAAGACCGCGCTGGCCGAACGTCTGGCCGTGCAGGCCGAAGCCTTTGAACGCCAGGCGCGCGAAGACGCGCTGACCGGCCTGGCCAACCGGCGTGCATTCGACGAAGCGTTGGCCCGCGATTTCGCCCGGTCGCAGCGCAGCCGTCACCCGATGTGCCTGGTGGTGCTGGACATCGACCACTTCAAGGAGGTCAACGACCGGCACAGCCATAGCGTCGGCGACGTGGTGCTGGTGGAAGTGGCGCGCCTGATCGCCTCGGCATGCCGCGATTCGGACATGCCGGCACGCACCGGTGGTGAGGAGTTCGCCCTGCTGCTCAATGACACCCGCCTGGACGAAGCGGCGCAGGTCTGCGCACGTCTGCGTGGCCTGTTCCACGACCACCCCGACTGGGCCGGTGTGGCGGGTCTGAAGGTGACCTTCAGCGCCGGACTGGTCGAACTGGATGCGGCCGACCGTACCCCGATGCTGCTGTATCAGCGCGCGGACCGCGCGCTGTACCGCGCCAAGAGCGAAGGCCGCGACCGCACCGCCATCGGGTGACGATCAGGCCGGGGCGGAGCAGGGTTCGGCCGCCCCGCGCGGGTGCGTCAGGGACGTGGCCAGGCGTTGGCGATCGTGCAGAACAGCTTGGCGGTCTGCTCGGTGTCGTACACCGCGCTGTGCGCTTCGTCGGCGTCCCAGCCGAGCCCGGCGGCGTTGGCCGCGCGCGCCAGCACGGTCTGGCCGTAGGCGACGCCGGCCAGAGTCACCGTGTCGAACACGCTGAAGGGATGGAACGGATTGCGCTTGTGGCCGGTGCGGTTGACCGCGGCATTGACGAAGCCCAGGTCGAAATGCGCGTTGTGGCCGACCAGGATCGCGCGCTGGCAGCCGTACTTTTTCACGGCGGCGCGGACCGGCGCGAAGATGTGGTCGAGCGCGTCCTTTTCAGACTTGGCCAGCCGGAACGGGTGGTCGAGGATGATGCCGGTCACTTCCAGCGATTTCGGGTCGATCTCCAACCCGTCGGCCGGAATCACGTGGGCGCTGGCGGTCGGGCCGGGATAGAGCAGGCCGTTCTCGTCCATTTCGATCGGCACCGCGGCGATTTCCAGCAGTGCGTTGCGGTTGCAGTCGAAGCCGCCGGTTTCCACGTCGATCACGACAGGCAGGAAACCACGGAAGCGTTGGGCCATTGCCAGGTTCGCCGCGGGGGCAGTCGTTTCGGCGGCGGCAGGGGGCAAGGCGGCATCGTTCATCCGTGGATTCTAGCAGAGGGGGCCTGTATGCCCCCGCCACTCAGGCGTCTGCGGGACGGCGCCCCGGCTGCCGGCGCAGCAGGTGGTCCACGCTCAGCGGGCCGGCGCCCTGCAGCGCCAGGGGCAGCAGCATGGCCATGAACAGCAGCGGCAGCTTGAAGTTGCCAAACCCCTGGTCGGTGATGGCATAGCCCTGCCACAGCTCGGCCAGTCCGTCCCAGTGCATCGGCCAGTGCACCGCCCAGGTCGCCACCACGGTCAGGACAAGCAGGCTGCCGGCGGCCAGCCGGGTACCCAGCCCCAGCAGCAGGCAGAGCGCGCCGACCAACTCCAATCCGATGGCCAGGTGCCAGTTGAGGCTGGCCGGGAGCTGGTCGAACGGAAACGGGAAGGCCTGTTGCAGGTCGCCGAACCAGTTCTGTCCGCGCAGCTTTTCGCGGCCGGACTCCAGGTACTCCCAGGCCAGCAGCAGACGCAGGCCCAGCGGGGCGATCCACGGCGCAAGCCGATCAAGCCGGTCGCGCAGGGCGACCCGGTGCAGTGTCTTCATCAAAGGGGAACTCCTGGAAAAGGGGTCAGGCAGGCGGAGGGGACGGGGCGATCACGGCGTGGCGCAGGAACTGCTGCAGCAGCGCGGTTCCCTCGGTCAGCAGGACATCGGGGGGCAGGCCGTGGGCCTGCGCCAACGCCTGCAGGTGCTCAGCGCCGGTCTGGCCGGGCGACTGGCCGATGCGCTCGAGCAGGTGGGCGGCCAGTGGGCTGATCGTCGCGAAGCGCACCTGGCCGTCCGCGTCGCGCCGAACCAGCAGTCCGGTCGGTTCGGTGGGGGGCTCGGCCGGCGCGTCGGCGCTGCCGAGCCGATGGACCGGCCAGTGGTAGAGCAGGGGCCACGCCAAGGGCGAGCGCTGCAGCGGCACAACCTGCGGGTCGATGCCCGTGGCAATCGGCAGCGGACAGGCGTCGAGCTGATAGAGCGCGGTCTCCACCCATTCGTAGTGCGCCAGTTCGGCCAGTGCCGGATGCGGCAGTACCGGGCGTTCCTGCAGCCATTGCACGAATTCGGCGGCCAGCTCGGTGAACAGCGGCGTCTGCGCGCGATGATCGGCAAGAAAGCGGCGTACCAGCGCTGCCCAGGCCGCCTCGCCGAGCAGCCGCGCGCACACCGGGAAGCCGTTGCCGAGCAGCCCCAGCACGTTGTTGAACACCAGCCGCCGGTAGATGCCCATCCGGCGCGGGTCCAGGCCGGTCGGCGCGGCGACACGCTCCGGATCGCGCAGATGCGCGGTGAACGCGCGTTGCTGTGCGTGCAGGCGAGGGGATGTGTCAGCCATTGGACACCGCTCCGTGCGCGGCCATCAGGCCTCGGATGATGCGCAGTTCGTCGCGCAGCTCCGGATAGGGGGGGAAGTTGAAATCGCGTTCGAGCAGGGTGGGGCGCGGGCCAATGCGTGCATAGGTGCGGCCGAGCAGGTCCCATACCGGATCGATCACCGCGCTGCCGTGGGTATCGATCTTGAGGTCGTCGGCGTCGTCGAGGTGGCCCGCCACGTGCAGGCAGGCGATGCGATGCGCGGGCAGCCCGGCGATGAAGGCGTCCGCGTCGTAACCGTGGTTGAAGGCGTTGACGTAGACGTTGTTGACGTCCAGCAGCAGGTCGCAGTCGGCCTCGGCCAGCACGGCGTTGGTGAAGGCCAGCTCATCCATTGCCGGTTCCGGCGCCAGGTAGTAGGACACGTTCTCCACCGCGATGCGCCGTCCCAGCAGATCCTGCACGCGGGCGATGCGGGCGGCGGTATGGCGCACGGCCTCGTCGGTGAAGGGAATCGGCAGCAGGTCGTACAGATGGCCCTCGTCGCTGCAGTAGCTCAGGTGTTCGCTGTACAGCGGCACCCGATGCTGGTCCAGGAAGCGACCCACCTGCTCCAGCAGTGACGTGTCCAGCGGCGCGGTGCCGCCCAGCGACAGCGACAGGCCGTGGCAGCTCAGCGGATGGCGCCGCGCCAGCTCGGCCAGCTGTTCGCCGGCCAGGCCGCCCACGCCGATCCAGTTCTCCGGCGCGCACTCGAGGAAATCGACATCGCCCTCGGGTGCCTCGCGCAGGTCCTGCAGCAGCGCACGGCGCAGCCCCAGTCCGGTCGCCGCCGCAGGCAGCGGCGACCGGGGCAGCGCGGTGGCCGGGGCGTCAGTGCTTGGCACCGCACTTGCCTTCGCCGCACTTGCCTTCGGCGGTCTTGCCGGCCGCGGTCGGAGCCTTGGCGTCGTCCGCCTTGGATTTGGCCTTGCCCTTGTCGGCGCCACACTTGCCTTCCCCACACTTGCCCTCGGCGGTCTTGCCGGCCGCTGCGGCGCCGGCCTTCTCCCCACCCTTGGCACCATGCGCCCCGCACTTGCCTTCGCCACACTTGCCTTCGGCGGTCTTGGCGGCGGCTTGGCCGGCAACCAGGTAGCCCTGCGCCAGGTCGGTCATGCTCAATGCAGAGGCCGACGTGGTGGCGCCCAGGCCGGCGGCCAGGGCGGTGGCCGCCAGCAGGGACAGCGAACGGGTGGATGTGCTCATCGATGGTGCTCCTTGGGTATGGGCCAGTGCCCGGAATGGCTGCTGGTGGGGCAGCAGGTGCGGCCATGATGGCCGGTCCTCGCTCAACGAATCCTCACACAGCATTCAACATTTCGTGAAGTGTGGGAGATTCCCATCGTGGCAATGCAACAGGACCCTGCGTACACGGCGGTCGCTCCGCGCGGGCCCCGCGCGGCCCAGCGGCCCCCGGCCGTCCATCCCCCGCGTGCGCCCCGGCACTCGACGGGGCGCATCTCGCGGATTCAAAAAAAAAGCCGCGACCCGAGGGCCGCGGCGTCTGCTCCCTGCATTGGCAGGATGCCTCAGACGTGATCGGTGCTGCTGGTTTCGTCGCGCTTCTCGCGCGGCGGCAGGGCCTGCTCGCCGTGCACCAGGAACCAGACGTTCTCGGCGATGTTGGTGGCATGGTCGCCCACGCGCTCCAGGTTCTTGGCCATGAACAGCAGGTGCGTGCAGGGGGTGATGTTGCGCGGGTCTTCCATCATGTAGGTGAGCAGCTCGCGGAACAGCGCGGTGTACTGTGCATCCAGGCGCGCATCGTCATCACGCAGGGCGAGGGCGGCGGCGGCATCGTTGTCGCGGTAGGCCTCGATGGCACGGCGGACCTGCTGTGCGGCCAGCCGGCCCAGCGAGCGCAGGCCCTGGATCTGCGGCAGCGGCGGGACCTTGCTCAGGGCGATCGAGCGCTTGGCGACGTTGGCGGCATAATCGCCGATGCGTTCGATGTCGGCCGGGATGCGCAGGCCGGCCAGGATCTCGCGGAGGTCGCGCGCCATCGGGCCGCGCAGCGCCAGACGCATCACATCGTGGCTGATCTGCTGTTCCAGGCTGTCGATGGCTTCGTCGTTGGCGATGATGCGCTGTGCCGCGTTCTCGTCGCGTTTCTCGATGACGTCCATCGACGCATCGAGCTGCGCCACGGCCATCTCGCCCATGCGCACGATCTCGGCCACCAGCCGCTGCTGCTCTTCGTCGTAGCTCTTGACGATATGGTCGTTGGGAAAGTTCATGATGATTCTCGTAGAGCCGGGCTCTGCCCGGCTGGATGATGTGGAGACGCAGGCGCTCAGCCAAACCGCCCGGTGATGTAATCCTCGGTCTGCTGCTTGTTGGGCTGCGAGAAGATCACTTCGGTGCGGTCGTGTTCGATCAGGTCGCCCAGATACATGAAGGCGGTGTAGTCGGACACGCGCGCGGCCTGCTGCATGTTGTGGGTGACGATCACGATGGTGTAATCGTGCTTGAGCTCTTCGACCAGCTGTTCGATGCGGCTGGTGGAGATCGGGTCCAGTGCCGACGTCGGCTCATCCAGCAGCAGCACGTCCGGGCGCAGCGCAACGGCACGGGCGATGCACAGGCGCTGCTGCTGGCCGCCGGACAGCCCCAGCGCGCTCTGGTTGAGCTTGTCCTTGACCTCGTCCCACAGCGCGCCTTGGCGCAGCGCCTGTTCGACGCGGTCGGTCATCTCCGACTTGGACAGCTTTTCGTGATGGCGGATGCCGTACGCGACGTTCTCGAAGATGGTCATCGGGAATGGCACCGGCTTCTGGAACACCATGCCGACCTTGCTGCGCAGGCGGTTCATCGGATACTTCGGCGAGAGGATGTTCTCACCGTCCAGCAGCACTTCGCCGCGTGCTTCCAGCTTGGGGTACAGCGCATAGATGCGGTTGAAGATGCGCAGCAGCGTGGACTTGCCGCAGCCGGACGGACCGATCAGCGCGGTGACGCGCTTCTCCGGGATCTCCAGGTCGATGCCCTTGAGCGCATGGAATTTGTCGTAGTAGAAGTCCAACCCGCGCGCGGCCAGCTTGATCGGCGCCGGGGTGTGCAGGCTTTCATGCGAGGCCGGGACCACGATGCGCTGCATCGGTACGGCGTTGGAGAGATCGTTCATGGCGATGTCCGTGGAAAGGTCAGTCATGGGAGATACGGTTGCGCAGCAGGATGCCGCGCGCAGAGAGGCTGACCAGCAGCACGAACACGGTCAGCACCAGGGCGCCGGCCCAGGCGAGCACCTGCCAGGATTCGTACGGGCTGCCCGCGAACTGGTTCATCACCACCGGCACCGAGGCCATCGGCTGGAACACGTTGCTGTTCCAGTACTGGTTGCCGAAGGCGGTGAACAGCAGCGGCGCGGTCTCGCCGGAAATGCGGGCCAGGGCCAGCAGGATGCCGGTGACGATGCCGGCGGCGGCGCTGCGATACAGCACCTGCACGGTCACCTTCCACTGCGGGATGCCGAGCGACAGCGCCGCCTCACGCATCTGCGACGGCACCAGTCGCAGCATCTCGTCGGTGGTGCGCACCACCACCGGCAGCACGATGAACGCCAGCGAGAGTGCACCGGCGAACGCCGAGAACTGTCCGCCGGTCTGCATCACGTACAGGGTGTAGACGAACAGGCCCAGCACGATCGACGGCGCCGAGAGCAGGATGTCGTTGACGAAACGCACCACCGTGCCGGCCTTGCGGAAGTTGCCGTACTCGGCCAGCCAGGTGCCGGCCAGCACGCCCAGCGGGGTGCCGATCGCGATCGCCAGACCGCACATCACCGCGCTGCCGAAGAAGGCGTTGGCGAGGCCGCCCTCCTGCATGGGGGGCGGGGTCATCCTGGTGAACAGGTCCAGGTTGATCCCGGCCAGGCCCTTGGAGGCCAGCGTCCACAGAATCCAGCCGAGGAAGAACAGGCCGAACAGCGCGGTCAGGCAGGACATCAGCAGCGCGACCACGTTGACGATGCGGCGGCGCAGGTACAGCGGTTGTGCGGCGGACGGGGCGATGGTGGACATCAGTTGCCCTCCTTGCGGGCGAGGCGCATCAGCATCAGGCGGGCAATGGCCAGCACAACGAAGGTCACGATGAAGAGCACGAAGCCGAGCAGCAGCAGTGCCGAGCGGTAGGTTTCGGTGGCCTCACCGAAATCATTGGCAATCAGCGCGGCGATGGTGGTGCCGGGCTCGAGCAGCGAGGGCGACAGGCGCACGCTGTTGCCGATCACGAAGGCCACCGCCATCGTTTCGCCCAGGGCGCGCCCCAGGCCGAGGAAGATGCCGCCGATCACCGCCGAGCGGGTGTAGGGCAGCACGATGTCCCAACTCACTTCCCACTTCGTGGACCCCAGCGCGTATGCCGATTCCTTCAGGCGGGTGGGTACGGTCAGGAACACTTCGCGCATGACCGAGGAGATGAACGGGATCACCATGATCGCCAGCACGAAGCCGGCCGTGAGCACGCCGATGCCCAGCGGCGGGCCCTGGAACAGCGGACCGATGACCGGCAGTGTGCCGAGGTGGTCGTTGAGGAACGGGGTGACGTATTCGGTCATCACCGGCACCAGCACGAACAGGCCCCACATGCCGTAGATGATCGACGGAATGCCGGCCAGCAGTTCGATGGCGGTACCGACCGGACCACGCATCCACCGCGGGGCGACTTCGGTCAGAAAGAAGGCGATGCCGAAGCTCACCGGCACGGCGATGATCATGGCGATCAGCGCGGTGACCAGGGTGCCGTAGATCGGCGCGAGCGCACCGAACTTGTTTTCGACCGGATTCCATTCGGACGAGTAGAAGAAGCTCAGGCCCTGCTCCTGCAGGGCATGGCGGCCGCCCCACAGCATCGAGAGCGCGGCGCAGGCCAGGGCGACCAGCACCAGAACGACGGTGGTGATCAGTACCCAGCGGAACAGTGTGTCGTTGCGGGCATCACGCAGGTCGCGGAGGGACGGTGCGGGAACAGGCTGGGCAATGGCATTCATGGGAAAGGCAGGGGCCCGAGAGGTGGGGTGCGGCGTGGTGGCGACAAGGGAGGGCCCGCGCGGCGCGCGGGCCCGGGTTGTCATTTGAATTCAGCGGCCCAGTAGGCTTCGATCTGCGTCACCAGTTCGGCGGGCAGCGGCACGTAGTGCAGTTCGTTGGCCTGCGTCTGGCCCTTTTCAAAGGCCCACTTGAAGAACGCCAGGGTGTCCTTGCTGCGCTGGGCATCCTTGGGCTGCTTGTGCATCAGCATGAAGTTGGTGGCGGTGATCGGCCACGCCTGGTCGCCCGGGGCGTTGGTGATGACCAGGTTGAAGTCCTTGGCGCTGGCCCAGTCGGCGCTGGCGGCCGCGGCGGCGAAACTCTCCGCACTCGGCTGCACCCAGTTGCCGGCGGCGTTCTGCATCGAGGCGTACGGCATGCCGTTCTGCAGCGCGTAGGCCAGTTCGACGTAGCCGATCGAGCCCTTGATCTGCTTCACGTACGAGGCCACGCCTTCATTGCCCTTGCCACCCACGCCGTCCGGCCACTGCACCGAGGTGCCTTCGCCGACCTTGCTCTTCCAGTCCGGGCTGACCTTGGACAGGTAATTGGAGAAGTTGAAGGTGGTGCCCGAGCCATCCGAGCGGTGGACCAGGGTGATCTTGCCGTCGGGCAGTTTCACGCCCGGGTTGGCGGCAACGATGGCCGGATCGTTCCAGGTCTTGACCTTGCCGAGGAAAATGTCGGCCAGCAGCGCGCCGCTCAGGCGCAGCTTGCCGGCGTCCAGGCCCTCGATGTTCACCACCGGGACCACGCCGCCGATGGCGGACGGGAACTGGCCCAGGCCGGCCTGGGCCAACTCTTCGCTGCTCAGCGGCTTGTCGGAGGAACCGAAGTCGACGGTGCCGGCCTTGATCTGGGCGATGCCGCCACCCGAACCAATGGACTGGTAGTTGATTTTGGCGCCGGTGGCCGCGTTGTAGTCGGCCGACCACTTGGACACCAGCGGGAAGATGAAGGAGGCACCGGCACCGGAGATCTCGGCGGTGAGCCTGTCGCCGGCGGCAGGCGCGGCGGCGGGGGTGTCGGCGGCCGGCGCGGCAGCCTGGCCTTCAGCGCCCGGCTTGCAGGCGGAAAGGCCCAGCGCGATGGCCAGGGTAAGGGCGGTCAAGCCAGCCGTGTGCAGTTTCATGCGTCACTCCGTAGCGGGATGGGGGCCGGTCTCTCCGGCGACGCTGCTATGAAATGATGTTTTTGTTACAGCCGTATGACGACGTGACCGGACGCACGGGAAAGCCCGGTGGGACGGGGGCCGGCGATGGCACGTGCGGAAAAAGAAAAGGCGCGGATCTTGCGATCCGCGCCCGGCGGCGGCAGGGGGAGAGAGGACCTGCCGCCGCCATTGCCTTGTCCGTCGATCCGGCCGGGTACCGGCCAATGGCGGTACCCGGCCGGGGTGGGTCACGACCGTGGTCGTGACGGCACCTCAGTACTTCAGATTCTGCGACCAGTACGTCTCGATCTGCTTGACCAGGGTGTCCGGCAGCGGCACGTAATCGAGCTGCTTGGCCTGGGCGTCGCCGTTCCGGTAGATCCAGCGGAAGAACTCCTGCGTGGCCTTGGCGTTGGCGACGTTCTTGGGCTGCTTGCGGACCAGGATGAAGTTGGTGGCGGTGATCGGCCACGCATCGGCGCCCGGCGCGTTGGTCATGACCAGGTAGAAGTCCTTGGCGCTGCCCCAGTCGGCGCTGGAGGCTGCGGCGGCGAAGGAGGTGTCGCTCGGCAGGACGATCTTGCCGGCGGCGTTCTTCATGGCGGCGTAGGACATCTTGTTCTGCAGCGCGTAGGACAGCTCGACGTAGCCGATGCCCCCCTTGATCTGCTTGACGTACGCGGCGACGCCTTCGTTGCCCTTGCCACCGATGCCGACCGGCCACTGGACCGAGGTGCCTTCACCAACCTTGCTCTTCCACTCCGGATTGACCTTGGAGAGGTAGTTGACGAAGTTGAAGGTGGTGCCGGAGCCGTCCGAGCGGTGCACGACGGTGATCTTGCCGTCCGGCAGCTTGACGCCCGGGTTCAGCGCGGCGATGGCCGGGTCGTTCCAGGTCTTGATCTTGCCCAGGAAGATGTTGCCCAGGGTCGGCCCATCCAGCTTCAGTGCGCCCGGCGCGATGCCGGCCACGTTGATCACCGGGACCACGCCGCCGATCACCGACGGGAACTGGGCCAGCCCGGCCGAGGCCAGCTCTTCCGGCTTCAGCGGGGCGTCGGAGGAGCCGAAGTCCACCGTCGCCGCCTTGATCTGGGCAATGCCGCCGCCCGAACCGATGGACTGGTAGTTGACCTTCTTGCCGGTAGCGGCGCTGTAGTCGGCCGACCACTTGGACATGACCGGATAGATGAACGAGGCGCCCGCGCCGGTGACATCGGCGGCATTGGCGGCAAACACGGACGACGCGGCGAGGACGACAACGGCGGCGCGCGACTTGAAGGCGTGGATCACGGGATGGCTCCTGGGATGGATGACGGTGCGGGGTGTCCCGCCCGGCGCCCATTCCATAACGGTTCGATGACAGCGCAGCGTCTGTCATATGACGCAACCGTGACAGGGTGCGGCATCGCCCCGCGACGCCCGGAGCAGGGGCGTTGTCGGCGTCATAAAGTGCACTGCGTCACGCAGCTTCGCGCAGACCGGGTGCCCCCCCCTCAGTAGGGACTGAGGGCATCCAGGAAGGGGTAGGCGCGGCCATCGTGGCGCAGCCGGTAGCTGCGTTGGACCGCGGGCGCGTCGCTGTCCACGCAGGTTTCGCCGCGCACGGCGCTGCGTCGCGCCACCTGCCGCTCGCGGACGATCAGGTCGGCAAATCCCGGTGGGCGCGGTGCGCCGACCTCCAGGGTGCGCGTGGTGGTCTGGAACTCGCCGGCGCAGCGGGTATCCCACTCTCCCTGGGCGATGTCCACGCTGATCGGCTGGGTCAGCACCTGCAGGTGGCCCGGCGTGTAGGCGATCAGGCGCAGCCGGGTTTCCGAATACGGGTTGGGGCTGGACGCGCCGGTGAAGCGGGTACGCACGCCGAAGGTCCAGTGTGCGTCGTCGAGCCGATAGCGGGCGGTATCCAGGGCAACGCCGTCGAAGCGGACGGCGTCGCTGTCGACCGCGCCGCGCAGCACGCTCCAGGCGCGCGGGGTGGCGCTGGCCGTATCGATCACCATCAGTTCCAGGTCGCCGTCGGGCGCGTCCGGCAGGCTGTCGCGGTCATTCCAGACCGGCACGGCCAACAGCGTCAGCTCCGGGTGCGCTGGCCAGACGCGGCAGGTGCCCGCCTGCGGCGCACGGCGCCAGCCCGCGCGGTCGGGAAGCACGGTGCCTGGGCGGACAGCGTAGGCGTGCTCGATCACCGCGATGGCGTCGGTGCACTGCTGGGCATGGGCGGCTGGCGTGGCGCTCGCAAGCACAGGCAGGAGCAGCAGGGTGGGGCGCATCGGGCCGTCCGTGGGAAAGTGGCCGCACAGCATACGCAGGCGACACGGCATGCAGGCCCAACGAAAAGGGGCGCAGCCTGCGCTGCGCCCCTGGAGTGCATCGATGCCGCAGGGCTTACCAGAAGAACTGCAGGCGGGCTTCGAGGATGTTCGGGTCGTCGTTGACGAAGCCGCGGGCCGACGAGCTGTACTTCTTGCTGTCCACCATCACGTAGTTCAGGGCGAACTTGGTGTTGGAGCGCCAGTAGTAGTTCACGCCGACGGTCCAGATGTTCATCTTGCCACCGAGCACGCCGTCGACGATCGGCGGACGGCCGGCCACGGGGTTGGCAGTGAGGTTGCCATCGTTGAGATCCATCTGGTCGTAGCGCGCGCCCAGCTGCCACATGCCGCGGCCCGGTTCGTCCGGCAGGCCGGTGGTCGGGGTGCCGCCCTTGTAGCCCCAGCTCTCGCCGGTGATGTTCCACAGGCCGCTCACGTAGAAGCCGTCGCTGCTGTAGTTGTCGTGGCTGTAGCGCTTGGCCTTGCTGGTGTAGTACTCGGCCTGGGCCTTGAACGGGCCGCCGATGTACATCGCTTCGGCACCCAGCGTGCTGACGCGGTCGGTATCGACCAGGTTGCCGCTGTCCACCAGACGCACGGTGGCCAGGTCGGCGTTCGGACGGGCGCGCACGCGCAGGGTGTCCGCATCGGTGTCGTAGTCGACGTAGCTCAGGCCGAAGTGCAGCACCTGGCCCTTCTCGTTGATCGGCGCCCAGGTACCACGCGCGCCGTAGCCGCTGCCGTGGGCCAGGTTGCGCGTCAGCTCGCGGCCGAAGGCGCTGGCGGTGACCGACCAGTTGCTGTCGCCGATACTGTAGGCACCGCCGAGGCGACGGGCCACGGCGTAGGTGTTGGTGACCGCCGCCTTGGAGATGAAGTCGTTGTTCTTGGTGCTGGACAGTTCTTCCAGGCTGTTGGGCTGCTTGAACTGGCCGAACTGCACGAAGTGGTTGGCGTTGCCGGCCAGCTTGTACTTCAGGTTGGTGTCCAGGAACTTGTCGGCCTTGGCATCGTAGCCCACCACCCATTCCACGTTGCCCGGGCCCTTGCCCTTGAGCACCAGCTCGGCGCGGCGCAGCTCGAACTCGCTGTTCTTGCCGTTCCCGGCATCGCCGCCGTTGAGGTCGGTCAGATCGTTGTCGAACCAGTTGCCGTCGGCCTGGACCAGGCCTTCGAAGGTGATCTCCGAACCGCCGATCACGTCGATGGCCACTTCAGCGTGAGCGGCCGGCACGAACAGCGCAGCCGCCACGGCCGCAGTAAGAAGTTGGCGATGCAGTTTCATGGAAAGGAGCCTTGCAGGCAGGTGGGAAGATGCTGCGCAGGCTAATTAGTGAAGATTGCGTAAATGTGACAGTTTCAGACAAACCGTCGTTTGCCGGACCCCACGGCCCGGCAGGGCTTTACATGAATGCCCGGCGCAGATGACCGCCGGATTGCGTACAGATGGCAATCGCCGCCGGGGGTCAGGCGGCGGTTTTTTCCCTGTAGCGGCACAGGTCGCGGATCACGCACTGCGGGCAATCCGGCTTGCGTGCCTTGCACACGTAGCGGCCATGCAGGATCAGCCAGTGGTGTGCGTCGAGCAGGAACTCGGCGGGGATCACCTTGACCAGCAGGTCCTCCACCGCGCGGACGTCCTTGCCAGGGGCCAGCCCGGTGCGGTTGGCCACGCGGAAGATGTGGGTGTCCACCGCCATCACCGGCTCGCCGAAGGCGGTGTTGAGCACCACGTTGGCCGTTTTGCGGCCCACGCCCGGCAGCGCCTCGAGGGCGGCGCGATCACGGGGCACCTCGCCACCGTGGTCGCGGATCAGCAGTGCGCAGGTGGCGATCACGTTCTTCGCCTTGGCGTTGAACAGCCCAATGGTGGCGATGTACTTCTTCAACCCGTCTTCGCCCAGCGCGAGCATGGCCTGTGGCGTGCTGGCCACCGGGAACAGCTTGCGCGTGGCCTTGTTGACGCCCACGTCGGTGGCCTGCGCCGACAGCGCCACCGCGATCAGCAGTTCGAACGGCGTGCTGTATTCCAGCTCCGTGCGCGGATGCGGATTGAGCTCGCGCAGACGCGTGAACATCTCGATCACATCGGCCTTGGGCATGCGTGCGGAGCGCGGCGCGGCCTTGCTGACGACGGCCATCAGGTGCCGTTCCCGGCCGCCCGGGCCTTGGCGCGGGCGAGGATGGCCGCCGCCGCCGACGGCAGCGCCGGCTTCGCATCCGGCGTGGTCGCCGCCGGTGCCCGCCGCGCGTCGCGTTCGGCGGCACGGCGGCCCAGGCGTACCGCGCGCTGGCGGTAGCGCTCGCGCGCAGCCCACGCTCGCGTGAGCTGCTGCTGGGCCTGCAGCAGGCGCACGGGCAGGTCCGGATGGCCGGGCACCCGCTGGGCGTCGCCAGGGTGTGGCACGTAGTCCATCAAGCCGGCCGCGAGTGCGCCGTCGACGTCGTCGTCCAGCAGCAGCATCCACAGCCGCGTGGGCAGGTCAGGGTCGGTGGCCATCATCATCAGCGGTTCTGGAACACCGGCGGACGGCGGGCCAAGAAGGCGGCGGTGCCTTCGCGCATGTCCTCGGTAGCGAACATCAGCCCGAACTGCGCGGTTTCGTAGGCCAGACCTTCGCCCAGCGCACACTCACCGCCGATATGGACGGCATCGAGGATGCCGCGCAGCGCCAGCGGCGCGGCGTGCGCAAGCTGCTGGGCCAGCGCCTGCACGCGTGCATCCAATGCATCGGCAGCCACCACTTCGTTGACGATCCCGAACTGCAGTGCGCGCGCGGCCGTGATCGGTGTGCCAAGCAGGCACAGTTCCAGCGTCGCGGCGCGGCCGCACAGACGCAGCAGGCGCTGGGTGCCGCCGAAGCCGGGAATCAGCCCGAGATTGATCTCCGGTTGGCCGACTTTGGCGGTTTCGGCAGCGATGCGCAGGTGGCAGGCCATCGCCAGTTCCAGGCCGCCGCCCAGCGCAAATCCGTTGATCTTCGCGATCACCGGCTTGGGCATGCGCTCGATGCAGCGCATCAATTTCTGCCCCAGCGCCGAGAAATCACGTCCCTGAACCGCGCTGAGTCCGTTCATTTCGGCGATGTCCGCCCCGGCCACGAACGCCTTCGGACCGGCCCCGGTGAGCACTGCCACCCGGACCGCCGGATCGGCGGCTGCCGCCGAAAACGCGCTGTATAGCGCTTCCAGCGTAGCCTTGTCGAGGGCATTGAGCTTGTCCGGGCGGTTCACGGTGAGGGTGCGGATGGCGCCGTCATCGGTCACGGCGAGGGGCGAATCGGCCACGGCGGGGCTCCTGGAAAAACGTTAAAAAAAAGTGAGGTTGAACTCTTGAAACGAAGTCAGGTCAGAGCTTGCGTCGTTAGTGGCGGTTCAACGTTGCGGCGGCTATCCTAACCCGTCGCCTCAGGGCGGCCCAACGCGTCCTGAGTTACCACCCCTGGAGAAATGTTTGATGAAGTTGCGTTCTATCGCGGTCGCCGTCGCGGCCCTGGCCCTGACGGGCAATGCCTTCGCCCAGGACACCTCGTCCGAAAAGGGCAAGCTGAGCTATTACTTCGGTTACGACTACGGCAACAATCTGGCTGAGCTCACCTCGCGTGGCGAACAGCTGGACATCAACTCGGTGGTGAAGGGCCTGCAGGATGCCTACGCCAAGAAGCAGCCGGCGATCACCGCCGAGCAGCTGAAGCCGGCCGTCGAAGCCTTCCAGAAGCGTGAGCAGGGTCGTGCGCAGGCCGCCAAGGCCGAGTACGACAAGGCCGCTGCCGAGAACAAGACCAAGAGCACCCAGTTCCTGGCTGCCAACAAGGCCAAGGCCGGCGTGCAGACGCTGCCGAGCGGCGTTCAGTACCGCGTGGTCGAAGCCGGCACCGGCGCCAAGCCGACCCAGGCCAGCACCGTGCAGCTGGAAGTCGCCGGTCCGTACCCGTACGGCACCCGTCCGGCTGAAGCCCGCCCGGCGCAGCAGATCCCGGCGATGAAGGTCAGCGAAGTCGAAATGAAGGCCATGCGCGAAGCGCTGCTGCTGATGCCGGCCGGCTCGAAGTGGGAAGTGACGCTGCCGCCGGAACAGGCCTATGGTGCCGATCCGCGCACGCCGTTCCCGCCGAACGTCGCCGTGCAGTTCGAAATCAAGCTGATCAGCGTCAAGTAAGATCAGGCAGTCACAAAAACGCGCCGATGGAAACATCGGCGCGTTTTTGTTTGCTGTCACCGCGCGCTCCGCGCTCTCGATCCAGCCTGCCAATCGCGCTACTGTTGCACGGTGCAATCACTGGACGATCCCCCGCGTGCCGTACCCACCCCCTGTATCGGTATCTGCGCGCTGGACAGCGCCGATATCTGCGCGGGGTGCCTGCGCACCGTGGATGAAATCACCCGCTGGCGAACGATGAGCCGTCACGAACAGACCCATGTCATGCAGCATACGCTGCCATTGCGCGAGCAGTTGCGGCAGTCGCTGCGCGGTTCGCTGGCCGAGCACGCGCGGCTGATGCGCGCGCTGCATCCGCTGGATGCGCCGCCGACTGGCGAGGGCTGGAACCGCAGCGAGCTGAGTGACCTGCTGCCGCCCGGACCGCCGGTCGAGGCGGCGGTGTTGGCCGGCATCATTCCGCGCGAGGGCGGTGCCCAGGTGCTGTTGACCAGACGCACCGATACTTTGCGCCATCACGGCGGCCAGGTCGGCTTTCCCGGTGGACGGATGGAGGCGGACGACCGCGACGCCGTGGCCGCGGCGATCCGCGAGAGCGATGAGGAAATCGCGCTCAAGCACGATCAGGTGCACGTGCTCGGTTACCTGGATCCATTCGTCACCATCACCGGTTACCGGGTGATGCCCGTGGTGGCCGTGATCGATCCGGCATTCGTCGCCGTGCCGCAGCCGGATGAAGTGGCCGAAGTGTTCGAGGTGCCGCTGAGCTATCTGATGGAGCCCGCCAACCTGCACCAGGTGGAGATCGACCACCGCGGCCGCATCCGGCATGTGCTGGAGTACGGCTGGCCGGGCCAACGCATCTGGGGCGCCACCGCCGCCATTCTCTACAACCTGCGTCGCCGCCTGGAGCAGACCGAATGACTTCCACCGCGTTTTCCTGGACCGCCCTGGTCGATGTCGCCGCCCTTGCCGATGCTCTGCAGCAGGGCGGGGCACGCGTGCTCGACGCGCGCGCAACCGCCAGCACCGCCGTGCGCGTGGTCGATGCGCGCTTCTCGCTGGGCGACCCGCAGTCGGGCGCGCAGGCCTATGCCCAGGGGCATCTGCCCGGTGCACTGTACGCCGACCTCAACCGCGACCTGGCCGACATGGGCAAGCACGGCCAGGGACGCCACCCGCTGCCGGACAGCGCGGACTTCGCCGCGCGGCTGGGGCAGTGGGGTATCGCGCCGGAAACCCAGGTGGTGGTCTATGACGCAGGGGATGGCAGCATGGCCGCCGCGCGGCTGTGGTGGCTGCTGCGGCTGATCGGGCACCGTCGGGTCGCCGTGCTCGATGGTGGACTGGCCGCGTGGCAGGCCGCCGGCCTGGCGCTGACCGCCGAGGTGCCGCAGGTGCCGGCGTTGCCGCCCTATCCCGGCCAGTTCGACCGCAGCCAGATCGCCTCGGCTGGCGAAGTGGCCGCACGCCTGAAGCACGCACCGGGCTGGTTGCTGGATGCCCGGGCCGGCGAGCGTTTCCGCGGCGAGGTGGAGCCGCTGGACCCCATCGCTGGGCACGTCCCCGGCGCGGTCAACCGCCCGTTCGCGTTGAACGTCCACGACGGACGCCTGCGCCCGGCGGCGGATCTGCAGGCCGCGCTGCGCCCGCTGATCGGCACCCACGATCCGGGCCAGGTGGTGCTGATGTGCGGCTCGGGCGTCACCGCCTGTCATCTGCTGCTGGCGATGGAAGTGGCCGGCCTGCATGGCGCCCGCATCTACGCCGATTCGTGGAGCGGGTGGGTCAGCGATTCCAGCCGCCCGGTCGCCACCGGCCCCTGAAACACCTCCCGGGTCAGGGGCGGTGCGCATCCAACGGTTGCAGCGGCAGCGCCGCCAACACGCGCGGCCACGGGAACAGCGGCCCGGGATCGCGCTTGCGCGGCACGCGCCGCTCGGGGTCGTCGCTGGCCACTTCCTCGCGGGTATCCAGCCATTCGTGACCGGCGATGTGCCGCAGCCCGGGCAGCGTGTCGCACAGGTGCTGCAGCAGGTCGATCAGCGCGGCGAGCTGCGCCTCGGTGTACGGCTCGTCCATCGCCTGGTGGCGTGAATCCAGCCAGTGCGGGTAGCGGCCGGTGTTGACCAGCTCGATGCCGACCGAGCGCGGGTTGTAGCCGCTGACATGGTGGGCGATGCGGTCCAACGCCACGTACTGGACGATGCGGCCATCGCGGTCGATGTAGTAGTGCCCGCTGTTGCCGCTGCCGCTGTCGTACAGCACGCGCTCACCGTACTGGCGGGCCATCGCCAGGTCGGGCAGCTCGGTGCAGTGGATGACCACCAGATCGATGTCGGCCGGCGCGCGCGCGCCCAGCCGTGCCACGTAGGGCAGGGGCTGAAGGTCGATCGGGGGCGGTGCGCGGCCGGGCATGGCGCGATGCTAGCATTCCGTCATGAACGCTCATATCCACTCCCACAGGACGCGTGCATGAGCCGCGGCCACTGCATCCTTTCCCACGGGTTCGAAAGCGGCCCGGACGCCACCAAGGTGACCGCGCTGGCCGAGGTCGCCCAGCGGCTCGGCTGGACGCACGAACGCCCCGACTACACCGATCTGGACGCGATGCGCGCGGTAAGCAGCGTCGGCGACGTCCGCGCCCGCCTGCAGCGTCTGGCCGGCCTGGCCACGGCGGCTGCCGCACGTGGCCCGGTGGTGCTGGCCGGTTCCAGCCTGGGCGCCTACATCTCGGCCATTGCCTCGCTGCAGGTGCCCACCCGTGGTCTGTTCCTGATGGTGCCGCCGACCACGATGGGACCGATGCCGGCGCTGGATGCCGCCCCGGTGCCGACCAGCGTGGTGCACGCCTGGCACGATGAACTGATTCCGCCGGCACAGGTCATCGCCTGGGCGCAGGCCCGTTCGGCGCGCCTGCTGCTGGTGGACGACGGGCACCGGCTGAACAATCACGTCGAGGCCTCGGCCCTGGCGTTCGAGGACCTGCTGCAGTCGCTGGGGTGAGGGGGGAGCCGGCCAGCGCCCGGCACCCCCCACGCCACACGCCCCCGCCAGCCGGGCAGAGCCCGGCTCTACCGTACAATGGCCGTCCCGGCGTCGCGCCGGGTCGCTTGCCGTGCCCGGTGGGCACCTCCTTTCCGCTGACCTGCGATACCGATTCCGTGAAATTCTTTGTTTCCTGCGCCAAGGGCCTGGAGTACCTGCTCGCCGACGAACTGCTGGCGCTCGGCCTGGACAAGGCCACCGCCACCATCGCCGGCGTCAACGCCGAAGGCGAGCTGCCGCAGGCACTGAAGGTGGTGCTGTGGTCGCGCCTGGCCAGCCGCGTGCTGTGGCCGCTGACCGAGTTCGACTGCCCGGACGAAGGCTCGCTGTACCAGGGCGTGTCGGCGATGGCGTGGGACCAGCACATCAGCCCGGAGCTGACCCTGTCGGTGGACGCGCACGTGTCCGGGACCGAGATCACCCATGCGCGCTTCGCCGCGCAGCGGGTCAAGGACGGCGTGGTCGACAGCCTGCGCGCCAAGGGCCTGGAACGGCCGTCGGTGAACACCGAGTTCCCCGATGTGCGCATCAATCTGTCGCTGCGCAAGGGCCGGGCAAGCATCTCCATCGACCTCGGTGGTGGCCCGATGCACCGCCGTGGCTGGCGCATGGCGCAGAACGAAGCGCCGCTGAAGGAAAACCTGGCCGCGGCCGTGCTGATGCGCGCCAACTGGCCCAAGATCCACGCCGAAGGCGGTGGCCTGCTCGACCCGATGTGCGGCAGCGGCACGCTGCTGATCGAAGGCGCGCTGATGGCCGCCGACGTCGCGCCGGGCCTGCAGCGCCACGGCAGCATTCCGCCCAGCCGTTGGCTGGGTTTCGACCGCGACGCCTGGAACACGATGATGGCCGAGGCGCGCGCTCGAGAGACGGCCGGGCGTGCCGCGCTCAAGCAGGTGATCCACGGCAGCGACATCGATCCGCATGCGATCCGTGCCGCCCGGGAAAATGCCGAGACCGCCGGCGTGGCCGAGGCGATCTGGTTCGGCGTGCGCGATGTGGCCGACATGCAGGTGCCGCCGCAGGAAACCGGCTGCGTGGTGTGCAACCCTCCGTATGACGAACGGCTGGCCGCCGATGCGGTGCTGTATCGCCGACTTGGCGATGCGCTCAAGCGTGCGGTGCCGCAGTGGCGGGCCAGCCTGCTGTGTGGCAGTGCCGACCTGGCGTTCGCCACCGGCCTGCGCGCCAACAAGAAGTACCAGCTGTTCAACGGGGCGATCGAATGCGCGCTGATCGTCTGCGATCCGATCGCGGTGCCGCAGCGCGACAACGCCGGCCAGCCGCGCGAGCTGAGCGAAGGCGCGCAGATGGTGGCCAACCGCCTGCGCAAGAACATCAGGAAGTTCAAGAACTGGCGCGCCCGCGAGGCAATCACCTGCTACCGCGTGTACGACGCGGACCTGCCCGAGTACGCGGCCGCGATTGACGTGTACGAAGAAGACGCCGGCGCGCGCCGCACGTTCCTGCACGTGCAGGAGTACGCGGCACCGGCGACGATTCCCGATGTCGATGTGCGCCGCCGCCGCAACGAGCTGCTGTCGGCCGCGCGCGAGGTGTTCCAGGTGCCGGCCGAGCAGGTCGCGCTGAAGTCGCGCGAGCGCGGCAAGGGCGGCAGCAAATACGGCCGCTTCGAACAGCGCGGTGAGTTCGTGCTGGTCCGCGAGAATGACGCACTGCTGCGGGTGAATCTGTTCGACTACCTCGATACCGGCCTGTTCCTGGATCACCGCCCGCTGCGCTGGCACATGGCCCGGGAAGCGGTCGGCAAGCGCTTCCTCAACCTGTTCTGCTACACCGGCGTGGCCAGCGTGCAGGCGGCGGTCGCGGGAGCGGCGTCGACCACCAGCGTGGACCTGTCCGGCACCTACCTGCAATGGTGTGCCGACAACCTGGCGCTGAACGGCAAGGGCGGCAGTCAGCATCAGCTGATCCAGGCCGATGCGCTGGCCTGGCTGGAAGCCGAACGGCACCGCTTCGACGTGATCTTCTGCGATCCGCCGACCTTCTCCAACTCGGCCCGCGCCGAGGACTTCGACGTCCAGCGCGAGCACGTGCGCCTGCTGCGGGCGGCCGTGGCGCGGTTGAGCCCGGAAGGCGTGCTGTACTTCTCCAACAACTTCCGCCGCTT
Organism: Stenotrophomonas sp. Marseille-Q5258; assembly: GCF_946900935.1. Taxonomy (NCBI): domain Bacteria; kingdom Pseudomonadati; phylum Pseudomonadota; class Gammaproteobacteria; order Lysobacterales; family Lysobacteraceae; genus Stenotrophomonas; species Stenotrophomonas sp. Marseille-Q5258. The sequence goes on from NZ_CAMPPN010000009.1 coordinate 124,922, forward strand.
CAAGCTGGACGAAGAAGCGATCAAGGAATTTGCCGAGTGCACGGAAATCTCCGCCGAGACCATCGGCGATGATTTCGAGCGCAATCCGCGCATCCACCGCGCCTGGGAACTGCGCCGCTACGGCGCGTGACGGCAAGGGGCTGACATGGACGACAGCCAGCTTCTCGCCGACGGACTGCTGCTACGTCCGTTCGAGGATGGCGATGCCGCCGCGTTCGCCGCGGCGGTGCGGGAATCGGCCGAGGGCATGCGGCGCTGGATGCCGTGGTGCTCCACCGATTACGGCGCCGAGCAGGCACTGCAGTGGTTCCAGGCCTGCCGCGACGGCCGCGCAGCGGCCACCGCCCATGAGTATGGTGCGTTCGACCCGGATACCGGCGCGTTTGTCGGCGGCGCCGGGCTCAACGCCATCCGGCACGATCACCGCTTCTGCAATCTGGGGTACTGGGTGCGGCAGTCTCGCCAGGGCCAGGGCATCGCCACGCGCGTCGTGCACGCGCTGGCGACCCACGCGTTCGCGCACATGGGCATGCAGCGGGTGGAGATTGTCGTGGCGGTGGGCAACCTGGCCAGCGAGCGGGTGGCGGTGAAGTCCGGGGCGCTGCGCGAGAGCGTGGCGCGCAACCGGCTGGTCATCGATGGCCAGTCTGCACCGGCCCACGTGTTCTCGCTGGTGCCCTGACCTGCGGTGGCGGCACCGGATTCCGGCCGCGCGCCGTGCGCGTCACACCATCAGAAGGCGGCCTTGCGCCTACGCCAAGGGTCGATGAGCGCGCTCATACCCGCCGACTGCGGCCTGCCAGTACAGCGGGAGCCCGAGGTGGTCTTCGAGCCGCCACTGGCGACAGGGGCAGCGCTGCATCGCGCCGGTCTGCACGTCAGCGCGCGAACAGCGTCACCGCCAGCCCGACCGCCGGCAACGCCCACGCCAGCGGCGCGATCCAGCGGGGGCGGAAGGGGTACAGCCCGAACGCGATCAGAATGCCGCTGATCGTCAGCGCCCCGAGCCACAGCACCGGGCCGGCGGCCCAGCCGTGGTCCACCACACACAGGCCGAACGACAGCGCCAGCAACGCCCAACCCAGCCAGCGCCATGCGCGCCTGCGGGTCGGCGTAGCGGCGGCCTTGCCGTGCAGGTCCGCCTGGTGCCTGTCCATCGCCAGCGACAGGGCAGTGAACGCCGAGAAGCTCACGGTGATCGCCAACAGCATCATGCGCCCACCTCCGCGCCGGCATGCTGCTGCGCCTTTGCCGCCGCCTGCCGCTTCTTTCCGGCCGCGCTCAGCGCCGGCTGCCAGCGCTGCATGCGCAGGCCGCAGTAGGCGAGCATCGCGCCGAAGGCGAGCATGGTGAGGTCGAACCCGGCCAGCACCCAGTCGCCGCTGCGCAGGGTCACGCCCAGGTGCGCGTGGGTGGTCAGCGCGTTCACCACCGGGATCAGCGCGAACAACGCCGCGCCCAGGTACAGCTGCCAGGCCCACATCATCCGCTTGGGCCAGATGAACGCGGCCAGCAGCGCCGCGCCCCACGCGTAGAAGAACACGTCGGCTTCGGCCGTCGACCGTTCGGCCATCTGCAGCGGCAGCAGCCGGTTGCCCCAGAAGTACGCCGCGAAAGCGATCGGCAGGCCGGCCACCGCGCCGATATTGAGCGCATCCACCAGGCGCAGACCAAAGCCGATCTTCCCCGACTTGGCATGCTTGGGCCGTTCCTTGACCGCCCACAGCACCACGCCGCTGGCGACCATCAGGCAGCCAACCAGCCCGGACAGGAAGAACAGGGCGCGCAGGCCCCAGTCGGCAAAACGCGCCAGGTGCAGGCCGTACATCACGCCACGGGTCTGGGTGGCGCCACCGGCGGCCGGACTGGCCTCGAGCAGCGCACCGGTCACCGCGTTGTAGCGCAGCGACGGCGTATCCACCGAAAGGCGCTTGCCGTCGCGCTGCTGGATGTCGATCACCGCGTTGGCCGCGCCCGGGTGGTACAGGGTGAAGCCGCCCACGTCGGCGCCCTTCCATTCGGCGCGCGCGCTGTCCAGCAGCTGCTGTATCGGCAGTGCCACAGCACGTCCCTCGGACGGCGTATCAATGTCGGCCAGGCGCGCGAACGCCTCGCTGAAGAACGCGTCCTCATCCTTGGGGTAGGCCACGCTCACGCCCCACGGCAGGTACATGAACATCAGTGTCACGATGCCCGTGTAGGTGATCATCGCGTGGTAGGGCAGGGCCATCACCGCGCTGACGTTGTGGAAGTCCAGCCACGAACGCAGGCCCTTGTCCTTCCGGAACGTAAAGAAGTCCTTGAAGATCTTCTTGTGGGTGATCACCCCGGTGATGATCGCCACCAGCATGAACATCGCGCAGAAGCCCACGAGGTAGCGCGCCCACAGCACCGGGATGTAGTGCAGGTCAAAGTGCAGGCGGTAGAAAAAGTCGCCCCCGCGGGTCTCGCGCGCGGCCACTTCCTGACCACTGTTGGGGTCCACCGTGGCGTCGCCGAAACGCCCGCCGCCGCGGCGGCGGCGCTTCTCGCCCTCCGCCGGCGGCTTGACCATCGATTCGGGATTGCGCCAGAACATCCGCATCGCGGGGTTGCGCGGGTCGGGCAGGCTCACGTTCCAGCTTTCGGCCTGGGGCGCCTTGTGCTGCAGGAAGATGATCGCGCGCTCGGCCGCCACATCGGCGTCGACCGTGCTGCGCGGCAGCTCCGGGCGCATCCAGCGGCTGATTTCCTCGCGGTAGTAGCTGGCCGTGCCGGCCATGAAGATCAGCAGCAGCAGCCACCCGACCAGCAGGCCGGTCCAGGTGTGCAGCCACGCCATTGATTGGCGGAATCCGTTCTTCATGCGCCCGCCCTCATCACAGCGGTGCCCAGCCAGAACAGTGCGGTGGGCATCAGGATGCCGACCCAGGCGCGCAGTGCGGTGCGCGTGGCGAATGCCCACAGGGCGGCACACGCGCACAGCGCGATGGCGACCAGCATGCCGGTCAGTACCGCCTGGCCGCGGGCGATCGGCAGCGCGACGGCGAAGAACATGGCGCAGGTCGCTGCCAGCGCATAACCCCCCAGGATCGCGGCCATCGAGCGCGACAGCACGCCCAGCCAGGGGCGGGCGAACACGGCGGTGAAACGGGTATGCCAGCTGGCGTTGGGCGTGCTGTTCACGGAAACCTGCCATAGCGAGTCGAACAACGGGCATCACCAGCCGCAGCCGGTGACAGGTAATGGTGGCCGTCCGTGGCCGGGGCGGCGCCGTGCCGGCGCGTGGCCGGCAGGTCCGCATCCAATGCCGCGGTGGCAGCATCCAGCGCAGGGGCAGCCGCACACTGCGCGGTTCCGCCCACCCGGCAACGGGATGGCGCAGGCACGCCTGCCTCCGCCCGTCTGCCCGCTGCCGGTCACGGGGACACTGCCGTTGGCGGCACACCCGGGGACGGACGCGGATGGCGTGGGGCAGTACACGGGGCGAAGCGAGCCCGTGCACATCGCGCGGCACTGGCCGGGTGGGGCTGGGCATACAACCAATGCGTGAATGATAGTCATTATCATTACGTTCGACAAGCGTCATCAGTCCGTTCGATGGTGACGCTGCGATACTGTGGTGATGGACGCTTGCGAATGGCTTGACCGTGCCGATGTGCCGGACCCGAACGGGCGTACGCCCGACGACCTTGCCGCCGATGACCGGTGGTGGCAGCGGGTACAGGCGCTGTACGACCTGGACGATGCGGTGGTGATGCTCGACAACGGCTACTGGGGCGCGATGGCGCGGCCGGTGCTGCAGGCCTGCCAGGACTGGACGGCGCGGGTGAATGCAGGCAACGCCTGGTTCGGTCGGCGGGCATTTCCGCCGCTGCTGGAGCAGGCACGCGCGCAGGTGGCGGGGATGCTCGGCGTGGACCCCGACGAAATCGCGATCACGCGCGGTGCGACCGAGGCCATGCAGGTGCTGATCGCCGGGTACCGCCGGCTCTCGCCGGGCGACACGGTGATGCATGCCGACATCGACTACGACAGCATGATCACCGCCATGCAGTGGCTGGGCGAACGACGCGGGGTGCGCAGCGTAGCAATTGCCATGCCGGAGCCGTTCACCCACGCGGCGGTGCTGGAGACCTATCGCCAGGCGCTGGCGGCGCACCCGCGCACGCGGCTGCTGCTGTTGACCCACGTCAACCACCGCAACGGCATGCTGCTGCCCGTGGCGGATATCGCCGCGCTCGCCCGTGCCGCCGGGGTGGAGGTGGTGCTGGATGCGGCGCACGGCATCGGCCAGGTCGATACCGTGCTCCCGGCGCTGGGCGTGGCGTTTGCCGGCATCAATCTGCACAAGTGGATCGGCGCGCCGGTCGGGTTGGGCGCGTTGTACATCCGGCGCGACCGTATCGCCGATGTGGCCCCCTACCTGGGCGAGCATGACGACGGCCGTATCGATGCGCGGGTCCACACCGGCACGCTCAACTTCGCCGCGTGCCTGGCCCTGCCCACGGCGCTGGCCCTGCACGCGCGGATCGGCGTGGCCAACAAGCGGGCGCGGCTGCTGCGGCTGCGCAATCAGTGGCTGGAGGCGCTGCACGGGGACGACCGCATCGAACGGCTGGCCTCGCCGGACCCGCGTCTGTCCAGCGCGATCGCCGCATTCCGCCTGCGCGGTCAGACCACGATGGCGGCCAACACCGCTACCGCCGAACGCATGCTGCGCGGGCATGGTGTGTTCGTGGTGCCGCGCGACGGCCTGGCATCGGGCGCCTGTCTGCGCGTGACGCCCGGGATATTCACCCCGCCGGCGCAGATCGAGACGCTGGTGGCGGCGATACGTGCGGTGGCTGGCTGAGGCGGGTCAGCGCGCGGCGCAGGCCTGGCGTACCGCGTCGTTGACGCGCTGCGGAGCCTTCTGCCCGCTGAGGGTTTCGGCCAGATCGCGGCGGAAGCGCAGTTCCTCGCATTTCTCCGGATCGGCGGCCCCATCGATCACCGTGCCGCGGATCGGCGCAGCCGTGCGCCCGGCGTCGGCCTGCATGCGTTGGCGTGCCTCGTACAGTTCGCGCTGCGCGCGGCTGCGCTCTTCCCAGCTGAGCTTGGGGTCCTTGATGATCGGCCGCGTCACGCCGGTGTCCTGGTCGGCCGGGCAGGGCACCGACTGGTAGACGGTCTGTCCGTTGGCCGCGCATTTGTAGATGCGCCCGGCCTCGGCGTTGCCCGCCAGCGCGCACAGCGCCAGCAGCACGATGGTGTTGCGCATGGATCCCCCCAGGCAGGCCACTCCGGCCCCGAATGCGCCGCAGAATACGTGAGCTGCGGCACAAAAACACCCGGTCAAAGCGTCAAGTACGCCGTTCTCTACCAGTGCAGCCAGACGGTCAGGGCGTGCAGGAGCAGGCCGATCAGCCCGCCGACCAACGTACCGTTGAAACGGATGAACTGCAGGTCGCGGCCTACGCTCAGTTCCAGCTGTTCCACCAGGTGGCGTTCGTCCCAGCCTTTGACGGTCTGCGCGATGTGCTGGGTGACGCCCTCGCGCAGGCGGCTGGTGAGACGTTCGGCGCCGTCCATCAGATGCTGGTTGAGCGCCTCGCGCAGGGCCGGATCGTCCTGCAGCGATTGTCCGACCGCGGCCAGGCTGCGGCGCAGGTGGCCGGCCAGCGCCGAGTCCTCGCTGGCGAGGTCCTCGCGCAGGCTGGCATGGATGCGCGCCCACAGGCCCTGCACATAGTCCTGTACCGCAGGGTGGTCGATCATCTGCTGCTTGAGGTCCTCGACCCGGGCCGCCAGTGCCGGATCGCTGCGCAGGCGCTGGATGTACTGGCCCAGCCACATTTCGTAATCGCGCCGCAGCGGATGCCCCGGCTGTGCCAGGATCTGCTGCAGTTCGGCCAGCACCGCATGCGCGAGCCGTTCGGCCAGGCTGTCGCCGATTTCATCGATGGGTTTGACCCAGTTGACCGTGCTGGCCAGCTTGGGCCACTCGCGCTGGATGTAGCGCACGATCAGCGCCGACGCGCGCTGCTTGACCGCTTCGTTGCCCAGCCAGTCGCCGACCCGGGTCAGGCCCTCGTCCAGCACCCGCTGGTGCCGGTTGTCGGCGGTCAGCAGGCCCAGCAGCTCGCCGGCCGTGGCAGCCGCGTTCCATTGCCGCAACTGCTGGATCACGAAGGCCTGGATGCTGCGCCGGACCGCCGCCTCGTCAAGGAAATCCAGCGCCTGCAGCGCCCAGCCGCGCGCCATGTCGGCCAGCATCCGCGCCCGCGCGGGCTCGGCCAGCCAACTGCCCAGCCGGCTGGCCGGGTCGAACACCTGCAGCCGCGCCAGCAGCGCCTGGGGTTCCAGGAACTGGTCGCGCACGAATACCGCCAGGCTGTCGGCGATACGGTCTTTGCTGTGCGGAATGATGGCCGTATGCGGGATCGGCAGGCCCAGCGGGCGGCGGAACAGGGCCACCACCGCAAACCAGTCCGCCAGCGCACCCACGGCGGCGGCTTCGCAGAACGCGCCAACCCACGCCCAGACGCCTCGCTCGCCCATCCAGTGGCTGAGCACGAAGCCGGCCAGCATGGCCAGCAGCATCGCCAGCGCGATCAGTTTGAGGCGACGCAACTGGCGTCGGCGTGGGTCGGGGGTCGAAAGGGGCGTCATCCCGGCAGTCTACCCAACGGCAGGGCGTTCCCTGCCGAAACGCCGGGCGTGCGGACCAATGAACCGCACCCGCCCGGGGACCGCACTCCACCGCGATGCCGGCCGTTGGCCGGCAACGCGATGAACCTCAGGCCTCGGCCAGCTGCCGGCGCAACGCCGCCAACTGCTGGCGCAGGGTGTCATTTTCCAGCGTCAGCGCGATCACCCGCTGGCGCAGCTCGGCCGGGCCTTCGCCCAAGGCGGTGAGCGCATCGGCGATTTCGGCGGCGCGGCTCGGGTCGACCTCGGCGTCTTCGTCCGCACTGTGCAGCACCTCCTGCGCTGGCTTGCGCGGCTTGCGCTTGGCGTCGCGCACGCGCTTGGCGGCCTGCTTCAGCTCATCCTTGCCCGCCGCAGCCGCCGCGCGCTGCTCGTCTTCAGGCAGCGCCGCCACCGCGGCGGCGGCGCTGATCGAGATCACGCCGGTCTTCACCGCTTCCACCAGTTCCGGCGCGGCCTGCTTGTGGATGCGCTCGATCATCGTGACCTGGCTGTTGCTCAGGCGCGCTTCGCGGGCCATCTCGGCCCGGCTCACCTTCGGTGCCGGCGCCCACGGCGGGCTGTCGGCATCGTCGGCAGCCGCGTCGGCGGTGGCCGTGCCATCGCTTTCCTTCTGCAGCTGCGCCTGTTCCAGGCGATGGCGCTCGGCCAGGATGTCGCGTTTGCGCAGGGCCAGCACGCCGCGCTGGAAATCCGAGACGCTGCGGCGGCCCAGGTGCTGCTCGATCATCCACAGGTGCACATCGTCCATCGACTGGAAGCGCGTGTTCTGCACGGTCTGGAACGGGAGGTTGTGCTTGCGGCAGATGCCGTAGCGGTTGTGGCCGTCCACCAGCACATCGCCCCACAGCACCAGCGCATCGCGGCAGCCCTCGGCCAAGATGCTGCGCTCCAGCGCGTCGTGCTCGTCCGCGGTCAGTGGGTCGATGTAGGCCTTGAGTTCTTCTTTGACGACAATGTCCATGCAATCCGATACGCGAGCCAAACGTGACCGACCATTGTAGTGCCGGTCGCCCGCCGGCACCCTGATCGACATGAACCGCGTCGGGCTTGACATCACCGGGTGGCGCGGATCACCTCTCCCAGGATGTCCACGATCCGGTCGATCTGCGCCTTGTCGATGATCAGGGGTGGCGACAGGGCGATCACATCGCCGGTGCAGCGCACCAGCAGTTGCCCGTCGCGGAAGCAGCGCTCGAACACGTCATAGCCGCGGCTGCCCGGCGCGTCCTTGCGCGGCGCCAGTTCGACGGCGCCGATCAGACCGAACGTGCGGATGTCGATCACGTGGGGCAGGCCGCGCAATCCGTGCAGGCGGGTCTGCCAGTACTCGCCCAGTTCGATGGCACGCTGGAACAGGTGTTCCTCCGCATACGTGTCCAGCGCCGCCAGTGCGGCGGCGCAGGCCAGGGGGTGACCGGAATAGGTATAGCCGTGGAAGAACTCGATCGCTCCCGGCGGACCCTGCATGAAGGCCGCATGGATCGCGTCGCTGGCCAGCACCGCGCCCATCGGCACGCTGCCGTTGGTCAGGCCCTTGGCCATCGTCAGCAGGTCCGGGGTGACCCCGAACCGCTGCGCGGCGAAGGCGTTGCCGACCCGGCCGAAACCGGTGATGACCTCATCGAACACCAGCAGGATGCCGTGCTGGTCACAGATTTCGCGCAGTCGCTGCAGATAGCCCGGGGCTGGCAGGATCACGCCGGCCGAGCCGGCAATCGGCTCGACAAAGACCGCCGCGATGGTGGACGCGTCGTGCAGGGCGATCAGCCGCTCCAGGTCCTCGGCCAGCTCGGCGCCATACCGGGGCAGGCCGGGACTGAACGCATTGCGCTCCAGGTCCAGGGTATGGCGCAGGAAATCGCTGCCGGCCAGCAGCGGGCCGAAGGTCTTGCGGTTGTTGGGCAGGCCGCCGATCGACAGACCGCCAAAGCCGACGCCGTGGTAGGCCTTCTCACGGCCGATGAAGCGGGTGCGCTGCCCGTCGCCCCGCAGGCGATGGTAGGCCAGCGCGATCTTCATCGCGGTGTCGACCGCTTCGGAGCCGGAGTTGGTGAAAAACGCATGATTCAACGTCGCCGGCGCCAGCGCGGCCAGGCGCTGGGCCAGCACGAACGGCAGGGGCGAGCCCATCTGGAAGGGCGGCGCGAAGTCCAGCGTCGCTGCCTGCTGCTGGATCGCCTGCACGATGCGTGGCCGCGCGTGGCCGGCGTTGCAGCACCACAGTCCGGCGGCGCCATCCAGGATCGGGCGGTCGTCGACATCGTGGTAGTACATGCCCTCGGCCCGCACCAGCAGGCGGGGGGCCGCCTTGAACTGGCGGTTGGCGGTGAACGGCATCCAGTACGCGTCGAGATCGGCCGGCATCTGCCGGGACAGCGCGCTCAGTGACGATTCGGAACGAGGCATGGCGGCTCCGCAGGGTCTGGATGGTCACGACTCTATCGCAGACGCGTCACGGCGTGCCGTGAGGGCGGCAGGTATAACCGCGATAGCCCATCCGATCAAACGAGGAGCGTCCATGACCGCCGCACGCACCCGCGCCGACTGGCAGCGCCAGGCCGAGGGCCTGCACATCCCCGACCAGGCCTTCATCGACGGGCGCTACGTCGACGCCGCCAGCGGTGCACGCTACGCCTGCATCAGCCCGATCGATGGACGCGTGCTGGCACAGGTGGTCGATGCCGACCACCTCGACGTCGACCGTGCGGTCGCCGCCGCCCGTCGCAGCTTCGAAGCGGGCCATTGGTCGCGGGCCGCCCCGGCGCAGCGCAAGCAGGTGCTGCTGAGGCTGGCCGAGCTGGTCGAACGCGATGCGGACGAACTGGCGCTGCTGGAGACCCTGGACATGGGCAAGCCGGTGCGCGACGCGCGGCAGGGCGACCTGGCGGGGGTCCTGCGCTGCCTGCGCTGGACCGCCGAGGCGGTCGACAAGGTCTACGGCGAGGTAGCGCCCACGCCGCTGGATACGCTGGGGCTGATCACCCGTGAGCCGATCGGCGTGGTGGCGGCCATCGTGCCCTGGAACTTTCCGCTGCTGATGGCCTGCTGGAAGATCGCCCCGGCCCTGGCCGCCGGCAATTCGGTGGTGCTCAAGCCGTCCGAGCGCTCGCCACTGAGCGCGCTGCGGCTGGCGGCGCTGGCGGCCGAAGCGGGCGTGCCCGACGGTGTGTTCAACGTGCTGCCCGGCCACGGCCAGCGCACCGGTGAACCCCTGGCGCTGCACATGGACGTGGATGCGCTTGCGTTTACCGGCTCTACGGCAGTCGGCCGGCGGCTGCTGCAGTGCGCCGGCCAGTCCAACCTCAAGCGGACATGGCTGGAATGTGGCGGCAAGAGCCCGAATCTGGTGTTCGCCGACGCACCGGACCTGGACACAGCGGCGCAGGCCGCGGCCACCGCGATCTTCTACAACCAGGGCGAAGTGTGCACGGCAGGCTCGCGCCTGCTGGTCCAGCGCTCGATCAAGGATGCGTTCGTGGCGCGCGTGCTCGCCTACGGGCGGCACATGCAGCCGCAGCATCCGTTCGAGCCGGACGCCGCGATGGGCGCGCTGGTCGATGATGCCCACGCCGACCGCGTGCTCGACCACGTGGCGCGGGGGGAGGCCGAGGGCGCCCGCCTGCTGCTTGGCGGTCGGCGGGTGGAGGTGGTGGCAGGCGGCAGCTATGTGGAGCCCACCGTGTTCGATGAGGTCGACCCGCAGCACGCCATCGCCCGCGAGGAGATCTTCGGTCCCGTGCTCGCGGTGATTCCCTTCGATCATGAGGAGGATGCGCTGCGCCTGGCCAACGATTCGGTGTATGGCCTGGCCGCAGGTGTCTGGACGCGCGACCTCGGCCGCGCGCATCGCGTGGCGCGCGGCCTGCGTGCCGGCAGCGTCTGGGTCAACCAATGGGACGGTGGCGACATGACCGCGCCGTTCGGTGGCTACAAACAGTCCGGCATCGGCCGCGACAAATCCCTGCATGCCTTCGACAAGTACACCGAGCTGAAAGCCACCTGGATCCATCTGGGCGCGTGAACCGCCGCGGCGGGCGCCGGCGGCGGACAGTCACGTCTGCAACCATCGTCCCGCCGCAGGCAACGGGCGTGGCAGAATCCGGCAGCTGCCCCTTTTCGTGTGTCCGATGTCGACTCCTGCCGCGCCTGCCGTCAATTCGCCCCGCCGTGTGCTGCTGGCCAGCCTGATCGGCACCACCATCGAGTTCTTCGATTTCTACATCTACGCCACGGCGGCGGTGCTGGTGTTTCCGCACCTGTTCTTCCCCGACAGCAGCGATGGTGCGGCCCTGCTGCAGTCGCTGGCGACCTTCGCGGTGGCGTTCATCGCGCGGCCGGTCGGCTCGGCGGTGTTCGGCCACTACGGCGACCGCATCGGGCGCAAGGCCACGCTGGTCGCCGCGCTGCTCACGATGGGCGTATCCACGGTACTGATCGGTGTGCTGCCCACGCATGCCAGCATCGGCCTGTGGGCGCCCGCGCTGCTGGCACTGTGCCGGTTCGGCCAGGGCCTCGGGCTGGGCGGAGAGTGGGGCGGGGCAGTACTGCTGGCGACCGAGAACGCGCCGCCTGGCAAGCGCGCCTGGTACGGCATGTTTCCGCAGCTGGGCGCGCCGCTGGGCTTCCTGCTGTCGGCCGGCGTATTCCTGCTGCTCGGACGCGCGATGAGCGATGCCGACTTCCTGCAGTGGGGCTGGCGCGTGCCATTCCTGGCCAGTTCGCTGCTGGTCGCGGTCGGGCTGTGGGTGCGCCTGAACATCCACGAGACGCCGCAGTTCCAGGCCGCACTGGACCGCAACGAACGGGTGCGCCTGCCGATGTGGACGGTCATCTCCGCGCATCCGATGACCCTGCTGCTGGGCACGCTGGGCGCGTTCGCCACCTTCGTGCTGTTCTACCTGATGACCGTGTTCACCCTCGGCTACGGCACGACCGTGCTGCACTATGCACGCGAGGATTTCCTGCTGCTGCAGATGGCCGGCATCCTGTTCTTCGCCGCCGGCATCCCGTTGTCCGCGCGCTACGGCGACCGCTGGGGCACGCGCCGGACGATGATCGTTGCCAGCGGCCTGATTCTGGCGTTCGGCGTGCTGTTCGCGCCGCTGTTCCAGGCCGGCAGCCCGTGGATGGTGCTCGTCTTCCTGTCGCTGGGGCTGTTCCTGATGGGGCTGACCTACGGCCCCTGCGGCACCTTCCTGGCTGAAATCTACCCGGTGCAGGTGCGCTACACCGGCGCGTCGTTGTCGTTCAACCTGGCCGGCATTCTGGGCGCTGCACCCGCGCCGTACGTGGCCACCTGGCTGGCCGAACGCTTCGGCCTGGTCGCGGTGGGCTACTACCTCTGCCTCACCGCGCTGGTCACCATCGTCGCGCTGCTGGCGATGGGCCGGCGGGCGCGCTGATCAGCCGAAGAAGCGCTTGAGCGTGCGGCCCAGCCAGCTGCCCTGCTGGTGCTCGCGGGCGAACTGGTTGAGGTGCTGCTTGACCTGCGGCGCATAGGCCTTGTCGTCGCCACGGATGTGGTTGAACAGCCAGCGCGACAGCATTGTGCGCAGTTCATCGGTGATGTCCTCGCCGGCCTGGAAACGCAGCCGGTACTCGGCCACGCGCTTGCCGAAGATCTCGTGCACGCGCTTGTGCGCGGCGCAGAACGGATAGCCGGCTTCCTCCATCAGCTCTTCCTCGAAAGCGAAGTGCGACATGGTGTAGTCCACCAGCTCGTCGATCACCTCGGCGACGGCCAGTCGCTCCAGGCTCTTCTGCGCGACATGCAGGTGGTTGAGCATCTCCACGATGCGCATGTGCTGGTGGTCGATGACCTCGATCCCGATGTTGAGATCGTCCTGCCAGACCAGAAGTGCCATGATGCGTTCCCTGTGCTTTTCAACTGGGCACGACTCTAGGCACGACGCGGCCAGGCCGCGTTGATCTCGATCAAGGCGCCAGCGCGGGTTCGCACGCGCGGGCGCCGGCATTGGTCGCGACCGTGGTGCAGTTGACCCGGTTGCGGCCGCCGGCCTTGGCCAGGTAGAGCTGGCGATCGGCTTCGGAGATCAGCCGGTGCAGCGAATCGTGCTGCGGGCGCAGGCAGCACAGCCCGATGCTGACGGTCATGCGCAGGGTCGTCTCGCCCAGGTTCACTTCCAGCGCGGCGATCGCCTGGCGCAGGCGCTCGAAGTAGGTCAAAGCCGCCTCCTGGTCCAGCCCCGGCACGAGCAGGCAGAACTCCTCCCCGCCGAACCGCGCGATCAGGTCCTGGTCGCGCGCGTGGGCGGCGACCGCAGCGGCCACCGCACGCAGCGCATCGTCGCCGGCCTCGTGGCCGTGGGTGTCGTTGATGTGCTTGAAATGGTCGATGTCGATCATCGCCACCGCCACCTGTTCGCCGTCCAGCTGCAATTGCGGCAGCTGGCGCTGGCTCTGTTCCAGGAAGCAGCGGCGGTTGGGCAGCCCGGTGAGGAAATCGCGCGTGGCCAGGTCCTGCAGGGTGCCGATCAGCTCCAGCTGGTCCACGTTCTGCGAGACGCGGCAGAAGAACTCCTCGCGCGAAAATGGCTTGCGCAGGAAGTCATTGGCGCCGTTCTTGAGGAAGCGTGGAATCAGCGACGGATCGGTGTTGCCGGAAATGCCGATCACCGCGACCTTGTCGCGCGAGCGCAGCGTGCGCAGGCGGCGGGTGAACTCCACGCCTTCCATGCCAGGCATTTCCTGGTCCACCACCGCCAGGCGGATCGCCGGATGCGCCTCGATCGCCTTCAGTCCCTCGGCACCGTCGGCGGCCTCGTATACGTCGTGGCCGTACATGCGCAGCAGGGAGGCGGCGTACATCCGCGCCGACAGCGAGTCGTCCACCACCAGCGCGGCGATGCGCCGGTTGCGCTCCAGCCGCTGCACCAGCCACACGAGATAGTCGATGCTGCCGGGCGTGTTCTTCAACACGTAGTCGATGATCTGCTGCTGCAGCACACGCTTGCGCAGGTCTTCGTCGTAGACGCCGCTGACCACCACCGTGGGCAGCCCGCGCGACAGGAAGAACTCCACCACTCCATCGCGGTCGCCATCGGCGAGCACCAGCCCGGTCAGGACCAGGAACCAGCCCTGTTCCTCGTCCAGCAGCCGGCCCGCCTCGGCCAGGCTGGTGGCCACCGACACCGGTAGCTCCAGGCGCTGCTCGATCGCTTCGCGCAGCATGCTGGTGAACGTTCGCGAGTTCTCCACCAGCAGGATCCGCTGGGGCAAAGCATCACCGGGGTCGCTGTCGAAAGCGCCCTGCAACAGTGCCGGCATGAGGCGTACGCTCGGAGTCGAGTGGGTCGGCAGGGATAGCGGCCATTTCATATGAAACTTTAGGCGCGACGCAAGGCGGGACCAGGAGCATGATGGCCATCGGTCCGCCGGCAGGCAGGGCCAGCAGGACAATCGCGCCATTCCGGTTCGATATCGGGACGATGCGCAGGTAATATGCCAAGCGATGTTTTCATTGGCCCCAATCAGGAGGTGGACGTGCCTTTTCTACGTATAGGTAGTGCCGTGGCCAGCGTGATTCTGGCGGTGGTTCCGGCGTTGGCGTTGGCTCAGTCTGATGGTCACGGGGCTCCCCTGGCAAGAAGTGGGCTGGGCCAGACGCATCCAGTTGCCGTCAACCTGAGTCTCGACCCGGAGTGGCGGGTGTACGGGTTCCAGCGTGATGGCATCTCGTACTTCCAGGTCAACGATCTCGTTGGACGGGTACAGTTGATCATTGGACGTGCGGATGACGCGTTCTGGACGCTGCCCGCTGGCGAAAGCCCGGCCCGTGTGTCGTTGCCACTGCAACGGGTCCAGACTCCGGCGAACGCAGCCAGGTCCGAGGTCTATCGGGGAGCCGGCTTTACGCTGGTTCGTTACGGTCATGGCGCCGATGCCGTCTGGTCGGTAGAGGTCGCAGACCAGCAGCCATAGCGTTCCGGGGCGCATGTGGCCATGACGCGCTGCCGCGTGATACGCGGCAGCATCCGTTCCCGCACACCGGGAACCGTTCTTCCTATTGACCAGACCGGAGACTCTCCCGAACCCAGTGCTGCTGGGGGAGGTCTGCCGCTCTGGCGGGTGTGCGCGTCGATGGCTCCGTCAGCACGATCCTGATCCGATTGCGGCGGCACTGCACAAGGCCGCCGTAGGCAAGCGGCAGGCCGGCCAGATGCTCATCGACCCTGGTAACGGTTGTTTCAGACAGCGTGTGTGCCGGATCGAGCAGTGCGACGACAACGAGGATTCCCCGCCGGGGCCCGAAGCGCCCGCAGCGGGCCCGGACCGTTATCTGTCCGTACTCGTGCTCGAGCAGCATGGAAACCGCTTCAGTGGTTCCCCGATAGGCGGCCAGTTGCAGCCCGGTGCTCAGGAGGCACGGGTCGCCTTCCAGGCGAGGCCGGGTCACCCGATTGCTCAGATCCCAGGATTCACGCACGCCGCCGGCCTGCAGCGCGACGTACAGGCCCAGCTGATCCAGTGTGGTGGGATAGACCATGCTTGCCTGCGCACGGAACAGTCGTGAATGTACTGTTGCCGTGTTCAACAGCCTGCCTGCTATTTCATTGTGGCCGTGCAGTTTCAGCCAGTTCACCACTTCTTTGAGCGACACATCAATGCCGTCGCCGAGTTTCTTCAGGTGAAGCGCACGTTCGCGCAGGCCATTCTCGGTCGCGATATGTGAATTGCGGGCCAGCTTTATGGCCTTTCCCGCCCCGTCTTCATGGATCCGGTAGCGATGATAGTAGTGCGTGATGCGCGACCCGAACAGAAGAAGGGCGATGCCGGCCACAGCCAGGACCATCTGCGACGTGAAGGTCGTCGAATCAAACGCCAAAGGATGCGGCTTGGGTGTCGTCAGCCCGATGATGAGATTGAGTGATGGAACGGCCAGCGCCGCTCCACGCCACCCAAGCAGGCAGGTAAGTGCTATGGCCGGTAGTGCCAACAACAGCTGCATGCCGGTCTTGGCGGTCGCCGATTCTGCTGGAATCAGCGACGAGGAGATGCCGATCAGGATCATTACCGCCACCGCAATGATGCTCGGCGTCAGGAAACGGCCTGTCCGTGCGGGCTCCGCGCGTCTCAATGCCCAGAGCAGGGCAAGCGGGACCACCGTCAGGATGCCGATGAAGTCTCCCACGATGTAGCGCGCTGCGCCGGCCAGCAGCGGCACATCCGGTGTCGGCCAGAGCAGGTGCATCAGCGCCAGGTTCAACGATGTAACGGCGACGGCCGATGCCGCGCCAACCGAGAGCAGCCAGACCTGGGTGGTGGCGGCCATCATGCGGCGATGCAGTCGTACAATCAGTGCCACTGTGGGCATCAGGGAGACGGAAGCGAGTATCACCCAGGTCAGCCCGTACTTTTCCACCATCGGGTAACGCATCTGGGCAAAGTAGGCGTATTCGCCGAGGAACAGGTAAGGCCAAAGGCGTGGTGGGCAGAGCAGCAGCGCGGCCACCCGTATGCCCGCAGGCAGGTAGAACTGGTCGAGGGACAGCTTGCGCGCGCCCCAGCATGCAAAGGCATACACAACTGCGAGAGCAAGTCCGACCGGGCGGATGTGCAGCTTCAGCTGAAGACCATCTTTCCACCATTCGCCTCGCACGCCTTCCCTCCTGTCCGTGCCCCGTCAACATCCATGCGGCGCAATACACTATGAGTGGACGGTATCCACACGGGAAGGATTATGCAATTGCGCAGGACAGTTGCCGGATTGCGGTGACCGTGGGTTTCAGCAGACGCGGCGCAGCATTCGGCCTTGAGTGTGATTTGCGTCTCTATTTTCTCTGCGGGTTGCCGCAGCGCACGTGGGTATATAGGCCGATGACGTGCGCTCCGGCAGGCGAGGGCATATACCGCGGCCAGAGCGAGGCCAGCGGGCCGAATGCGCAGGTTCAGTTGACGTCCGTTTCTCCACCAGTCCCATCGTGCGACGCCCCGGCGTGTCGTATGAGGCCGGTCTTCCGTCGCGGCGGAGAATCCATCCAGACGGCATTCCCGGAGAACGGGACAGTATCGGCAGTTTCCAGCG
Source organism: Stenotrophomonas sp. Marseille-Q5258 (assembly GCF_946900935.1). Lineage (NCBI taxonomy): Bacteria > Pseudomonadati > Pseudomonadota > Gammaproteobacteria > Lysobacterales > Lysobacteraceae > Stenotrophomonas > Stenotrophomonas sp. Marseille-Q5258. The sequence goes on from NZ_CAMPPN010000009.1 coordinate 141,642, forward strand.
GTTGCAATCGCGACGGGAAACTGCGCGCGATCACCTCCGATCACCACAACGCGTCGCGCAGCTTGTACCAGGACATCGCCGCCACCAGCAGCGGGGTGCGCAGCGCACGCCCACCCGGGAAGCGGCGGTGCGGGATACGGGCAAACACGTCCAGCCGTTCCGACTGCCCCGCGATGGCCTCGGCCAATATCACGCCGGCCAGTCCCGCGGCCGCCACGCCGTGGCCGGAGAAGCCCTGCGCGTAATACACCGTGGGGTCCAGGCGCCCCCAGTCGGGCGCGCGGTTGCGGGTGATATCCACCAGGCCGCCCCAGACATAGTCCATTTCCACATCGGCCAGCTGCGGAAACACCTGGTGCATGCGCCGCGTCATCACGCCGCGCAGGCCCGGCGGCGGCAGCGCCGAGTAGCTGGCCCGGCCGCCGAACAGCAGCCGGTGGTCGTGGCTGAGACGGAAGTAATCCAGCGCCCAGCTCACGTCGGCCACCGCCATGTCGTTGCGGATCAGGGCCTGCGCGCGGGCCTTCCCCAGTACCTGCGAGGCACCGATATAGGTGCCCACCGGCATGATCCGTGCTTCCTGCGCCGGCGCGATGCCCTGCAGCAGGGCGTTGCCGGCGATCACCACATGGCTGGCGCTGACGCTGCCGGCGGCAGTGCGCAGCCGCGGGCGCGTGCCCCGTTCCAGCCGCAGCACCGGCGAGTGCTCGTGGATGACCGCGCCGGCGCATGCCGCCGCGCGTGCCAGGCCCTGCGCATAGGCCAGCGGATGCAGGTGGCCACTGTCAGCATCGAACATCGCCCCGCGATAGCGCGGACTGTCCAGCTGCTGCTGGAGCTGGCTGCGGTCCCACCACTGCAGCGGATAATCGTAGCGTTCGGCCAGTGCGACCAGGCCCGCGCGCAGCCCGCGTTCCTGGCGGGCGTTGATCGGCACGCTGGCATGGCCGTCCCGCCAGTCGCACTGGATCTGGTGGCGCTGGAGTCGATCGCGCAGCAGGCGCATGCCGTCGCGCGAAAAATCGAACAGCAGGCGGGCATCGGCCGGGCCGACCAGGCGTTCCAAGGTGTCCACTTCACAGCCATAGCCGACGATGGCCTGGCCACCATTGCGTCCGGACGCGCCCCAGCCGACGCGCTGCGCTTCGAGCACGATCACCCGATAGCCGCGCCCGGCCAGCGCGAGCGCGGCGGACAGGCCGGTGTAGCCGGCACCCAGCACGCAGACGTCGGCGACATGGTCGCCATGCAGCGGCGCATGCACGGCCACGTCCGGCACGCTGTCGGCGTACCAGCTCGGCGCATGCGCGACGGCGGTGCTGCTCATGCGCGGCACCGGCAGGGAAGGGAGGGGGCGTCAGTCATGCGCACAGCATGCCAGCAACGCCGGCAACGCATCGTGGAGGTCGCGCTTGCGTGGCCCGCGCGCGTCGGCGTACCGTGCAGCCAGGTCATCCGAGCACGATGCATGGACCCGTCACCCTGGGTCGGCCTGCCCACCGACAGCCTGCAGCTGGGCCATCACCGGTTTGCGATGGCGGGCGAAAAGTATGTGCAGGCGCTGGTCCAGGCGGCCGGCGTGGTGCCGGTGCTGCTGCCCAGCCTGCACCCCGCCTTGCCGGCCAGCCCCTGGCTGGACCGCCTGCAGGGGCTGCTGCTGACCGGCGCGGTCAGCAACATCGACCCCCGTCACTACGATGGCCCACCGTCCTGGCCTGGCAACCCGCACGATCCGGCGCGCGATGCCAACGCGTTCGCGCTGCTGCAGGCGGCGCTGGCGCGTGACCTGCCGGTGCTGGCGATCTGCCGCGGCTTCCAGGAGCTCAATGTCGCGCTCGGGGGCAGCCTGCACCCACGGGTGCAGCGGGTGCCGGGCATGCTCGACCATCGTGAAGACCCCGCTGCCACGGTCGACGTGCAGTACGGGCCGGCCCACGCTGTCGTGCTCACACCGGGCGGTTGGCTGGCCGGCTGGGCGGGTGCGGAGACGGCGAGGGTCAACTCGGTGCACGGGCAGGGCATCGCGCGGCTCGCGCCGGGGCTGCAGGTCGAGGCGCGGGCGCCGGACGGGCTGGTCGAAGCCGCGCGCAGTCCCACGCATCGTTTCGTCCTCGGCGTACAGTGGCACCCGGAATGGCGTGTCGCCAGCGATGCGTTCTATCACAGTATTTTCCGTGCCTTCGGCGATGCTTGTCGCCGCTACTCCTCTACAGCAGACCGGTCATGACCACCCGAACGCGCTCGCGCAAGAAATCCGCCACGCCGCCCGTCCCGCAGGAGAGCGTGCTGTTGCGCTGGCTCAAGGACCGGCGCATCACCGAAGTGGAGTGCCTGGTGCCGGACATCACCGGCAATGCGCGCGGCAAGATCATCCCGGCTGACAAGTTTTCCCACGACTACGGCACGCGCCTGCCCGAGGGCATCTTCGCCACCACCGTGACCGGCGAGTTCCCCGACGACTACTACGAACTGACCTCGCCGTCGGATTCGGACATGATCCTGCGCCCGGACCCGGACACGGTCCGCATGGTGCCGTGGGCCACCGATCCCACCGCGCAGGTGATCCACGACTGCTACACCAAGACCGGCCAACCGCACGAACTGGCCCCGCGCAACGTGCTGCGGCGGGTGCTGGACGGCTACACCGCACTGGGCCTGCGCCCGGTAGTGGCACCGGAGCTGGAGTTCTTCCTGGTGCAGAAGAACACCGACCCGGACTTCCCGCTGCTGCCGCCCGCCGGGCGCTCGGGGCGCCCGGAGACCGCACGCCAGTCCTATTCCATCGATGCGGTCAACGAGTTCGATCCCATCCTGGACCTGATGTACGACTACTGCGATGCGATGAAGCTGGACGTGGACACGCTGATCCATGAATCCGGTGCGGCGCAGCTGGAGGTCAATTTCACCCATGCCGATGCGATGGACCTGGCCGACCAGGTATTCCTGTTCAAGCGCACCATGCGCGAGGCGGCGATGCGCCACGGGGTGTACGCCACCTTCCTGGCCAAGCCGATGGAGACCGAGCCGGGCAGTGCCATGCACATCCACCAGAGCCTGATACGGATCAGCGACGGCCACAATGTCTTCAGCGGCGACAACGGCGGTGAGGACTTCAGTCCGATCTTCGGCCACTACCTGGCGGGCCTGCAGAAGTACGTGCCGATGGCGATGGCGTTCTTCGCCCCCAACGTGAACTCGTACCGTCGGCTGGTGTTCGGCGAGGTGTCGCCGAGCAACGTGCATTGGGGCTTCGACAACCGCACCTGCGGGCTGCGCGTGCCGATGGACACCCCGGAGAACATGCGCGTGGAGAGCCGCTTCGCCGGGTCGGACGCCAACCCGTACCTGGCGATGGCCGCGACGCTGGCGGCCGGCCTGCTCGGCATCCGTGAGCAGGGCTCGCCGACCGCGCCGATCGGCGGCAGCGCCAAGGAGCTGGGCTACGACCTGCCGCGCTCGCTGGGCGAGGCGCTGGACGGGCTGGAGGGCTGCCCGGAACTGCGCGACATGCTTGGCGAGCGCTTCTGCCGGGCCTATGTCTCGGTCAAGCGCAAGGAGTACGAGACCTTCTTCCGCGTCATCAGCTCGTGGGAGCGCGAGTTCCTGCTGCTCAACGTCTGAAGGCCGTGACGCACCCGGTGCGGCAAGGCCGTGAGGGCCGCGTGCTGGGAAAATGGGCGCGCGCCCGGTAGGCTGGCACCCGTCTTGCCGGTCCGGCCGGTTCCCCCATCTCGCACCTGACCTGTGGAGAGTCCGATGAAGCTGCGAATCCTCACCCTCGGCATTGCCGTGTCCCTGCTCAGCGCCTGTGGCGGCGGCAAACAGGAAGACGCCAAGGTGCTGAACGTCTACAACTACAGCGATTACATCGCCGAGAACACCATTCCGGACTTTGAGAAGAAGACCGGGATCAAGGTGACCTACGATGTGTTCGACAGCGATGAGATGGTCGAGACCAAGCTGCTGGCCGGTGACAGCGGCTACGACGTGGTGGTGCCGACGCTGAACTTCTTCGGGCGCCAGATCAAGGCCGGTGTGTTCCTGCCACTGGACAAGAGCAGGATTCCGAACCTGGGCAACCTCGACCCGGAGATGATGAAGCGCATCGCCCAGCAGGACCCGGGCAACCAGTACGGCGTGCCCTACATGATCGGCACCACCGGGATCGGCTACAACGTGGAGCTGCTCAAGCAGCGTTTCGGGGGCAGCACCGAGATCGCCAACAGCTGGGATCTGGTGTTCAAGCCGGAGAACATCGCCAAGATGAAGGACTGCGGCGTGACCATTCTGGACACCCCGTCGGACATGATCCCGATCGCGCTGCATTATCTCGGCGAGGATCCGCACAGCAACGACCCGGCCACCCTGCAGAAGGCGGCCGCGCTGCTCAAGAGCATCCGCCCGTACGTGCAGAACTTCCACTCCTCGCAGTACGTGGGCTCGCTGGCCAACGGCGGTACCTGCCTGGTGGTCGGCTGGTCCGGTGACATCATCCAGGCCCGTGACCGTGCCGCCGAGGCCGACAACGGCGTCACCGTGGCCTATTCGATCCCGCGCGAGGGCGCGCCGCAGTGGTTCGACATGCTGGCCATTCCCAAGGACGCCAAGCACCCGGAGGCCGCCTACGCCTTCATCAACTACCTGCTCGAACCCAAGGTCGCCGCGGCCAACACCAACTTCATCCACTACGCCAACCCGGTGACGGCGGCCACGCCGCTGGTGGACGCGGCCATCCGCAACGACCCGACCATCTACCCGCCGGCCGACGTGGCCGCCAGAATGTTCACCTACTCGATCAACACCCCGGAAGTGGACAAGCTCTACACGCGGCTGTGGACCGAGGTCAAGACCGGGCGCTGAACCGCCCCCGTCTGGTACACCCCTTCAACCGCCGGCCCTGTGCCGGCGGTGTCGGTTGCGGCCCATGACGCGGCCGCGACCGTTAAAATGGGATCCTCCCCCCGTCCCGACGCGCGCCCGGAGCCGCTCCCCATGCCACTAGAAGCCAAGCCGGAAGGCGAGGTCGTGCCGGTCCTCGAACCGGGCTATCTGTCCATCCGCGCGCTGCGCAAGGAGTTCGACGGCTTCGTCGCGCTTGACGACGTCAGTCTGGACGTGAGGAAGGGCGAGATCTTCGCCCTGCTGGGTGGCTCGGGCAGCGGCAAGTCGACCCTGCTGCGCTGCCTGGGGGGCTTCGAGACGCCCACCGCCGGCAGCATCGACCTGGATGGCCAGCGCATCAATGCGCTGCCGCCGTACCAGCGCCCGATCAACATGATGTTCCAGTCCTACGCGCTGTTTCCGCACATGACCGTGGAGCAGAACATCGCGTTTGGCCTGAAGCAGGACGGAATGGCGCGCGATGCGATCCGTACGCGCGTGGGCGAGATGCTGGAGCTGGTGCAGATGGGCAGGCTGGCCAAGCGCAGGCCGCACCAGCTCTCCGGTGGCCAGCAGCAGCGCGTGGCGCTGGCGCGATCGCTGGCCAAGGGGCCCAAGCTGCTGCTGCTGGACGAGCCGATGGGGGCGCTGGACAAGAAGCTGCGTTCGCAGATGCAGCTGGAGCTGGTCAACATCATCGAGACCTCGGGGGTGACCTGCGTGATGGTCACCCACGACCAGGAAGAGGCCATGACGATGGCCACCCGCATTGCGGTGATGGACGCTGGCTGGATCCAGCAGGTCGGCAAACCGGACGAGATCTACGAGCAGCCCGCCAACCGCTTCGTCGCCGAGTTCATCGGGTCGGTGAACCTGTTCGACGGCGTCATCGACGAGGACCTGCCCGAGTACGTCACGGTGCGCACCCCGCTGTTCCCGGCGCCGATCTATGTCGCCCACGGGATCACCGGTTACGAAGGTCAGCCGGTCGCCTTCGCGCTGCGTCCGGAGAAGGTGATGATCGGCAAGGACGAGCCCGAGGGCGCCACCAACAAGGCCCAGGGCGTGATCGAGGACATCGCCTATTTCGGCAGCCATTCGGTGTACCACGTGCGCCTGCCCAGCGGCGCCAAGGTGCTGTCCAACTTCGCCAACTCGCAGCGCTGGGCCAGCGACGGGCTGACCTGGGGCGACAGCGTGTGGGTGCATTGGCGCGACAACGACGGCGTGGTGCTCACCGCATGAACGCCACGGGCTGGAAGCGTTGGCTCCCCGGCACGCGCAGTGGCGTGATCGCTGCGCCGTACCTGTGGCTGCTGCTGTTTTTCGCGGTGCCATTCGTGATCATCCTGATGATCTCGTTCGCGCGCACCCAAGTCGGTTCGCCGCCGTACACGTGGCTGCTGGAGTATGTGGACGGCGCGTTTTCGCTCAAGCTCAACCTCGGCAACTACGCCGCGCTGGTCAAGGACAACCAGTACGTGCTGGCCTACCTGAGCTCGATCAGGATTGCGCTGGTCTCCACACTGCTCACGCTGCTGATCGGTTATCCGATGGCCTACGTGATTTCGCGGATGTCGCCGGCCGCGCGCAACGTGGCCATGATGCTGGTGGTGCTGCCGTCGTGGACCTCGTTCCTGATCCGCGTGTACGCGTGGATCGGCATCCTGGACCGCAACGGCCTGCTCAACCAGTGGTTGATGAAGCTGGGCCTGATCGATGCGCCGCTGCAGATCCTGTACACCCCGACCGCCGCGTACATCGGCATCGTGTACTGCTACCTGCCGTTCATGGTGCTGCCGCTGTACGCCAATCTGGTCAAGCTCGACCATCGTCTGCTGGAGGCCGCCTATGACCTCGGCGCCAAGCCGTGGCGGGCGTTCCTGAGCATCACCCTGCCGCTGTCGCGCAGCGGCATCGTCGCCGGCTGCATGCTGGTGATGATCCCGGCGGTGGGCGAATTCGTGATTCCCGAAATGCTCGGTGGGCCGGACACGCTGATGATCGGCCGGGTGCTGTGGGGCGAGTTCTTCAACAACCGCGACTGGCCCACCGCCTCGGCGGTGGCGATCGTGATGCTGGCGCTGCTGCTGGTGCCGATCCTGGTCTTCAACCGCTTCCAGCAGCGCGAGCTGGAAGGGAAGCTGTCATGAGCATGGTGCGCGGCAACCGCTGGCTGGGCTGGGGCGTGCTGGGGCTGGGCTTTGCCTTCCTGTACCTGCCGATCCTGCTGTTGATGGTGTATTCCTTCAACGCCTCCAAGCTGGCCACGGTGTGGTCGGGGTTCTCCACCCGCTGGTACGGTGAGCTGTTCAACAACCGGCAGATCCTGGATGCGTTGTGGATCAGCCTGGAAGTGGCGTTCTGGACCGCCACGGCTGCGACGGTGCTGGGCACGATGGCGGCAATGGTGATGACCCGTTTCCGCCAGTTCCCGGGCAAGACGGTGTTCGGGGCGCTGATTACCGCGCCGCTGGTGATGCCGGAAGTGATCCTCGGGTTCTCGCTGATGACCCTGCTGGTGTCGATGGGCGGCATTCCCGGTTTCCCGAGCCGCGGCGTGGTCACGATCTGGATCGCGCATGTCACCTTCACCCTGTCGTTCGTAACGGTGGTGGTGTCCTCGCGCCTGCAGGAACTGGACCGTTCGCTGGAAGAAGCGGCGATGGACCTTGGGGCAGGGCGCCTGAAAGTGTTCTTCCAGATCACCCTGCCGATCATCGCACCGGCGCTGGTGGCCGGCTGGCTGCTGGCCTTCACGCTGTCGCTGGACGACGTGGTGATCGCCAGCTTCGTGGCAGGCCCGAACTCCACGACATTGCCGATGAAGGTGTTCGCCTCGGTGCGCATGGGCATCAAGCCGGAGATCAACGCGCTGGCCACCCTGATGGTGCTGGCGGTGTCGGTCGCCGCCGTGATCGGCTGGTACATCACCGCGCGCGGCGAGAAGCGCCGCCAGCGCGATCTGCAGATGGCGCTGCAGGACAAGGGGTGAGGCAACGGTCCTGCCAACCCAGCCACGCCGGCGCCCGGCAACGCACCCCACCATGCCCGCCCCGACGAAGCGACTGCCCGCGCTGTGGCTCTGGCTCCTGCGACGCCATGACGCACCCCGAGCCCGGCGCCCGCCAGCCGCGGCAACATCCGGATCACACCTCCGGGCGCAGAATGACGGTCTGTCTTCCGGAGTACCACGATGACCGTTGAAATCGTCAATCCCGCGACCGGCCAGGTCACGTACCGTCACGAACTGCTTGATGCCGTCGGGATCGAACAGCGTCTGGCGGCAGCGGCAACTGCCTTCCCGCTGTGGACGGCGCGCTCGCTGCAGGAGCGTGGTGGCATCCTGCGCGGCATCGCCGCGCAGCTGCGCGCCCGCAGGGATGACATCCAGCAGGCAATGACCGGCGAAATGGGCAAGCTCAAGGGCGAGGCGCTGGCCGAAATCGAGAAGTGCGCGCAGGCCTGCGAGTACTACGCCGACCACGCCGCCGATTACCTCAAGCCGCAGTTGATCGACACCGAGGCCCAGCGCAGCTACGTGCGCTACGAGCCGATCGGCTGCGTGTTCGCGGTGATGCCGTGGAATTTTCCGATCTGGCAGGTGTTCCGCTTCCTCGCCCCGGCATTCATGGCCGGCAACGTGGCGCTGCTCAAGCACGCCAGCAACGTGCCGCAGTGCGCCGATCTGATCCTGGCGGTCTGCCGCGATGGTGGCCTGCCGGACGGTGTGTTCGATGTGCTGCATATCGACAACGACCAGGCGGCCGAGGTGCTGCGCGACAGGCGGGTCAAGGCGGTCACGCTGACCGGCAGTGAGCGCGCGGGGCGCTCGATCGCCGCCAATGCCGGCGACCAGCTCAAGAAGTGCGTCATGGAGCTGGGGGGCAGCGACGCATTCGTGGTGCTCGACGACGCCGACCTGGACAAGACCGTCGCCGCCGCGGTGAAGTCGCGGTTCGACAACAGCGGGCAGACCTGCATCGCCGCCAAGCGTTTCGTGGTGGTCGATGCGATCGCCGATGCCTTTGTGGCGAAGTTCGTCGCGGCGGCCGCCGAGCGCGTCTACGGCGACCCGCAGGATGACAGGACCACGCTGGCGCCGATGGCGCGTGCCGACCTGCGCGATGAGCTGCACAGGCAGGTGCAGGCCAGCGTGGCCAAGGGCGCCACCGTGCTGCTTGGCGGCGAGCCGGTGGCCGGTTCGCATGCCGGTTACCCGGCAACCATTCTCGACCATGTGGCACCCGGCATGCCGGCCTATGACGAAGAGCTGTTCGGACCGGTCGCCGCGATCCTGCGCGTGCGCGATGATGCCGACGCGCTGCGCGTGGCCAATGACACCACCTTCGGTCTTGGTGGCAGTGTGTGGAGTGGCGATCCGGTGCGTGGCGAAGCGATCGCCAAGCGCCTGGAATGCGGCGCCGCATTCGTCAACGCCATCGTCAAGAGCGACGCACGCCTGCCGTTCGGCGGCACCAAGCGCTCCGGCTTCGGCCGCGAGCTGGCCGACCACGGCATCCACGAGTTCATGAACATCAAAACGGTCTACGTCGCCTGACGACGCGGGGCGAGGCGGCGGCCCGCAAATACGGGAACGGGCGTGGCCGGCATCTGCGGGAGCCGGCCAGCGGCCGACACTACAGCCAGCGTACGCGCTTGAACAGGCGGTACAGGCCCACGCAGACCGCGCCCACGCCGATGATCATCGCCGGGTAGGCCCACGGCTTGTCCAGTTCGGGCATGTGGGTGAAGTTCATGCCGTACCAGCTCGTGATCAAGGTCGGGGCCGCGAGGAGTGCGGCCCACGCGCCCAGGCGCTTGACCGTCTCGCCCTGGGCCAGGGTCACCAGCGACAGGTTCACGCTCAACGCGGTGCCCAGCATCTCGCGCAGGGTGTCGATCACATCGCTGATGCGCACGGCATGATCGTGCACGTCGCGCAGGTACAGCTTGACCTCGTCCGGCACCAGTTCGCCCTGGTAGCGCTTGATCTGCGAGAGCATGTCCTGCAGCGGGGCCACGGCCATGCGCATCTTGTTGAGGTCACGCTTGAGTTCGTACAGCCGCACCACGGTCTGGCGCTTGTAGCGGTCGGCGAAGATGTCCTTCTCCAGCAGCTCCAGCGTGTCGCGGTAGCGCTGGGTGATCGGCAGGTAGTTGTCGACCACGAAATCCAGCACCGCGTACAGGCAGTACGAGGGCCCCATCCGGCGCAGCAGCTCCGGCTCGCGTTCCACCCGCGCGCGCGGCGCGGCGTAGGACAGCGACGCGCCGTGGCGCACCGTGACCAGGAAGCGCGGGCCGAGGAAGGCATGGGTCTCACCGTATTCGATGCGCTCGTCGACCATCTGCGCGGTGGTGACCACCACGAACAGCGAATTGCCGTACGCCTCCACCTTCGGACGCTGGTGCGCGTTGCGCGCATCCTCGATGGCCAGCGAGTGCAGGCAGAACTCTTCCTGCAGCTTCAGCAGCACGCGGTCGTCAGGCTCGTACAGGCCCACCCAGACGAAGCCGTTGCCGCTTTCGATCACGTCGCTGATCGCATCCAGGCTGATGTCGTGGCGCTTGCCCTGGTCGTCGTAGTGCACGCAGTTGATGACGCAGGCGGGATTGGCGATCGGGACGGTCTGCATGGCGGGCATCGTGCGTCAGCGGGTCGTGACGGGCAAGTCACGGCGGCCCAGTGCCCAGGCCAGGGCGATGTGGATCGGCAGCAGCAGCACGATCCACTGCAGGTTGTACTGCGCCTGCAGGGTCAGCCAGTGCAGGACCAGGCCCAGCCCGGACAGCAGGGCCACCGCCCACAGCACGGCGCGGAAGCCGCGCCACGGCTGGCGGCCGCGCAGCAGGCTGATGGCGCCGGGCAGCAGCAGCAGGCACAGCGGCGAGAGCTGCAGCAGGTTGCGGTTGGCCCACGCAGCCTGGTGGGCACTGAAGCCCCACAGGTAGGTCAGCAGCGCACCGGCAATGCCGCAGAACAGCCAGAACGGCAGCGCGATGCCGCCCAGCCAGCGCCGCCGCGCACGCAGCGCCACCACGCCCGCGGCGGCAATCAGCCCACACAGCAGCCAGGGCCACCAGCGGCGTGCCGATTCGGCCGGCTCCGGTGCGATCCGGTGCGGCAGCAGCACCTGCTCGGCCTGCACCAGCGGGCGACCGTCGCTGTTGCGCGCCTGGCGGAGCGCATCGGCCAGGCGCATCGGCACGAACGCTTCCTGCCAGCGCGACAGCGGCGCATCGGCGAACGGTCCCAGACCGATATCGAAGCCCAGCCACATCCAGGGCGACGGCGAGGCCAGCCGCACCGATTCGCTGCGGTAGGTGTTGCCGCGCGAGCGCCCGGACAGCTGTGAATGCAGTCCGCCGCCGAGGGCCTGGTCAACCGCGTCGCGCACCATCGTGGCGCAGTTGGCGGTGTAGTAGTCGTAGTGGTAACGCGCGTTTTCCGGCTTGGCGCGCTCGGCCAGCGAAGCGGCCAGTGCGCGCGCCTGCTGCGGGTCCAGGTCCAGCCACTGGATGCTCGCGCCGCGGCCGCTCTCGCGGTAATAGGACAGGTCCTGCTCCAGCGGCAGCGCCACCAGGTAGTACATCATCTCGCCGCGCACGAAGCGGCCGATGAAGTCCGGTTCGGACGGATCGAAGTAGCCGAAATTGTAGGAAGTGGCCGCGCCGGTCACCGGGTCCACCACCACCAGCGCATCGTGGCCGAAGCGCTCGAAGAAGATCTCGCCCGGCTGCATGGTCACCACGCCGATGCGCGGTGCGGGCGTGGCAGGGTCAGCGGCGACAGGCGCCGGCGGCGGGGCAGGGGCCTCCTGGGCCAGCGCCATCGACGGCAGGCTGGCCAGGGCAAGTACCCACGACAGGAACAACAGGCGGCACAACGGCCACCGCATCAGCAGGGGCCGCATGGCGTGGGTCAATTCTCGTCCTGTACGTCGGGGGCCAGCACGGTCACGTGGAAGGCCTGCACCCGGCGCGCATCGGCACGCGCCACGCGGAACACGAAGCGGTCCAGGGTCAGTTCGTCGCCGGTTTCAGGCAGGTGGCCGATGGCTTCGGTCACCAGGCCGCCGATCGTGTCGTAGTCATCGTCGGGGAAGGCGGCGCCGAAACGCTCGTTGAAATCCTCGATCGGGGTCAGCGCGTCGACCACGTACTGGCCGTCGGCCTGGATCGCGATCTGCGCGGTGTGGTCCTCGGCCTCGTCATGCTCGTCGTCGATCTCGCCGACGATCTGCTCCAGTACGTCCTCGATGGTGACCAGCCCGGCGACACCGCCGTACTCGTCGACCACGATGGCCATGTGGTTGCGCGAGAGCCGGAACTCTTTCAGCAGCACGTTGAGCTTCTTGGCCTCGGGGATCAGCACTGCCGGGCGCAGCAGCTCCCGGATGTTGGCCGGCCCGTTGTCGGCCACCACGCCGCGCAGCAGGTCCTTGGCCAGCAGGATGCCGAGGATGTCGTCCTTGTTGTCGCCGTGGACGGGGAAGCGCGAATGGCCGGATTCGACCACCTGCTTCATCAGGTCCAGGAAGGGCGCTTCGACCGGCAGGGACACCATCTGCGAACGCGAAATCATCACGTCGCCGACGGTGAGCTCGGCCACCGAGATCGCACCTTCCATCATGCGCAGCGTGTCGGCGGCGATCAGGCCGTCTTCCTGTGCGGTGTGCAGGACCGCCACCAGCTCGTCGCGGGTGTGGGGTTCGCCGGAGAAGGCAGAGGTCAGGCGTTCCAGCCAGCTGCGCTTCTTCTCAATGTGCTCCACGGAGGAGCTGCTACTGTCGTCTTCAGACATCTCTGGAAAAAAGGCACCCGGCGAGCCGGGCGTTGGATTTAGTCTAGCAGGATGCGCGGCGCTGTCAGCGCCCCCCGGCAGGGGCCGCATTCACCGACGGGACGGGCAGGGCGGGTGGCGGTTCCGGCGCCTCCTCCTCCGGCGGCAGATCCAGACTGTAGGTGCAGCCGGCAAGGGTCTTGCCCGGGTGGCTCTTGACCGTGGACAGACTCAGGATCACCGACTCGATCTGTGCCTCGCCGGTCCTGGGGTCGGTCACATCGCGACTCACCAGCTCGCGGCCGGCCATGAACTTGTCCGGGCTGTCGACCGCGGTCTCCAGCGCCAAGCTGCCGGCCAGGGGGCGAGGGTCGGGCAGGTCCAGGATCGCCATGATGCTCGCACCGGCCACGGCGACGTACTCGGTGCGCTGGCCGAACACCGTCAGCGGGGCGGCCAGGCGGAACTCGGTCATGAACTGGTTGGTCTGCGGCAGTGGCTGCAGGCCGCTGGCCACCGCCTTGAGCGGGTCGGCGACCACCGGGGCCACGGCGGCGTAGTCGGCCACGCTCTGGCGGCATTCGATCAGGGCCGGCAGGTCCAGCGTGGGGGTGGCGCCGTCGGCGGCCAGCGGCAGCAGGCCCATCAGGCCGGCCAGCGCGGTGGGAAGGTGGGGCATCACGAGGCTTCCATCACAAACGACAACGGCGACAGGCGCCGATCATGGCATTCCCGCCGTCGGCGCAGGGGCGCGCCGCCAGCGGTCCAGCGCCCAGCCGATCGCGGTCAGCAGCAGGAACAGCAGCGTCCAGTGTGACAGCCAGGCCTGCACGTTCAGCGCGCCTGCCGCGATCTGCCACAGCGTTGAACCGCCCTGTTCCAGCTGCACGGCCGCCGGCGGCAGCAGGCGCACGCACAGCACAGCCAGGCCGAACAGGCCACCCAACTGGACGGCACTGGCGCGGAAGAACGGCTGCTGCTCCGGCGTCGGACGGCCACGATGCAGCGCCCGGTACACCGTGCGCCATGCCGAAGGTGCGGTCAGTACGGCGAGCAGGCCGAGCACCATCAGCGCACTGACGCCGCCCGGGCTGTGGGTCGGCTCGGACGGACCCGCCAGATACCGGGGCAGCACGAATCCGACCACCTGGCTGGCCGCCAGGCTGGTGGCGCAGGTCAGGGCGATGGCGAGGCGGACGCGTCGCTGCGTGGTGGCGCTCAACCGCGCCCAGGCGGCCCGCCAGCCACGACGGGCCGGCGCCAGCAGGGCGACCGCCAGCACGGCCAGCACCGCGCAGATACCGAAACGCACCCCGCCCAGGCTCGACGGCGCCATCAGGAAAACCAGCGCGCACCCCAGCAGCGCCAGCACGAACAGCGCCGCCGGCCAACGCGCGGGGCGGCGGTCGAACAACGGTTCGTCGCGCATGGCTCAGCGCTCGCCGGCGTAGGGGTCGGCGATGCCGAGTTCAGCCAGGATCTCGCGTTCCAGTTGCTCCATCGCATCGGCTTCCTTGTCGTCTTCGTGGTCCCAGCCCAGCAGGTGCAGCACACCGTGCACGGTCAGGTGCGCGTAATGCGCGTTCAGCGCCTTGCCCTGTTCCACGGCCTCGCGGGCCACCACCGGCGCGCACACCACCAGGTCGCCCAGCAACGGGAACTTGACCCCCTTGGGCAGGCCCTCGGGCACGTCGGCGGGGAAGCTCAAGACGTTGGTGGCGTAATCCTTGCCACGGTAGTGCCGGTTCAGCGACTGGCCCTCCTTGGCATCGACCAGGCGGATGGCCAGGTCGGCTTCACGGATGCGGCCCTTCAGCGCGGCGGCCACCCATTTGCGGAAGCTCACCGCCGAGGGCAACCCGGCACGGGGCAGGGCGTAGCTCACGGCGACATCGAGGCGGACAGGACCCTTGGTCATGGCGATACCGGCATTTCAGAACAGTCAGGAACCGACAGTATCGCGCGTGCGGGCCGTCACTGCGACGTCCAGTCCGATGCCTGGTAGTGGATCGGAATGACATCGGCCCCGACGGTGTGTTCGGCGATGCCGGCCGCATCGGCCGAGAGGTGGCAGCTGTACCCCTTGTGCGCCATCACCTGGCGGCTCAGTTCGGCAGCGGACTGCGCCGGTGTCGCGTTGACGTCGAGGTTGATGGTCGCGTTGGCGCAGCCGCTGACGTTGACCACCTGCATCGCCGGCACCAGCGCGCGCGCGGCACGGCCGGCGAGTGCATCGTCGGGCGCCATCCGCCCGGCGGCATACACGTACACGTTGACCACCACGTCCGGCTGTTCCTTCAGCCGATACAGGAAGCTGGCACCGGCCAACCGCTTGTCGGGATCGTAGCTGCTGCGTTCCAGGGTGAAGCCGCCGGCCGCGTGCGGGGCAACGACATAGCGGGTGTCGACGTATGCCTGCGGTGCCGCCGGCGCTTCGGCGGCTGCCGTGGCTACTGCCGCAAGCGGCAGCAGAACGAAGACGAGCCTCTTCCGTGGATCAGGCATGGCACTCCCTGTGCGCGCGGCGATAGAGCGGGTCTGCGGCTACTCCGCGCCCGGTTTCACCTGCTGCAGGTCGCGGCGATCATAGGCGCTGACGATGCGCGCCACCAGCGGATGGCGCACCACGTCACGCGCCTCGAAGAAGGTGAAGCTCACCCCTTCCACGTCGCGCAGCACCTCGATCGCGTCGCGCAGACCGGACTTCACGTGCTTGGGCAGGTCGGTCTGGGTAAGGTCGCCGGTGACCACCGCAGTGGAGCCGAAGCCCAGCCGGGTCAGGAACATCTTCATCTGCTCCACGGTGGTGTTCTGTGCTTCATCCAGGATCACGAATGCGTCGTTGAGCGTGCGTCCGCGCATGTAGGCCAGCGGCGCGATTTCGATGATGTTCTTTTCCAGCAGCTTGAGCACCTTTTCCACGCCGAGCATTTCGTACAGGGCGTCGTACAGCGGGCGCAGATAGGGGTCGACCTTCTGGCTGAGGTCGCCGGGCAGGAAGCCCAGCTTCTCGCCGGCCTCGACCGCCGGGCGCACCAGGATCAACCGCTGCACGCGCGATTCGTTGAGCGCCTCCACCGCACTGGCCACGGCCAGGAAGGTCTTGCCGGTGCCGGCCGGGCCGATCCCGAAATTGATGTCGTGGGTGGTGATCTGGTGCAGGTAGCGCGCCTGGTTGGCGCCCCGCCCGCGCACGGTGCCGCGCTTGACCTTGATCGCCACGTCCTGGGCCTCGTACGCGCGCTCCACCACGTGCTCCACGTTGGCCCGGTTCAGGCGCAGGTGGATGGCATGCGCATCGAAGCTGACCTCGGCCGCTTCGGCAAACAGCGCCTCGATGAGCGTCTGCGCCTCCTCGACGACGGCCTTCGGGCCGGTGATGCGGAACACATGCCCCCGGTTGGCGATCTCCACGCCGAGCTTGAGCTCGATCTGGCGCAGGTGCTCATCGAAGGGGCCGGCCAGGTTCGCGAGCTGCTCGTTGTTCTCCGGGGCCAGGGTGAAATCGCGTTGGGACAGTGCGGTCATTGCGTCTGGCGGCCCTCGATCCAGGGACCGGGCCGCGGGCAGGGAAAGGGGCTACAGAGTAGCGCGCGCTCCGGGTGCCTGCCAGCGCCGCCGGTTGTCCACACCGGGTGTGGAGGTCTCGTTGGCAAAGCTGTGGATATCCATTGGCAGCCCTTGTGCGGGCAGGCGGAAACAGCGGTGGTGAAAAAACCGCCGGTCGCGTCGCCGGTTGTCCACACAGGATGTGGACCTGGAGGCGATCAACCTGTGGATAGCATGGCAAGCGCCTTGTGCCGCAGGGCATGTGGCCGGGTGGTCAGGAAATGACCAGTACAGCCCCGCGCGTGAGGCGGATTCGCGTCAGGGATTTCTGACGTTGGCGTAAGAATTGCACTAAGGGTTTCACCGGAACCCGTGCGGGGCGGCCATCTGCGATATTCTTGCGCCGGGCAGACCGGTCGCCGGATGCGCTCATCGCACAGGGGGTGCGTGGGCCATCCCGGGTGCGACGCTGTTCGCAGGACATGGAGGTGCACGATGGCAGTCCACGAACCGGACCGCCGTGGTGCACGTTGGTTTCGGGACCAATGAGTCGGCCGGATGGCCGCGAATGGACGGGTACGATGCAGGATGCAGTCGCAGTGTTTTCCTCGCTGACGGGCGTGGCAGGAATGGACGGGGAAAGCCGTCCGCATCGCCTGGCGCTGGCCGCCGGCGCGCCGCTGCTGGTGGAGCGCTGGTGGGGTCACGAGCAGTTGTCGGACGGCTTCGAATGGTGGGTCGATGTCCTCGCCACCGATGCCGATCTGGATCTGGATGGCTGGCTGGGCACAACGGCCACGCTGCGCTCGCGGCAGACCGGTGGCCACGACGCGGTGCGCAGCGGCGTGGTCCGCGAAGCGGCCTGCATCGCCGCCGATGGTGGCCTGGCCCGGTATCGCCTGTGTCTGGTGCCCTGGACCTGGGCGATGGGCCAGGGGCGGCACAGCCGGGTGTTCCAGGAACGCACGGTACTGGAGATCCTGCAGAGCGTGATCGAGCCGTACAGCGCGCATGCCGCCTGGCGGGTCAGCGATGAAGTGGGGGACTTCCTGGCGGCAGTGCCGGCGCGCAGCTACTGCGTGCAGTACCGCGAGTCGGACCTGGACTTCATGCAGCGCCTGCTGGCCGAGGAAGGGCTGGGCTGGCGCATCGAGGAGGACGAAGGTGCTCCGGCCGGCCACGCGCTGGTGGTGTTCGCCGACAGCGGCGCGCAGGCGCAGGACGCCACTGCCGAGCGTGACGGTGGGCTGCGCTTCCACCGCAGTGATGCCACCGAGGCCACCGACAGCGTGCTGGCATTGGGCCGTACCCAGCGTGTCGGGGTGACCCGGCTGGTGCTGGCCAGCGACGACTACGTGTCGCGCCAGGCCCGCCAGGGGCAGACCCCGGTGCTGGCGGCGCAGCAGGACGGCACCGCACTGGAAGACTATGCCCCGGTGGGCGCCTACGCCTTCGCCGGCCGCGCCGCGGCCGAGCACTACAGCCGCCTCGCCGCGCAGGCGCACGAATCGCGTGGGGCGTCCTGGCTGGGCAGCAGCACCGCGCCCAGCCTGCGCACGGGGACGTGGTTCGGCGTGCGCCAGTGGCCGATGGCCGACCGTGGCGGTACCCCGTCCGTGCTGGTGACCCGCGTGCTGCATCAGGGCAGCAACAATTTTCCCACCGCCACGCGCGAGGCACTGCAGCAGCGCCTGGGTGAGCCGATGCCGGCGTCGAGCGGCACCGATGCAGAGCGCTTTGCCCGCCTCCAGGCCCGCGCCGAATCGCTCGGCTACGCCAATGCGTTCGACGGCGTGGATCGTGGCCAGCCGTGGCGCCCGGCGCGCGAGGATGGCACCGGTCTGCGCCTGAATCCCCGTCCCATCGCGCCGGGTTACCAGACCGCGCGCGTGATCGCGGCCGACGGCAGCGACACCGGCGAGGTGTCCTGCGACACGCTCGGCCGGATCAAAGTGCGCTTCCATTTCCAGTCCCCGGGCAGCGGCGACGACGGCAGTGCCTGGCTGCGCGTGGCGCAGCGCTACGCCGGCCCGGGCGTTGGCAGCCAGTTCCTGCCACGCGTGGGGCAGGAGGTGCTGGTGGCCTTCCTCGAAGGTGACATCGACCGGCCGCTGGTGGTCGGTGCGCTCTACAACGGCCGCGGCGAAGCCGGCGTTGCCCCGACCCCGGCCGGCGCTTCGGCGTCCTCTGATCTTGCGGCCTATGCGCAGGCAGGCGACACCCGTCCCAGCGCGCAGGGCAACCTGGCCGGTGGCCACGCGCCGGCCTGGCATGCGATGGGCAAGGGGGACGACGCGCACCGCAACGCCGCCGCGCTGTGGGGCATTCAGTCGCGCGAGTGGCATGGCGAAGGCCATTCGCGACTGGTATTCGACGACAGCGATGGCCAGCTGCGGCTGCAACTGGCCACCACCCACGCCAGCTCCCAGCTCAACCTCGGCCATCTGATCCACCAGGCCGACAACTTCCGCGGCAGTCTGCGCGGCGAAGGCAACGAACTGCGCACCGATGCCTGGGGCGCGGTGCGTGCGCGCGCCGGCCTGTGGCTCACCGCGCAATCGCGTTCGGCACAGGCGCCGGCCGGCGAAGCGGCGGCGCAGGCCGCCCTGCTGACCCAGCTGCGCGACCTGGGCAAGGCGCAGGACCAGGCCGCCAGGACGCATCGCAGCGTGGTGCTGGCCAGCCATGCCGGCGTGGCGGGGCAGGGCGACGAACCGGCGCCGCTGGCGCAGCTGCTGCGCAGCACCCGCACCACCGTGGGCGGCGACGCCTTCGACACCGGCCGCACCGATGCGCCGGCATTCGCCAGCGATGCCGGCCCCGGGCGGCTGCCGCATACCGGTGAGCCCACGCTGGGCCTGTCGGCCAGCGCCGGCATCGCCCAGGTCGCCGGGCAGAGCCTGCACTGGGCGGTTGGCGAGGTCCTCACCCTGGCCAGCGGCCTGGCGTCCGAAGGCATCGTGCAGGGCAGCGCACGCCTGCACGGTGGCCAGGCGCTTGGCGCACTGGCCGCCACGATGGGCACGCCAACCGGCAACAGCCTCAGCGTGGTCAGTGGCCTGGGCGAGCTGGTCGTGCAGGCCCAGGACAACCGGATACTGGTGCAGTCGCGGGCCGGCCTGCGCATGGCCAGCGCGTCCGCCGCCGTCGAGCTGGCAGCACCGACCACGTTGCACGTGGCCACCGCTGGCGGCGCCAGCATCACCCTGGAAGGCGGCAACCTCACGGTCACCTGTCCGGGCACCATCACCGTCCATGCCGGCAGCAAGTCGTTCGTTGGCCCGACCAACCTGACCTATCCGCTGCCAACCATGCCGCGCAGCGAATCGCCCGAGGTGATGCCGACCTTCGCCTTCCGTCTGCAGGATATTCCCGGTCCACAGGGCGTGGCGCTGGCCGGCCAGCCGTGGAAGATCGTGCGCACCCGGCAGGCCGCCACCGACACCCCCGACAACCTGCACGCGGTGGACGCCGACGAGTGGGTGGAGGTGCTCAAGGAGGGCAGCGCCGACGGCGACGGCAAGGTCACGTTGGACGATGCCGACTGCAAGGCGGTCTGGGATGCGGTGGCCCGCTTCCCGGGGCGCCTGTATCTGGTGCACGGCATCGACGCGATCCCGCTGCAGATGCGTCAGTTCAGTACCGGCCCGGGTGTCCGCGAGATGGTGGAAACCCTGGATGCCAACAACTACAGCAAGGATCTCCAGCTGCTGCCCGACAGCGACGCGCTGCGCGCCATCCGCCATCGGGTCGAGTACGAGTTCCAGTCCCGTTTGACTGCTGCGCCCAAGCAGCGCAAGGAGATCTGAGTCATGGCCGATGGGACCAACACCAGCACCGTCGCGCGCAACGCGCTGACCTGCCAGACCGGCCAGCAGAGCACGTCCAGCGGTGATTACTATGCGCCGCCAGATCGGCAGTTCGCACCGGTAAGGCATGGCAATGCCGTGCAGTCCTATACCGACGGCCGTTCGGCCATGCATGCGATGGCCGAGGCCATCCGCGGCGCGAAGAAATTCATCTTCATCGCCGACTGGCAGATGAACTTCGATACCGAGCTGACCGGGCGCGGAGAGAGCCAGCACCGCGGGCGCCTCAGCGAACTGCTGTTCGACGCCATCAACCTGCGTGGCGTGGACGTGCGCGTGCTGCTCTACGACAGCATCGAGGCGGCCGCCTACACCCATGAAAACGAAGCCCG
The DNA here is from genome assembly GCF_946900935.1 of Stenotrophomonas sp. Marseille-Q5258. Taxonomy (NCBI): domain Bacteria; kingdom Pseudomonadati; phylum Pseudomonadota; class Gammaproteobacteria; order Lysobacterales; family Lysobacteraceae; genus Stenotrophomonas; species Stenotrophomonas sp. Marseille-Q5258. The sequence goes on from NZ_CAMPPN010000009.1 coordinate 162,059, forward strand.
GACCGCGCTGTACAAGATGCGCGATGAAAACACCCCGGGCAACATCGAAGTGGGCCTGCACAACCCGGCCACCGGCCGCTCCGACGCGTTCAATATTGCGTTCTCGCACCACCAGAAGATCCTGGTGATCGACGGCAGGATCGGTTTCGTCGGCGGTCTGGACGTCGCGCATGGCCGCTGGGACGATGGCAACTTCGACGTGGTCTGCGACCCGGCGCTGCATGTCATCAACGATCACTACAACAACAGCGTGACAAAGGCGCGCGGCATGACCCAGGACGAGTGGGAGCTCACCCGCGACATCATGGATACCGGCCCCGACGCCGCCGGGCGCAAGCGCCCGGGGTTTGCGGCGGCCTATCTGCCCAACATGGCCACAGCGATGGACCTGCTCAAGGAGCAGTGGGAGAAGGGGGCCGCCCTGGCGGAAATCCTCGACTACGCCGACAAGGCCGGCATTCCCGACGCCGCCGAACATGCGGTGACCGAGAAGATCCGCGGCCTGGTCATTCCGGGTTACTCCACCGCCACCAGCCTGGTCCAGACCCTGGGCACCCTGCTGGAGGGCATCCAGAAAAGCCTGGCGCAGGCCGACCTGAAATACTCGGAGGTCCTCGCCTCCGGCAACCGCAGCTACGACGAACTGGGCAAGGGCAATGTCAGCGGCGCGGCTGACCATGCCTTGAATGCGGCCAAGGCCTTCGTCGACATCCAGGCCAAGGGCTTCATGGCGCGCTGGGATGAGCTGAAGGCGACCGTCGAGGCCGTCCGCGAGACCGGTGGCAAGGTGATCGACCGGGCGGGTGACTACATCGATGATCCGTCTGAAATCGGCAAAGACGTGGACAAGCTCAAGGCGGCTGCGCTGGACGCCCTGCAGAAGGCCAAGGATGCGTTCCTGGCGTTCGAGAAGTGGCTCAACGAGCCCATCGACCGCGCGCAGATGCTGCTGGATCCAGGACGCCACGCGCGCATGCCCTGGCAGGATGTGCACGCCCGGCTGGAAGGTCCGGCCGTGTTCGACATCTGCCGCAATTTCATGCACCGCTGGAACGCGATGGTCTGGCAGAACCAGCGCGGCGACCGGGCGGCGGGCCAGAAGATCCGCGACGCCACCAATGCGGGCATCCGAACGGCCAACAGCATCGGTGCCGCCATTCCCGAACAGGTCTCGTTGGCACGCGGTCGCGAACTGACGCCGCTGTCGGGGAAATGGCTGGAGGCGATGGGTGGGCGGCAGGCACTGTTCGGCGACGTATCGCGACGCGGCACCGCGGGTGGCATCACCGTGCAGGTGGTCCGCTCGTCCGGTACGGCGCTGCATACGATGGAACGCGACGCCTGCAGGGAGCACGGCCTGGACATGAATGATGCCGGGTTGAGCCCCTACTGGGACCGGAACCAGCCCATGCGCTCCATCCAGGATGCGATGCTCAACTGCATCGAATCTGCGCAGGCCTATGTCTATGTGGAGACCCAATTCCTGATTTCAGACTGCGGCTTCTCCGATGCCGAACCCGGGCGAAAGCTGGACACCATCATCACCGGCGGCCGTCGCGGCGAATTGACGCCGGCGCAGGACAAGAAGGCCAAGATCGCCGACCGCGGACTGGGCGCCACCCAGGGCGTCGCCGATCGGCTTGGCGCCGGCAACGCGATCAAGGACATCCGTGAATTCCGGCAGGGTCAGCCGTCCGCCGCGCACAACAAACTGGTCGCCACCCTGGCGTCGCGCATCATCAAGGCGATCGGCTGCGGCCAGGACTTCCACGTCTACGTGACCTTGCCGGTTCACCCGGAAGGCAGTCTGTTCGATGGCGCGGTGCTCAAGCAGCAGTACTGGGTGCAGCAGAGCCTGCTGCGGGGTCGCGACAGCCTCATCCGGCAGATCGCGCGCGCGCTGGTGGCACGCAAACTGAAGATCCGCCGCGAGAGCGTGAGCGAAGCCGATCTGCGGGCAGCGGTCGCCGAAGGTGGCTGGAAGGACTACCTGACGATCCTCAACCTGCGCAGCTATGGCGTGTTGAAGGACACCAACCACGACAATTACCGCAGCGCACCGCCAACCGCCGAGGGCAGCAACGCGAATCCGCCGCTCTATCTGGTCACCGAACAGTGCTACGTGCACTCCAAACTGCTGATCGTCGACGATGCGGTGGCGATCATCGGCAGTGCCAACTGCAATGACCGCAGCCTGGAAGGCACTGGCGACACCGAGATCGCGGCCGTCATCGTGGACACGGAGAACAGGGTGCGCAATCTGGGCAATGGCGCGATGGTGGTGACGCGCACGTTCGCCCGCGACCTGCGTCTGCGGCTCTGGAAGAAGTTCCTGGGCAAGTCCATCGAGACCGGCCCTGTGCTGGGGCGCGTCGCCAAGGACCTGGGCTACACCAATGCGGCGGGGAGCGCCTATCACCCGCCGATCCTGCCGAGTAAGGGCGACGTATCCTTCATCGAACAGCCGGCCAGCCGTGCGTGCTGGACCGCCATCCAGAAGCTTGCCGACGCCAATGCGGCGGCGTTCGAGGAGGTGTTCCAGAACGTGCCGCGCAACAGCATGGGCACCTACGATGCGGTGTTCCAGGGTTTCGCCACGGCCGGCATGGACGAGAAGCGGGAGAAGGTCCGGCGCTACATCTACGCCCAGCCGTCAGATCTGCAGGCCGGCTACATGTCGGTGCCAAGTGTGATGGACGGCGAGGTAACCCGGACCGTGGGGCGTCACAATGTCAGCAAGGGCCTTGCGCGACTGCGTGATGGTGTAAACGCGGTACAGGGGTTCTGGGTGACCATGCCGCTGGAGTGGGGGCACAACATGGACGACCCGGCCGCCGCAATGCCCAACCAGATCATCGCCGCCGTGCCGCCGCACCGTGGCATCAACGACGAAGGAACACGCATGGCATCGGTCAACCCGATCAAGACGGGCACGGAGCAGGTATGAGATTCAGGCGCTGCGTGACGGGGGCGGTGTCGATCGCACTGGGAGCGGTGGCGTTCCAGGCGACGGCCGCCTGTACGGACCGGACCGACCCGCTGGCGTCGCCCGTCGCAGGTGTGACCCTGGTGTTCAACGACGGCGCCGCCGCGCGGGTAGCGCTGCAGCACGGCCAGATCCAGGAAGACGGCCGTCTGCGGCAGCCGGCATTGGTGCCGTCCGCCGCCAGGCTCCCGGCGGGCCGGTTCGGTCCGGCCGAGGGCCAGGTGGTCTATCTGGAATCGGACGACAAGGGCGGCCGGCGCGTGTGCCGGCTGGAGCAATGGGAAAGCCGGGTGTACAGCCCCCTGGAGCGCGCGCAACCGGATGGAAAACCCGGTCTGCGTCGCGACCCGGCCGGCAAGGTGCAGGCGGCTTCCTCGCGTCCCATGCCCGGGCAGCAGCGAAATCCGATCCTGGCCAAACTGACTCCCCACTACTTCATGACCCGCGTCGATGCCTTCTTCTACGACGCGGGTGGGCACCTGGTCGAGGCGCGCATGCATGAGACGCCGGAAATCACGGTGGCCAGCAATCACGCCGCGCGCTCGGTGGTGGCTGACCGGTTGACCTTCTGTGCCCGCTACGACGCGCAGGGGCGGATGACGATGGCCAGCGGCCCGAGCGAGGCAGTGAGCGTCCAGCCGGGTTTCCAGTGCAGCCAGGTCGCGCCGGACACGGCGGCGATGACCACGTATGCCTATTATCCCGACGGTACGCTGCTGTCGCAGCTTCGCACCCCGGGTCCCGGGCAGGCGGACGACGACACGGCGTCGCAGCCGCCGAGCGCGCGCGGTCGAGGGCAGGGCAACGCGTGGCTGAAAGACAAGGACGCCAGGCGCCAGGAGGCACTGTTCAATTTCATTCCGAAGCAGGGCATCTACACGTTCGCCACGCATGACATGGGATTTGCCACCTTCGATGCCCAGCCGCCTTACGAGCAGCGCAGCACGGATGGCAGCGCCAAGCTGGCATATGACTTCCCGACCCAGCCTGTCCCGCTCTCGGTCATCGACGATCAGTTCGCCTCGCTCGACAGATACCCGCGCATCCGCACCTACCCGCATCGCAGCGGTTCCACGGTAATGGAGTTCTTCGATGCCAACCGCCGCGCACCGCGCCAGCGTCAATGGCGCGGTGCCGACCTGAACCGCCAGGAGATGTATGGCGCGGACGGCAAACTGACCCGGGTGATCCACTACGGGGGCATGCCGCAGGAAGTTGCCAGGGAAGATCTCAAGCGCTACGCCGAAAGCGGCGTGCTGAAGGTCACGCCCACCACCAGCGGCTACGCCAGCTATCGCGTCTACGACTACGACGCCACGGGCAGGGAGCGCCTCGTCTTCGTCTGCTGGCAGCACGATGTGCCGAGCAACAGGCCGTTGCGTCACTTCCCGTGGTGGACGCCCGATCCCACGCCCAAGCGCAGCAAGGAAGATGCCCTGATCTACGGCATGAAGAACGTCGCCAACCGCTGCGGCACGCCGGACGGAAAGATGCTGATCCAGGGGCTGGCGCAGATCAATGCGTACATGGCCAAGCAGTACGGCTACGACGTGGAGAAGCTGAGCTACGACGAGGTGCGGTAAGGCATCGCAGGCACATCGACCCGCACCGGAGACGAGATGGCTTGGTGTGCATCAGCTGTGAGCGTGAAGCCCGGTGTGCTGGGTCTGCTGGTGGTGGCACTTTGGGCTACCTCGGCGCGGGCCGGCGCGGCCTGCTCGGACCGCGCCGATCTCCTCGCTTCGCCCGCGAGATGGCAACGGTGGTCAGCGTGTGTGCCGACTGGAACAATGGGAGAGCCGTGCCTGCAGTCCGATGGAGCGTCCGCGGCCAGACGGCACGCCTGGCCTGCGTCGAGACGAGAGCGGCACCATACGGGCAGTCCCTTACGGATATGACGTGGAAACGCTGAGCTACGATCAGCTGCGGTGAGGCGACTGCGTAGGACCTGAGTACGCGTGACTCCTTGTGCACATGCTCGCACACGCCGGTGCCTTCCCTCTGAGGGCAGGCACCGGCGTGCCCTGCCTGGCCGGCATCACGAGGCCTCGTGACCAGGTTGAACGCTGCTGCTTGATGACCCTCGTAGGCGTCCTTGGCCACGACGCAGTGGATGCCCGCAGCACGCCCGAAAGAGGTGAGACGCCGAAGGCCGCAATGGCCCGTCAGGAGATTCTCCTGCCAGACGCGTCCCCTGCAGCGCGGCTGGGCCGCGTACGGCGACGATCCCGATCCCGGTCTTCTGCCGAGACGGCAGCGTGCCGTCGAATCCGCGCATGTCCGGGTCTGCCCTGGCCGATGACGACACCCCGTCGTGGCAGCAGGATCATGCGACCTACAGCGGCGACGACCGCTGCAATGCCTGCGATTGCGATGAAAAAGGGCAGGCAGTCCGCAGCCGTCATCTGCTGGCAGCACGACATCCCCGGCAACACGCCGCTAGGCTCCTTCGCGCGATAGCCGCTGAACTGCACGCTCGGGCGCTGCAGCCATCACGCGCTCATCCACTGCATGAACCGCGCCGCGACTCGTCGCGGTACGCCGGACGCAACAGGCTGTCCCGGCGGCCGGCACAGGTCGACGAATACAGCGGCAGTCAGTTCGGCCGCAAGGCGGAGATGTCGCGTGCGGAAGTGGAACGCGAGCCGGTCCCTGTCGGTCTGGCCCGCGTCCACCACCGTTTTTGAAGCGGGGGACAGCAGAAGCAGTCGGTACGACGGGGGCAGTTCCTGCCCGGGCTGAACACCAGGCGCGGACGGCGCAAGGAGAGGTTGATCATGGCAGATGGCACCCATACCCATACCCGTACCGTCGCGCACACTGCGCTGACGTGCCGGAACGGTCAGCAGGGCACGTCCAGCGGGGACTACTACGCGCCGGCAGAGCGGCAGTTCGCACCGGTGCGGCACGGCAATGCCGTGCAGTCCTTCACCGATGGCTGTTCTGCCATGCATGCGATGGCAGAGGCCATCCGAGGGGCGAACAAGTTCATCTTCATTGCCGACTGGCAGTTGAACATCGATACGGAGATGACCGAGCGCGGAGGGGGCGGAGACGGGCGGCTGAGTGAACTGCTGTTCGACGCCATCAATCATCGCGGTGTGGACGTGCGCGTACTGCTCTATGACAGCATCGAGGCGGCCGCGTACACGCACGAGAACGAGGCCCGTATCGCGCTGTACAAAATGCGCGACGACAATACCCCGGGCAACATCGAAGTAGGTCTGCAGAACCCGGCCACCGGTCGCGCCGATGCGTTCAACATCGCCTTCTCGCATCACCAGAAGATTCTCGTGGTGGATGGAGAGATCGGCTTCCTTGGTGGGTTGGATATCGCGCACGGCCGCTGGGACGACGGCAACTTTGATGTGGTCTGCAATCCGGCGCTGCATGTGCTCAACGATCACTACAACAACAGCCTGTCGCGTTCGCGCGGCATGACGACCCTGGAGGTCGATCTCACCCGAGACCGGATCGACGACAGTCTGGAGGCGTGCGGCAGGGTCCGTCCTGGCTTCGCTGCCGCGTACCTGCCCGGACTGGCGATTGCCGTTGATCGCATGAAACAGCAATGGGACGAGGGCGCGGCGCTGTCGGAACTTCTCGACTATGCCGACAAGGCCGCCATCACGCCACTGCTGGAGGAAAAGGGCAAGCAGGTACTCAGCGACGCGATCATCTCAGTGCTTCAGGAAATGGCGGACGTCAAAGGCATCTCCGAGATGATCACCGTCGTGCGGACGGTGGGCGGGGTTCTCAATGCCATCAGGATCGATCTGGACCAGGCCCGGCACCGCTATCGTGAGGTGATTGCCGCCGGCAACCGCACCGTGGACCAGGCCGGGAACGGCGATGTCACAGCTACCCTTGAGGCAGCGTCGGACATTGTGGACGCATTCACGGCCATTCACGCCAAGGATCTGGAGGACTGGATCGCAGGGAAGTCTGCGATGCTCACGCGTTACCACCGGCGTTTCGTGAAGGGGCTGGATCGGATGATGATCTACCCCGGCGATCCATCCCAGATGGACGCGGACATCGAGAAGGCCAAGGCCAAAGCGCTGGAGAAGCTCGCCAGTGCCAGAAAGAAGTGGGACGACCTTCGCACCTGGCTGGCGACCGACGTAGACCGCACCCAGGCACTGCTGGACAGCGGTCGCCAGCCGCGCATGCCGTGGCAGGACGTGCATGCCTGCATTGAGGGGCCGGCAGTCTTTGATATCTGTCGCAACTTCATGCATCGCTGGAACGCCATGCTGTGGCAGAACCAGCGTGGCGCAAGGGGCGGGGGCCGGGCAGCGGTGGGGGGCATCAATGCGGGCATCGATTGGGCGGCGGAGCACGGGAAGGCGGTACCAAGGCAGACGTCCCTGGGGCGCGGCCTGGAGCTGACGCCCCTGGGTGATGCTTGGTTGCAGCGCATGGGGGGTGCCCAGGCGCTCTTCGGAGACCTGTGCCGTCCTGGCACCGCCGGTGGAGTCAGCGTGCAGATCGTGCGCTCGTCTGGCACCGCATTGCACGACATGGAGCGCAGGGCCTGCCGCAGGTACGGCCTGGACCTGGACGACGGCAGCAATCTGACGCCCTATTGGGAGCGCGATCAACCCATGCACTCCATCCAGGACGCGATGCTCAGTTGCATCGCATCGGCCAGGGCGTTTGTCTATCTGGAGACGCAGTTCCTGATCTCAGGCTGCGGCTTCTCCGATGTCGAGCCCGGACGCCCGCTGGACAGGCGCATTCGCGATAGTCGGCGCGGTCCGTCCACGGAGGAGGAAGAGACCAAGGCACGGCGGATCACGCGGGGGCTGGGTGTGGTGGGCGGGCCGGTGGACGCTGCGCTGCCCGGTACGCCGGTGGCGGACATGCTCGCCTTCAAGGCGGGTGTGCCATCGGCGGCGAGCAACCCACTGGTCGAAGTGATCGCTACCCGTATCGCCAAGGCGATCCGCAGCGGGACGGGCTTCCATGTCTACATCACCTTGCCGGTACACCCCGAAGGCAGCGTGACCGACGGCGCAGTAGTCAAACAGCAGTACTGGGTGCAGCAGACCCTGCTGCGAGGGCAGGACAGCCTGATCCGGCGGATCTGCCGGACGCTGGCCGCCAGGCGCCTGGGTATCCGCGATGTCAGTGTGAGCGAGGAGGATCTGCGTGCGGAACTCCGCCAAGGTGGGTGGAAGGCCTATCTGACTGTCCTGAACCTGCGCAGCTATGGCGTGCTCAAGGACACCAACCATGACCTGTACACCACGGGCCCCCGAACCGCAGGCGGCAGCGAGGCGAATCCGCCGCTCTACCTGGTGACCGAACAGTGCTACGTACACTCCAAGCTGCTGATCGTGGATGATGCGGTGGCCATCATCGGCAGCGCCAACTGCAATGACCGAAGTCTGCTGGGTAATGGCGACACGGAAATTGCGGCGGTCATCGTCGATGGCGAGGCGACGCTGCGTGATCTGGGCAATGGCATCCGGGTGGGCACGCGTGCGTTTGCACGGGATCTTCGGATGCGCCTATGGAGAAAGTTCCTGGGAATGTCGATCGACACCAGTGAGAAAATTGAGGAGATGGGCAAGCCTGATGGCTACACCCGTGCAGCGGGAGGCGCTTTTCATCCTCCGATCAGCCGGCGCGAAGGTGAGACTCCATTTCTTGCCAAGCCTGCCGATCCCGTTTGCTGGACGGAAATCCAGAAGCTGGCAGACGACAACGCTGCGCTCTACGAAGAGGTGTTCAGGAACGTGCCAACCGATGCCATGCCCCGCTACGATTCGGTGCTCGAGGGGTTTCCATCTGCTGGATGGAATGAAGAGAAGAAGGCAGTGGAACGCTACGTTCACGCGCAGCCGCCGGATCTCCAGCCGGCCTACATGGCCGCTCCAAGCGTGATGGAGGGCGATGTCACCACGGTAGTGGGGTGTCACAATGTTGCCAAGGGGTTGGCTCGTCTTCGTGAAGGTGATGGAGACAGCCGGCCAGCAGTCAGAGGCTTCTGGGTAAGCATGCCCTTGGAATGGGGCCACGGCATGGATGACCCGGCATCCGCGTTGCCCAGCCAACTGATCGCTGCTGCCCCCACCCACACCGGTCTGCACACTAAAGGAACCCACATGGCCTCGGTTCTATCGACCCGCAACGGCAGGAAGCAAGGATGAGCATTGCACGCCGATTGGCGACCGCTGCGCTGCTCACGTTGGTGCTGTCTGCACAGGCCGCTGCCAACTGCTCGGACCGTGCCGATCTGCTCGTGTCGCCCGTCGCCGGTGTGAGCCTTATGTTCACAGGCACTACGGGCCAGTGGGTCTCCCTCTTGGGGCCGCAGATCTATGGCGAGGGCGATCTGCGAGTTCCCGCCCTGCGTCCGGCAGTGGTGGATCTGAAAGAGGGCAAGCTTGGTTTCACCGATGGTCAAGTGGTGTATCTGGAGCCCGATGGCAAGGGTGGGAAGCGCGTGTGCCGAACTGAACGTTGGGAAAGCCGGGTCTACCAACCCTTGAACTACGCGCACCGAGATGGCACGCCGGACCTGCGTCGTGACAGAGACAACAAGGTGCGGGCCGTTCCGTATCGCCGCTGGGCAGGCCAGGAGCGGAACCCGATCCTGGCCAAACTGACCCCGTACTACTATATGGCACGTGTGGATGCGTACTTCTACGATCAGGGCGGGCATCTGGTCGAGGCCAGGGTGCAGGAGACCGAGGATGTGAACGCACTCCGCCAGCGCTACCCCAAAGAGCTGATGATCGACCGCCTGACGTTCTGCGCGCGGTACAACGCCCAAGGGCAGTTGATCTGGACCACGGGAGGGATGTTCGAGTCGTTGGTCAATGTGCCGGGCGCGCAATGTGCCGGGCTTCAAACCGGGGAGGTGGATAGCACTTCTTATCGCTATTATGCCGACGGCAAATTGCTGTCAGAACTCAGGGTCTCGCGAGGAAGCGACGTCTCCCCAAGGACTAGCCAACGCGATGCGTCGAAGCAGGGCGAGTGGTCCGGAGGGGGCACCGCATGGTCCAACGTCCATGTTCCTCAGCGCGAGCGGTCGTCCGTGCACTTCATCTTCACGAACAAGAAGGGGATCACCCGGCTGTACGCAGAGAACATGGGGCTCGCGGCCTATGACGCGCAGCCGCCGTACAAGGAATTGTTGCGCGATCCGAACAGAAAGCTGAGGTACGACTTCCCGCAGCCGGTTCCGCTGTCCGTCGTTGATGACCACTTCGCCACCCTCGACAAGTACCCGCGTGTGCGACGCTACCCGCACCAAAGCGGTTTGAATGTCATCGAATTCTTCGATGGAAACAGTCGCACGCCTCGGCTTCGTCAATGGCGTTCGGTGGAACTCAGTCGCCAGGAGACCTACAACGCCGAGGGAAAGCTGGTCCAGGTGATCTACTCCGGTGGCCGGGCACTCAAGGTCTATCCAGAAGACCTCCGGCGCTATGCCGAAAGCGGCGTACTCAAGGTCACACCCACCAGAAGCGGCTACGCCAGTTATCGTGTCTACACCTACGATGCCAGCGGCAAGGAGAGCCTGACCTTTGTCTGCTGGCAGCACGATGTGCCCAGCAACAGGCCGCTGCATCGTTTTCCGTGGTGGACGCCTGATCCCGCACCGACACCCACGCGCGGCCGCGAAGCGGCGCTGATCTACGGCATGAAGAACGTCGCCAACCGCTGCGGCAGGCCGGATGGCACGATGCTGATCCAAGGGATGGGGCCGATCAACACGTATATGGCCACGCAGTTTGGATATGACGTGGAGCAGTTGGTCTACGACAAGGGGCGCTGAGGCCGGTGGCAACACTGCAAGCCCGCCCGCGCCTCCTTCACGGCTGACCACCGGGTCGCGAGGCAGCATGGTGCGGTCCGCACCGATCGGTACCTGTGATGGCTGCTTCGCTCTGCTCCCGCCTGCTTCGTCTCGGTGTGCCGGCGGCACTGCTGCTCCTCGCCGCCTGCCGGCCGGCGCCGCCCGAGGCCCTGGGCACGCTCGAATGGGACCGGATCACGGTGCCGTCGCCGGCGGCCGAAACCATCGTGGCGGTGTCCGTGCGCGAAGGCCAGCGCGTGCCGGCCGGTGCGCCCCTGCTGCAGTTGGAGACCACCCGCACGGCCGCGCAGATGGCCGCGCTGCAGGCGCAGGCGCAGCGCGCCGGGCAGGCACTGGAGGAACTCGAACACGGGCCACGGGTGGAGGAGGTCGCGCAGGCCCGCGCAAACGTGGCCGCCGCCAGGGCGCAGGCCGTGGACGCAGCGGCGTACTACGCCCGGCTGCAGCCGCTCGGCCAGCAGCGGCTCGTGGCGGCCGCCGACGTGGATCGCGCGCGTGCCGCCGCCGGCAATGCCGACGGCCTCGTGCGTGCGGCCGAGCAGGCGCTGCTGGCACTGGAACACGGCACGCGCGTCGAGCAGATCGGGCAGGGTGCCGCAGCGCTGGAGGCCGCGCAGGCGCAGCAGGCCGAGCAGGCCGTGACCCTGCGCAAGCTGGCGCTGGTCGCGCCGCGCGCTGGCGTGGTGGACGCGTTGCCGTATCGGCTCGGCGACCAGGCCCCGGTCGGTGCGCCGCTGGCGGTACTGCTGGTGGGCGAACATCCCTACGCACGTGTCTATCTGCCATCGCCGCTGCGACCGTCGGTGGCCGTCGGCTCGGGCGCGCAGGTGTACGTGGAGGGCCGCGAGACAGCGTTGTCCGGACGGGTCCGCGCGGTCCGCAGCGATCCGGTGTTCACGCCGTACTACGCGTTGAGCGGCGATGACGCCGCCCGCCTGAGCTACCTGGCCGAGATCGAACTGATCGACACCGATGCCGCCACGCTGGCGCGACTGCCGGCCGGGCTGCCGGTGCGGGTGACATTCTGATGGCCGTCGACCCCGCCGCCGCCCAGCGGTCCGCGTCGGCAACGGGCAAGGGCGGGCAGGACGACCTGGCCATCCGGGCGCGCGGGCTGACCAAGCGCTTCGGTGCACTGGTGGCGGTCGACCATGTGGACCTGAGCGTGCCGCGCGCCGCTGTCTACGGCTTCCTCGGCCCCAACGGATCGGGCAAGTCCACCACCATCCGCATGCTGTGTGGCCTGCTGACCCCGTCCGAGGGCGACATCGAAGTGCTCGGTCTGCGCATTCCCGAGCAGGCCGAAGCGCTGCGACGGCGCATCGGCTACATGACCCAGCGGTTCTCGCTGTTCGAGGACCTGACCGTGCGCGAGAACCTGGAGTTCCTCGCGGCGGTGCAGGACATGCCGCGCGCCGACGCGCGACGACGTATTGGAGAGCTGGTCGAGCAGTACCACTTCCAGGACCGCCAGACGCAGTTGGCCGGCACCCTCAGTGGCGGCCAGAAGCAACGGCTGGCCCTGGCCGGCGCGGTGATCCAGTCGCCGGAGCTGCTGTTCCTGGATGAACCCACCAGTGCGGTGGACCCGGAGTCGCGGCGCGACTTCTGGGAAAAGCTGTTCGACCTGGCCGACACCGGCACCACGCTGCTGGTGTCCACGCACTACATGGACGAAGCCGAGCGCTGCCATCGCCTGGCGATTCTGGATCAGGGCGTGCTGGTGGCTGATGGCAGCCCGGCCACGCTCACCGCCGCGCTGGAAGGACGTACGTTGGCGGTTTCGGCGCCGCAGCCGCGTCAGGCACAACGGGTGCTGGCGGCCGTGCCGGGGGTGCTCAGTGTGGCGCAGATCGGCAACAGCCTGCGGGTGCTGCTGGCGGCGCAGGACGATGCGCAGGGCAGGCTCGAGGCAGCCCTGCGACGCGGCGGCCAGCAGGCCGAGGTGATGCCGGTGTCGGCCAATCTGGAGGATGTCTTCGTCTCGGCCACGCGCGGACGCGAGGGTGGCCAGGCCGGGGACACGGCGGCATGAGTCTGCGCCGGCTCTGGGCAATCATCCTCAAAGAGCTGCGGCAGATGCGGCGCGACCGTATCACCCTGGCCATGATCGTCGGTATTCCGGTCATGCAGCTGGTGCTGTTCGGCTACGCGATCAACCTCAATCTGCGCAACCTGCATGCCGGGATTGCCGATCAGGCCGGGACCGCCGCGTCACGCGCGCTGGTGATGGATATGGTGGCGACCGGGGTGATCGCACCCACGTTGGCCGCGCGGACGCCGGATGAGCTGATGGCGGCGCTGCGGCACGGCCAGATCAGCGTGGGCGTGGTGATTCCGCCCGACTTCGAGCGCCGCCGCTTCGAGGGGCGCGAGGCGGTGCAGGTGCTGGTGGACGGCAGCGACACCGTCGTGCAGAGCGCGGCGATCCAGCTGGCGCAGGTGCCACTGGACAGCCAGCCGCTACGCAACGACCGGCCGCTGCGCAGCGGCGCGGTGGGCGGGGGCGGGCAGATCAGCGTGGTGGCGTTCTACAACCCGCAGCGGCGCTCGGCGGTGAACATCGTGCCGGGTCTGATCGGCATCATCCTGACCATGACGATGGTGATGTTCACGGCGGTGGCGATCGTGCGCGAACGCGAACGCGGCAACATGGAGTTGCTGATCGCCACACCGTTGAGCCGCAGCGAGCTGATGATCGGCAAGGTGCTGCCGTATGCGGCGATCGGTCTGATCCAGACCACGCTGGTGCTGCTGCTGGGCCTGTGGCTGTTCGAGGTGCCGATCCGCGGCAGCGTGGTGGACGTCTATCTGGCGGCGATGCTGCTGATCACCGCCAACCTCACCCTGGGCCTGCTGATCTCGACCAAGGCGCAGTCGCAGTTCCAGGCCATGCAGATGACCATGTTCGTGTTCCTGCCGTCGATCCTGCTGTCCGGTTTCATGTTCCCGTTCGCGGGCATGCCGCGAACGGTGCAGTGGCTGGCCGAGGTGCTGCCGCTGACGCACTTCCTGCGCCTCATCCGCGGCATCATGCTGCGCGGCGCGCGGATCTGGGAGCTGTGGCCGGAGGTGCTGGCGCTGCTCGCCTTCATCGCGGTGATGATGACCCTGGCGATCCTGCGCTTCCGCAAACGCCTGGATTGAGTGGATGCCGACCGGCGGTCGGCACGCTCCCTCAGGCGACGACCATCCGTCCGCGCAGCGAATTGCTGTACGCCTCGGTGATCTCCACATCAACGAACTGGCCGATCAGACGCGGGTGCCCCGCGAAGTTCACCGAACGCATGTTCTCGCTCTTGCCGGTCAGTTCATCCGGGTTGCGCTTGGACGGCCCTTCCACCAGCACGGTCTGCACCGTGCCGACCATCTTCTCGGAGATCGCCGCAGCCTGCGCGTTGATCCGCGCCTGCAGGCGCGACAGGCGCGCGTGCTTCTCGGCGTCGCTGATCGTGTCTTCCAGGTCGGCCGCCGGGGTGCCGGGGCGGCGCGAGTAGATGAACGAGAAGCTCTGGTCGAAGCCGATGTCTTCGATCAGCTGCATGGTCTTCTCAAAATCGGCCTCGGTCTCGCCCGGGAAGCCGACGATGAAGTCCGAACTGATCGAGATGTCCGGCCGCACCGCGCGCAGCTTGCGGATTTTGGACTTGAACTCCAGCGCGGTGTAGCCCCGCTTCATCGCCGACAGCACCCGGTCGCTGCCGGCCTGCACCGGCAGGTGCAGGAAGTTGGCCAGCTGCGGCACGTCGCGGTAGGCGTCCACCAGCGAGTCGCTGAACTCCAGCGGGTGCGAGGTGGTGAAACGGATGCGGCCAACTCCGTCGATCTCGGCGATGGTGCGGATCAGCAGGCCCAGGTCGGCGAACTCGCCCTCGCCATACGGGCCGCGGTAGGCATTGACGTTCTGGCCCAGCAGGTTGATCTCGCGCACGCCCTGTGCGGCCAGTTGCGCCACTTCCACCACCACGTCCTCGAACGGGCGGCTGACCTCGGTGCCACGGGTGTAGGGCACCACGCAGAACGAGCAGTATTTGGAGCAGCCTTCCATGATCGACACGAAGGCCGAGCCACCATCGGCACGCGGCTCGGGCAGGCGGTCGAACTTCTCGATTTCCGGGAAGCTGATGTCGACCTGGGACCGGCCCGATGCACGGCGCTGGCGGATCAGCTCCGGCAGGCGGTGCAGCGTCTGCGGGCCGAACACCAGGTCCACGTGCGGGGCGCGCTTGATGATCGCCTCGCCCTCCTGCGACGCCACGCAGCCGCCCACGCCGATGATCACGCCCCGGCCGTTGTTCTTCAGCGCCTTCCAGTAGCCGAGCTGGCTGAACACCTTCTCCTGCGCCTTCTCGCGGATCGAGCAGGTGTTCATCAGCAGCACGTCGGCCTCGGACGGGTCGTCGGTCAGCTCCAGCCCTTCTTCGGCGGCCAGCACGTCGGCCATCTTGGCCGAGTCGTACTCGTTCATCTGGCACCCGTGGGTCTTGATGTACAGCTTGCCGCGGACGGGGCCGGTGACGGCCGGCCTGGCGCCGGGCAGCGGCAGCAGGTCGGGGCGGGGAGGGGTGGAGGGCACGGCGGAGCCGGCCGACGTCGGCACGGTCGAAGCTGGCGTCCCGGTCATGGCGCTTATTCCAGTCGGGTGGGCGGGCAGGCAGCCTGAACGGCTGCGGTGAGCCGCCCATTGTACCGGGTATCTGCCGGCCAGACCGGCGCCCGTCCCGCCCGCAGGCCGTCCCGGACGCCCCGATCCGTGACGTGCATCGGCTCCTGGGATACCCGGCCCGTCAAAGACTTGGCAAGCCGGAGTGAAACGGAGACACTCCGCTGCATGAAGGGGATCTTGGGGATCTTTGCGCTGGCCTTGGCTGCGCTGACCGCTGTGCCGGCCAGTGCGGGCACGCTGTACAAGTGCGTTGGCGCCGACGGCATTCCCAGCTACGTAAGCAAGCGTGTCTCCGCCGCGAGCTGCAGTGTGGTCAGCAGCTACCGTCCGGACCGCAGTGCGCCCCGCCGCCAGGCCGTGGCCGCGCCGGTCCCGCCGCCTGCGCCGGTGGCGCAGGCCGTCGCGGCCGCTCCGGCCGATGGCGCCAACGCCGGCACCGCGATCACCGCCACGGCATCGGCGGCGCCCGCCGCGACGGTGCTCAGCGCTCCGTCCGCGCCCGCCGCGCGCAAGGGCAAGGCCCAGCGCGTGGTCAACGGGCAGGTCTACACGTATATGAAGGATGGCGTGCGCCACTACACAAGCGCCCGTCCGGCGCAGGTGGCCAGCCTCGGCCAGGTGCGTACGATCCACTACAGCTTCATCGAGCGCTGCTATGCGTGCGGTGCCCAGCCGGGCGTCAACTTCGGCTCGGTGCGGCTCAATACCACCGCCTTCCAGGCCGAGATCGCCGCCGCCGCGCGCGAGTTCGGGGTCGAGGAAGCGGTGGTCCGCGCCATCATCCACGCCGAGTCGGCCTACAACCCCACCGCGCTCAGCCGCGCCGGCGCGCAGGGCCTGATGCAGCTGATGCCGCCCACTGCCCGCCGCTTCGGGGTCACCGACTCGTACGATGCCGCGCAGAACATCCGGGGGGGCGTGCAGTACCTGTCGTGGCTGCTCAAGCGCTTCAACGGCAACCTGACCCTGGCCGCGGCCGGCTACAACGCGGGTGAGGGTGCGGTGGACCGCCACGGCGGCGTACCGCCCTACAGTGAAACCCAGTATTACGTGAAGCGCGTTGCCCTGCTGGCCGACCGCTATCGGGGCGCGACAGCGTCCACGCAGTAGTGGCCGCTGGCCGCTTCGCCGCACGCCGAGACCGTCCGGAAGTGCCGGCTGCTGGCCGGCCCGACCGTTTCGCGCGTGACAGATCTTCGGCGGATGATCTGCGCGTTGTGTCGCTGAGTCAGGTTCCGCTATAGTCGGCTCTGATTCATCGTGGACTGGCCCCCACCGGTCTGCTGGCAGCCTCAAGCTACCTAAATCAATATCGGAGTGCCGGATGGCCAACGATGGGGTAAACGATCCAGTCAATACTGGACGTCGACGGTTTCTGTCAGCAACCACTGCGGTGGTTGGCGCGGTCGGCGTCGGATTTGCAGCGGTACCGTTCATCAAGTCCTGGAATCCCAGCGCCCGCGCCAAACTGGCCGGGGCGCCGGTGATCGCCGACATCAGTGCCCTGCAGGAAGGCCAGCGTCTGGTCCTGGAGTGGCGAGGGCAGCCGATCTGGATCGTCAAGCGGTCCAAGGCGATCCTCGATGCGCTGCATGGTCTGGACGGTCGCCTGAAAGATCCCGAGTCGGGCGAGAAAGAACAGCAGCCGGACTACGTGCTCAAGCAGAACCCCGAATTCCGTGCGATCAAGGCCGATGTCTCGGTCCTGGTCGGGCTGTGCACCCATCTGGGCTGCTCACCGGAAATGGTGGCCGAGATCCGTCCCGAGCCGTATGACCCGCAGTGGAAAGGGGGGTACTTCTGCCCCTGCCACAAGTCGCGCTTCGACATGTCCGGTCGCGTGTTCAAGGATGTTCCGGCGCCGATCAACCTGCTGGTGCCGCCGCACCACTACCAGGATGACAACACCATCATCATCGGCGTTGACCCGCAGGGGGCGGCTTGAGCATGGCCAATATCCTTACCCGCACCGCCACGGGCGTTGCCGACTGGGTCAATGCGCGCGCACCGGGCCTGATGCCGGTGTACCGCAAGCATGTGAGCGAGTACTACGCACCGAAGAACTTCAACCTCTGGTACTACTTCGGTTCGCTGGCGCTGCTGATCCTGGTCAATCAGATCGTGACCGGCATCTTCCTCACGATGCACTACAAGACCAACGCGGCCGAAGCGTTCGCCTCCATCGAATACATCATGCGCGATGTCGAGTGGGGCTGGCTGATCCGCTACATGCATTCGACCGGCGCCTCACTGTTCTTCATCGTGGTCTACCTGCACATGTTCCGCGGCCTGCTGTACGGCAGCTACCAGAAGCCGCGCGAGCTGGTGTGGATCCTCGGCATGCTGATCTACCTGGTGCTGATGGCCGAAGCCTTCATGGGTTACGTGCTGCCGTGGGGCCAGATGTCGTTCTGGGGCGCCAAGGTGATCATCTCGCTGTTCGGTGCCATTCCGGTGATCGGCAACGGCCTCACCGAATGGATCATGGGCGACTACCTGCCCAGCGATGCCACGCTCAACCGCTTCTTCGCGCTGCACGTGATCGCCCTGCCGCTGGTGCTTCTGCTGCTGGTGGTGCTGCACCTGGGGGCGCTGCACGAAGTGGGCTCCAACAATCCCGATGGCGTGGAGATCAAGAAGGGGCCCAAGGGCAACCGCTGGTCGGCCACGGCACCTGCGGACGGGATTCCGTTCCATCCGTACTACACGCTCAAGGACGGCGTGGGCGCCGGCTTCCTGCTGGTCATCGCCGCGTTCATCATCTTCTTCGCCCCGGCGTTCGGCGGCCTGTTCCTCGAACACGACAACTTCACCGAGGCCAACCGCCTGGTCACGCCCGAGCACATCAAACCGGTCTGGTACTACACCCCGTACTACGCGATGCTGCGGGTGGTGCCGAACAAGCTGGGCGGGGTGATCGTGATGTTCTCGGCGATCGCGATCCTGTTCCTGGTGCCGTGGCTGGATCGGGCCCGGGTCAAGTCGTACCGCTACCGGGGCCTGCTCTCGCGCGGTCTGCTTGGCATGTTCGCGGTCTGCTTCGTCTGGCTGGGCGTGATCGGGTCCGGCCCGGGCACCGATGTGCATGAAACCTACATCGGGCGGGTGTTGACCTTCCTGTACTTCGCCTTCTTCATCACCATGCCGCTATGGACCAAGCTGGACAGGACCAAGCCGGTACCGGACCGGGTGACCACGCATGACTGACCACTGGATTGTCCGGCTGGCCTGCGCGGCCGCACTGCTGCTGGCCAGCACCCTGGCCGGTGCCGCCGAGGGCGGCAAGACGCTGCAGGCCGGCAACGACCTCAGCGACCGCGCCTCGCTGCAGCGCGGCGCGCAGCTCTACATGAACTACTGCTCGGGCTGCCACGCACTGAAGTACCTGCGCTACTCGCGCATGGCCGAGGATCTGGGGCTGAGCGAGGAGGAGGTGATGAACAACCTCAACTTCACCGGCACGCCGATCGGCGAACCGATCCCGGTATCGATGCCCAAGGCGCCGGCGGAGAAATGGTTCGGCAAGATGCCGCCGGACCTGAGCCTGATTTCGCGTGTGCGGGGCAGCGACTGGGTGTACACCTATCTCAAGTCTTTCTATCTGGACCCCTCACGCCCGCTGGGATGGAACAACACGCTGTTCCCGAACGCGTCCATGCCCAACCCGCTGTGGGAAATGCAGGGCCTGCAGCACGCCGTGCACGGCAAGCCCGACGCACCCGGTGCCGACGCGCCGGTGATCGGGCTCAAGCTCGCGCAGCCGGGCAATGTCGACCCCGGCCAGTACGACCAGACGGTACGCGACATCACCAACTTCCTGGAGTACGCCGGCGAGCCGGCGGCACTGAAGCGGCAGAAGCTGGGGGTGTGGGTCATCCTTTTCCTGGCGTTCCTGACCTTCCTGGTCTATCTGCTGAAGAAGGAATACTGGAAGGACGTGCACTGAACGGGGAGTGCGCCGGCGTTGCGATTCATGGCTACCGGCATGAGACGCATGGCCTATTGGCTTTTGTGATGTGCAGTTGCACACTCGGGTACTGTGACGACTGCCAGCACTGGGCTGGTGGCGCCGATACGACCGGCGGTTTCCGGTCGTTGGAGAGCCTTTGATGGCGGCGAGCGTACGCATGCGGAATACCCTGACGCTGTTTTCCTCGAACGACGATGTCCTGTGCCATCGCGTGCGGCTGGTGCTGGCGGCCAAGGGCGTCACTTACGACCTCGTTCCGGTCGATCCGCAGAATCCGCCCGAGGACCTCATCGACCTCAATCCGTACCACTCGGTGCCCACCCTGGTGGAGCGTGAGCTGGTGCTGTATGCGGCGTCGGTGGTCAGCGAGTATCTGGACGAACGTTACCCGCATCCGCCGCTGATGCCGGTCGATCCGCTGTCCCGTGCGCGCATCCGTCTGGCCATGCTTCGCATCGAGCACGACTGGGTGCCGCAGGTGCAGGCCATCCAGCTGGGCAACAAGACCCAGGCCGAAGCCGGCCGCAAGCGCCTGCGCGAGCTGTTGACCAGCGCAGTGCCGCTGTTCAAGGCCAGCAAGTTCTTCCTGAACCCGGAAATGAGCCTGGCCGACTGCGCAATGGCACCGATCATCTGGCGTCTGCAGTCCCTCGACGTGGCGCTGCCCAAGGATGGCAAGTCGATCGAGGATTACGGCAACCGCATTTTCCGCCACCCCGGCTTCATCCGCAGCCTGACCGACCAGGAAAAGAAGCTGCGCGATCTGCCCACCTGAGCCGCGCGCGCCGCTGTCGGCGACTGCATCGACGCTTTACGCCCCGCGCGCCGATGCTGACCGGTGCGGGTGCTGGCGCGTACACTTGCACCAGGCAATCCGGATCAAGAGCAGCCGAGCACGGCTCGGCTCTACCACATGACTGAAGACACTTTCCGCATGACCAGCCACCGCCCGTACCTGTTGCGGGCCTTGGTGGAATGGATCAACGACAATGACCTGACCCCGCATATCCTGGTCGACGCGGGCATGCCCGGCGTGCAGGTTCCGCAGAGCGCGGTGAAGGATGGCCGGGTGGTGCTGAATATCGCCGAGCGCGCTGTGGTCCGGCTGCACATCGACAACGAGAGCGTGAGCTTCTCGGCGCGGTTCTCCGGCACCAGTTATCCGGTGCAGGTGCCGATCTCGGCCGTGCTGGCGGTCTATGCCCGCGAAACCGGGCAGGGCATGGCGCTGCCGGACGATATCCCGGGCCACGACCCGGGCCCGGACGACGAACTCCCGCCGGACGATTCCCCGACGCCGCCGGACGACGCACCGCCCAAGCCCAGTGGCCGCCCGCACCTGCGCGTGGTCAAGTAACGCACCCCGTAGAGCCGGGTTCTACCCGGCTGGTGGTGCCCGTATCCAACATGCAGCCGGGCAGCAGCAGCCGGGTAGAACCCGGCTCTACGGACGCATCACACGTCTTCGGCGTCGCGGGTCTCCACATCGCGGCGGATCTCGCTGATCCGGGCTGCTGACGGCCCGACGAAGGCGACCAGCTGGTCGCCGCGCAGCACCATGCGGCCGCTGTGGCGGTCCACGCCGTCGTGCGAATACTCGAACTTGAAGGTGCGCTCCCAGCCCAGCCAGCCCGTTTCTTTGCGCACCACGCGCAGGCCGGTGGCATGCACGCTCTGGTCCAGCCACTGCACGTTGGCGGCGTTGCACGCATTGCGGCCAAGTTCGCCGGCGCGTTCGGCGGCGGCGCGCGAGGAGTTCCAGAAGGCGTAGACGAACGCGCCGGCAATCATCAACAGGATCAGGCTGGGCATCGGCGGCTCGGTACGATCAGGGCAGGTGGCCTTCAAAGATGGCGACGAATGCGGCGCGGATCAAGCCGCCCGCGGCGACGCGATCACCGTGTCGTCGTCGTGGGAGGCGGCGGAGCGGGACGCTGCGGCGCGATCTGTGGCGTGGACGGGGCATCCGGTAGCGGCGGCGCAGTCACGCCCGCAGGGTCCGGGGCGACCACCGGCAGCGCGGCCGGCGTCGTTGCCACCAGCTTCAGCAGCGCGGCCCAGTCCTGCCGGTTGAAGCTGCATTCGTCTTCCCGGCCCGGCGTGCAGCCCGGGTCCACGCCGTCGCCGGCGCTGGCCTTGGCCGGTGGCAGCTCGATGCGGCCGCTGCGGTCCAGCGACAGCTTGCGCATCGCCACCGTGTTCATCACGTTGCCGCCGACCAGGTACAGGGTCCGGTCGCCGCCCACGTTGGCGGCGATCACTACTTCGCAGTGTGACTTCCAGTGCGCTGCCCCGCCGCTGGCGAGGGACTGCACCAGGCCGCTGTAGCTCAGCGTCTGGCGGCGATCGCGCAGGAAGCAGAGCAGATCGCCCGGGGCGGGTTTGTCCTGCGCCGGATCGGTCATGCGGTACGGCCCGCTGTTCTGGTACGCAGCGCGGATGTAGTCGATGTGGCGCGGCGAGCGGGTGAAGCCGGGCACGCCGGCGCGTGTCATCACCCAGGAAATGAAGGCCGCCGACCACGGGTTGTCGATCAGGAACGCGCGGCAGTCGCTGTCGGTGTAGCGGGTGCCGAGCGGGGCCATGCAGCTGGACGCGCCGGGCTGGTCGCCCATTGGTGACAGCGTCCCGCTCTCACGCCAGTAGCCCACCACCCGCTGCCAGGCGATCAGCCCGTTGTCGGCCAGGTGCTCGCGCTCGGCTTCGGTGACGCTCAGGCTGGCCGCGCGCCCGTCGCGGTCGATGAAGGGGCGGAACCAGAGCCGGTGTTCATTGCAGGCGGTCTGTACGATGTTCACCGCCAGCGGACTCAACCCGTAGCGTGGCGGGATGTCGCAGACTTCGGCAGCCGACGCGGCGGCCGGCATCAGCATCGCCAGCGGCGACAGGCATGCAAGCAGAGACAGGGGGCGCATGCGCGCTCTCCGGGTGGGGGCAACACGAGCCTCGCAGACCCGGGCTGCCGACGCCGTGAACGTGGGGGGGCGGTGGGGCCGACCGATGGCCGGCACGCGCCGCGTCAGCCTGGCGGCGGACCCAGCTTCAGCGACAGGTCGATCGCCTGCACGTGCTTGGTCAGTCCGCCGATCGAGATGCAGTCCACACCGTCCTCGGCAATGGCGCGCAGCCCGGCCAGGTCCACGCTGCCGGAGACTTCCAGAGGAATCCGGCCGGCGGCGATGCGCACCGCCTCGCGGCGCAGGTCGGCGTCGAAGTCGTCGATCAGGATGCGCTCGCAGCCTGCCGCCAGCGCGTCGCGCAGCTGCGTCAGGTCTTCGACCTCGACCACCAGCGGCAGATCGGGCCACTGCGCACGCGCTGCCTGCACCGCAGCGGTCAGCGAGCCGGCCGCGCGGATGTGGTTCTCCTTGAGCATCACCGTGTCGAACAGCCCCAGGCGATGGTTGTCGCCGCCGCCGCAGCGGACCGCGTACTTCTGCGCCATGCGCAGCCCCGGCAGGGTCTTGCGGGTGTCCAGGATGCGGGTGCCGGTGCCGGCCACCGCCGCGACGTAGCGCGCCGTGGTGGTCGCCGTGCCGGACAGCGTCTGCAGGAAGTTCAGCGAGGTGCGTTCGGCACTGACCAGGCTGCGGTTGCGGCCGTGCAGGATCGCCAGCACGGTGCCGGCCCGGACGGCATCGCCCTCGGCCACGCGCCAGTCGATGGTCACGTCCGGATCAAGCGCGCGGTGGGTGGCGTCGAACCACGGCCGGCCGGCGATCACCGCGTCCTGCTTGCACAGCAGGTACGCGCAGTCCGGGCGGTCGGGCAGCAGGGCGGCGGTGACATCACCGGTGCCGATGTCTTCCGCCAGCGCACGGGCGACATCCTCGGCCACCACGGCCGCGGACGGGACGGGCAACGGAGCCGGGCTCATTTTTCCGGGAAATCGGCGATCTGCGCCGTCTCGATGGCCTCCTCGGCCAGCAGCACCGGAATGCCGTCATCGACACGGAACACCTGCTTGCGGTCACGCGTCAGCAGCGCTTCGCGCAGGGGCTGGGTCTGGGGGCTGCCGTCGGCCTTGGCCACGCCGCCGGCACCGATGGCGCGGTTGAGCGCGTCGAGGGCCTTGGCATCGAGCAGGGACAGGGGCTGGCGCGTGTCGGGCGAGCACAGCAGGTCGAGCAGCTTGCGGTCCATGATTCTTCGTCTTGCGTGGAAGATGGCTAGAATACGTCTTTAAGGCAGGTGACGGCCAATGACCCCCAACCAAACCGCGCCGCTCGTCGGCATCGTCATGGGTTCCCGCTCCGACTGGGAAACCATGCAGCACGCAGCCCAGAAGCTCGATTCGCTGGGTGTTCCCTACGAAGTGAAGGTGGTATCGGCGCACCGCACGCCGGACGTGCTGTTCACCTACGCCGAGCAGGCCGGGCCCCGGGGCCTGCGGGCGATTATCGCCGGCGCCGGCGGCGCTGCGCACCTGCCGGGCATGATCGCGGCCAAGACTGCCGTGCCGGTGCTGGGTGTGCCGGTGCAGTCCAAGGCCCTCAACGGCATGGATTCGCTGCTGTCGATCGTGCAGATGCCGGCCGGCATTCCGGTTGCCACCTTCGCCATCGGCAATGCCGGCGCGTCCAATGCGGCGCTGTTTGCCGCCGCCATGCTGGCCTCGGACCAGCCGGCCATCGGCCAGGCGCTGGAGGCCTTCCGCGCCCGCCAGACCGAAGACGTCATGGCCCACGACGACCCGCGTCAATGAGCATGAAGACTGTCGGAATCCTGGGGGGCGGCCAGCTGGCGCGCATGATGGTGCTGGCCGGCGCGCCGCTGGGGCTGCGTTTCGAGTTGTTCGACCCGGCTGCCGATGCCTGTGGCGCCCAAGTGGCGCCGCTGCAGGTGGCCGCCTTCGAGGACGAGGCCGCGCTGGCCGCGTTCGCGGCGCGGGTGGACGTGGTGACGTTTGACTTCGAGAATGTTCCCGCGCACAGCGCCCGCTTCCTGGCCGAGCGCGTGCCGGTGTATCCGAACCCGGATGCGCTGGCCGTGGCCCAGGACCGGCTCAGCGAAAAAACCCTGTTCCAGCAGCTGGGCATTCCGCTGCCGCCGTTCGCCGATATCCGCAGCCGCGACGAGCTGGCTGCCAGGGTCGCCGAGTTCGGCATGCCCTGCATCGTCAAGACGCGCCGCCTGGGCTACGACGGCAAAGGTCAGTTCCGCATCCGCAGTACCGCCGACATCGACGCCGCCTGGGCCACCCTGGGCGATTACGTCGACCGCACCGGCCTGATCCTGGAGGGGTTCGTTGCCTTCGACCGCGAGGTCAGCGTGGTGGCCGTCCGTGGCCGCGACGGCGAGTTCCGCGCCTGGCCGGTGACCGGCAACTGGCACGTCGATGGCGTGCTGTCGGCCAGCGTGGCGCCGGCACGGCTGAGCCAGGCCCAGCATGAAGCCGCCATCGGCCATGCGCGGGCGTTGGCCGAACGCCTGGACTATGTCGGGGTGTTCGCGCTGGAGCTGTTCTGCCGTGGCGACGAGCTGCTGGTCAACGAGATGGCGCCACGCGTGCACAACTCCGGCCACTGGACCATCGAGGGCAGTGAGACCTCGCAGTTCGAGAACCACCTGCGCGCGGTGCTCGGCCTGCCGCTGGGCGACACGCGCATGCTGGGCCATGCCTGCATGCTCAATTGGCTGGGCGCGATGCCCGATGCCGCGGCGGTACTGGCGCAGTCCGGCGGACACTGGCACGACTACGGCAAGCAGCCGCGCGACGGCCGCAAGGTCGGCCATGCCACGCTGCGCGACGATGATGCCCTGCGGCTGGCCGGGATACTGCAGACGGTTGGCGGGCTGCTCGATCGCAACGCCCAGGTCGCCCCGGTGATCGACACACTGCGCGGCTGACCGGCAGGTCAGGGCCGCTGCCCGCCTGCGGTGGGTGCCGGCACGCGCCAGCACCCACGGGGGGCCGTCAGTCGCGCAGCTGCGACGCCACGAAGTCCCAGTTGACCAGTTTCCAGAATGCCTGCAGGTAGCGCGCGCGCTCATTCTGGTAGTCGGTGTAGTACGCGTGTTCCCATATATCGCACGCCAGCAGCGGGGTGCTGTTGCCCGTCAAAGGCGTGCCGGCATTGCGCGTGGTCTGGATCGCCAGCGCGCCGCCGGGGTGCTGCACCAGCCAGACCCAGCCGGAGCCGAACAGGCCCAGCGCGGCCTGGTCGAACTCGTCGCGCAGGCGGCGCATATCGCCGAAATGGCGGGTCACCAGCTCGGCCAGGCGCCCCTGTGGATCGCCGCCGCCGCGTGGATGCAGGCACTGGAAGTAGAAACCGTGGTTCCAGGCCTGCGCGGCCGCGTCGAACAGGCTGCCCTGGCTGTGCCGGACCAGCTCGTCCAGGGCCAGGTCCTCCAGGTCGGTGCCGGCGATGCGGGCGTTGACCGCGTCGAGGTAGGCGCGGTAATGCCGACCGTGGTGCAGGTCCAGGCTCTCGGCCGACAGATGCGGTTGCAGGGCGGTGCGGTCGTAGGGCAGGCGGGGCAGTTCGAAGGGCATGGTCACCACGGGCAGGGAGGGGGCGCCGTATGCGGGGCCAGTAGGCTTACAATGGCAGGCGAGGGAAGTCTAGCCGACCGGTGAGGTCGGGTTGTCCCACATTGGAGGGAGAGTCGTAGTGGCGGTGATGCAGCAAATCCAGGCCGAAGTCGAACGTTACCCCCTCGTGCTGTTCATGAAGGGCACCCCGCAATATCCGATGTGCGGCTATTCCAGCCGCGCCATGCAGGCGCTGATGGCGGCCGGCGCGGTCGCGCTGCGCACGGTCAACGTGCTCGAAGAGCCGGAGATCCGCGCCAATCTGCCGCGTTTCTCGAACCTGCCGACGTTCCCGCAGCTGTTCATCCACGGTGAGCTCATCGGCGGCTGCGACATCGTGCTGGAGCTGTTCGAGTCCGGCGAGCTCAAGCGCATCGTCGAAGAGGCCTCCCAGGCATGAGTGCGGTCCCGTCCGTCGTGGTCGGGACCGGCGCACTGGCCGATCGTGTGATTCTCATTGCAGGCGCGGGCGGCGGCTTCGGCAGCGCCGTCGCCGTGGCCTGTGCCCGCGCCGGCGCCACGGTGGTGCTGCTGGGGCGCAAGCCACGCCGCCTGGACCGCGTCTATGCCGCCGTGCAGGCGGTCGGCCCCGAGCCGCTGCTGTACCCGATGGATCTGGAGGGCGCGACCCCGGACGACTACGCCACACTGGCCGAGCGCCTGCAGGGCGAGTTGGGGCGCCTGGACGGGCTGCTGTATTGCGCGGCCGATTTCGCCGGGCTGACCCCGTTCGAGCTGGCCGACCCGGCCGCGTTCGCGCGGGCCGTCCACGTCAATCTCACCGCACCGGCCTGGCTGATCCAGGCGTGCCTGCCGCTGCTGCGCCAGCGCGACGATGCCGCAGTGGTGCTTACCGTGGATGATCCGACGCGGGTCGGGCAGGCCTACTGGGGCGGCTACGGCGTCGCCCAGCACGGGCTGCGGGGCCTGATTGCCTCCCTGCACGACGAACTGGGCCGCAGCCCGGTGCGGGTCAGTGGCCTGCAGCCGGGCCCGATGCGCACCGCCCTGCGGGCGCGCGCCTTCTCGCTGGATGAAGACCGCACCGCGCGTGACCCGGCCGACTGTGCCGATGCCGCCGTCCTGCTGCTGTCCGCCGCCGGCGCCCCCCACCGCGGCCAGATCGTCGAGGGCTGAGCACGGCAAAGGCGTCCGGGCCGCCCGTCCGGTCGCCCTGGTGCCCCTGGCTCTTATACACCACTGACGCTGCCGACGAAACCCCC
>NZ_CAMPPN010000010.1:0-179251 GCF_946900935.1 Stenotrophomonas sp. Marseille-Q5258
GGGTTGGGGCGGGCGCCGGCGGCGCCACCACCGGGGCCGCTTTCGGCACGGCCGGCGTGGCGGCGGCCGGCGCAGGCGCGACGGCCGCCGCAGGGGCCGCAGCGACGGCACCAACGCCGTGGCCGCTGCCGGTGCCACCGGTGCTGCCCACCCCGGTGCCGGTCTCCGGATCACGCGGTACCGGCGGCACCGCCGCCGCCGGGCGGAAGGCCAGCATGCGCAGCACGGCCATTTCGAAGCCGGCGCGCGGGCTGGGCGCCAGATACAGATCGCGGCGCCCATTCAGCGCCATCTGGTACCACAGCTGTACCACTTCCGGGCGCAGGCGACCGGCAAAGGCCACGGCATCGATGCCCTCACCCGCCGCCGATGCGCCCGGGACCAGCTGCTGCACCTGGATGCGGTGCAGGCCTTCGGCCAGCGCTTCCAGCACGCCACCCCAGTCCGGCGAGAATTCCGCCAGCAGCGCGACCACCTGCAACAGGCGGGGGCCGTCGCCGTCGGCCAGCGCATCGAGCATGGCGGCCACCTGGGTACGGTCGACCGTCCCCAGCATCGTGCGCACCACGTCTTCGCGCAGCGCACCACCGGCGTAGGCGATGGCCTGGTCCAGCAGCGACAGGCCGTCGCGCAGGCTGCCGTCGGCCGCCTTTGCCAGCTGGACGATCGCGCTCGGGTCCGATTCGATCTCTTCGGCAGCCAGAATCCGGGTCATCTGCCCCTGGATCTGGTCCTCGTCGAGCCGCTTGAGGTTGAACTGCAGGCAGCGCGACAGCACCGTCACCGGCAGCTTCTGCGGATCGGTGGTGGCCAGCAGGAACTTCACGTGCTCCGGCGGCTCTTCCAGCGTCTTCAGCAGCGCGTTGAACGCCGCCTTGGACAGCATGTGCACTTCGTCGATCAGGTAGACCTTGTACTTGCCGCGGGACGGCATGTACTGGGCGTTCTCGATCACCTCGCGGACGTCATCGACACCGGTATTGGATGCGGCATCGATCTCCAGCAGGTCGATGTAGCGACCCGAATCGATGTCCAGGCAGGCCGGGCACTGGCCGCACGGGTCGGCGCTGGTGCCCTGCTCGCAGTTCAGCGACTTGGCGAAAATACGCGCGATCGTGGTCTTGCCCACCCCGC
The DNA here is from genome assembly GCF_946900935.1 of Stenotrophomonas sp. Marseille-Q5258. NCBI lineage: Bacteria > Pseudomonadati > Pseudomonadota > Gammaproteobacteria > Lysobacterales > Lysobacteraceae > Stenotrophomonas > Stenotrophomonas sp. Marseille-Q5258. Next base: position 1,135 of record NZ_CAMPPN010000010.1, read on the forward strand.
GGGTGCCGGTAAACAGGAACGCATGGTGCACACGGCCGCTGTCCAGCGCATTGCTGAGCGCGCGGACCACGTGTTCCTGGCCCACCAGCTCGGCAAAACGCTTCGGACGCCACTTGCGGGCAAGGACGAGATAGGACATCAGGCCACCGTCTTCATCGGGACGTCCATTGTGCCACGCCTGTCCAGCCACCCTGCCCCCGCGTCTTGCCGCTTGTGCGTTGGCGATTCCCCCGCTAGAATCTGCGCCCCTGCAGCGGGTTGTTGCCGCAGGTCCGGAGAGGTGTCCGAGTGGTTGAAGGAGCACGCCTGGAAAGTGTGTAAGCGTCTAAACCGCGCTTCGGGGGTTCGAATCCCCCTCTCTCCGCCAGACAAACGTAGAAAGGCCGCCTTCGGGCGGCCTTTCTGCTTTTCGCCCTTCGATCTCAGCCACCGCGACAACGTCGCGCGATTCTTTGGCGGCGTCAGTCGTCCCGACGTTACCATCCCCCCATCGCATACACGTGAGGCCTCACTTGCTGTTCGCCCCCCCCCCTACCGCCAGGCCGAAGGCGAAGCCGCTGCAGACCGCCCGGTCAGGAACGTTCACGGACAACATGCGGCTGCCCGTCCACCGGTGGTTTCGCTATTCGGCAGGCTTTTCTGCTGAATGGGCGGAAAGCGTCATCGATGCCCACGGCGGCAAGCACTGCACCGTGCTTGATCCCTTCGCAGGATCCGGCACCACGCTTGTCGCCGCGGAGCACTGCGGCGCGGCCGCGTTCGGGTTTGAGAGCCATCCGTTCGTAAACCGCATTGCCGAGGCCAAGCTGTCCTGGCCCAGCGACAGCGATGCGTTCCTGGACGCCGCCGAGACGGTAAAGCAGCATCTCGACACCTGGGAGACGCTCATCACCGAGGCACAGGGTGCGCCCGATCTGCTGCAGAAGTGCTACTCCGTTGACGTGCTTGCCCAGCTCTATGCCCTGCGCAACGGATACACGACGGAGTCCGGCGCGCTCGATCCCGCTGCGGCGCGACTGGTGTGGCTGGCCATCACGGGCATCCTGCGCGCCTGCAGCGGCGTGGGTACGGCGCAATGGCAGTACATCCTGCCCAACAAGTCGAAGGCCAAGGTGCTGGAGCCACGGGTGGCATTTGATGCCAAGGTGCAACAGATGGCCGCGGACATGCGCTCGGCCCAGGAACACCGGTGGAGCGGTTCTGCCCGTGTGTTCGCCCACGATTCGCGCAATGCGCAGATCCCGATTGAACCTGGTTCCGTCGATCTCGTTCTGACGTCCCCGCCCTATGCAAACAACTATGACTATGCGGACGCTACCCGGCTGGAAATGATGTTCTGGGGGGAGATCAAGGGCTGGGGTGATCTGCAGAATGCCGTTCGTCAGCACATCGTTCGTTCGTGCTCCCAGCACGCGGCCGCCGATCGCGTCGATCTGGCGAGCATGCTTGAACATCCCAGCCTGTCAGCCATTCACAGCGAGATAAGCGAGGTCTGCAACGAACTCGCCACGGTACGCCTCGGCAAGGGCGGCAAGAAGGCGTACCACATCATGGTCGCAGCGTACTTCCACGACATGGCGGCCACGTTCACCATGCTTCGCCGCGCCTGCCGTGACGGCGCGCGGATGTGTTTTGTGGTCGGCGATTCCGCGCCGTACGGCGTCTACGTGCCTGTCGACGACTGGCTGGGACGCCTGGCGGTGGCCGCCGGCTTCACCTCGTATTCCTTCGAAAAGCTGCGTGACCGCAACACGAAGTGGAAAAACCGGAAACACACCGTGCCTTTGCACGAAGGCCATCTATGGATTGAGGGTTGACTGTGGCGAAATCTCCATCCCACCGCTTTGGACAGATCATCGGCGACCTCCTGGAGGAGATCGTCCTGCCGCAACTCCAGGCGTACTGCGATGCACGCGGGCTCTATCTGGACAAGAAGGGAAAGCGCGCGGCCCGCTCGGGCTCGAAGGTCAGTTGGCAGGATCGCTACAAGAACTTCCACGACCTCGATTTCGTCATCGAGTCGGGCGGAAGCGATGGCGTCCGTGGGCGCCCGGTTGCCTTCATTGAAGCTGCCTGGCGCCGCTACACGAAGCACTCCCGCGCCAAAGCCCAGGAAATCCAAGGCGCGGTCATGCCGATCGCCGAACAACACTCCTGGGACAAGCCTTTCCTTGGCGCCATCCTCGCGGGTGTGTTTACCAGGGACTCGCTGGCGCAGATGCGCAGCTGTGGTTTCGAAACCATTCTGATGCCCTATGACTCGATTGTTGAGGCATTTGCGTCCGTCGGCATTGACGCACGATTCGATGAGGAAACGCCGGATCAGGAGTTCGCGCATGCCGTCGAGCAGATCGAATCACTCACGCCCGAGAAGAGAGCCTCGCTCAAAGCGCAACTGACCGCGAACAATGCAGCGCAGTTGGCGGGCTTCTTCGACAGCCTGAAGAAGGCCATCGACAGGGCCGTATCCAAGGTCATGGTCATTCCGCTGCACGGCGTGGAAAGGGAGTTCGCCGGGGTGGATGCGGCAACGCAGTTCCTCGCGGAGCACGACCAGGCCAGAGTCGACGAAGGCGCGTTCCGCAAATACGAAATCGTCGTGCGTTACTCCAATGGTGACCGCGTTGAGGCCTCCTTTGAAGACAGGGCAGCGGCCCTTGGCTTCCTGGGTTACATCGGGGCCACTGCGCACTAACCGGGCGCGCGGGGATCGGCCCCATTAGGGACAAGGTGCATTGTCCCTCCCATGTGGCAGGATCCGGCACTCGGTCAACTGCAAGGAATGCACGATGATGACAAGGACGATGTGTTGTGCCCTCGTACTGGCCTGCGCGGTGGGCATAACCGCCTGCACGCAACCGGCCGCATCCGATGGACCGGCCGCGCCTGGCGCGCCAACGCCCGAAGCAGGTGCGCCGGACGCAGGTGCCGATCCGGCACCCGGCACAGCGGTGACCCACATTGCTCCCGGCCCTTCGCAGCAGGCCCGTGCCTGCATGATTGCAGGCGAGTTCCACCTGTTCGGAAAGACGCTCCGCTCCCGCGATTGCGTGCAGTCCAGCGGCGCCTCGAGCGACGCCGAGCTGAAGAAGATCTGCGAAGGCCTGGCGGCCACCTCCGCGCAGATGGGAGGCAAGGCAGGCCAGGTCACGTATATGGACGCCTGCCCGTCCCCATCGCAGGGCCGCTGCAGACAGCTGTTCGGCCTGGCGTTCGATGGCTACTACTACGAGCGTTCCGCCGACGACCTGGCCGGCCTGCCGGACAGCTGCACCCACGGGGGCGGCCACTGGACCACCGGCTGAACCTGCCGGCCCGGCCATCCGTCGATCGGCCGCAGCGCCCCGGATCTGGATTACAGTCGCTTCGCCTCCCTCGCCTGTGCGCTGCCCCCATGTCCGACTGCTGCGGTTGCGGAAAGATCGTCGATGTTGCCGCCCTCCAGGCCAGGCAGCGCCGCGTGCTGGGCATCGTGCTGGCCATCAACCTGGCCACGTTCGTGATGATGGCCGGCGCGGCCTGGTGGAGCCACTCGTCCTCGCTGCTCTCCGGCAGCCTGGACAATCTGGGCGACGCGCTCACTTACGCGATCAGCCTGGCGGTGGTGGGCGCTTCCGCGCGGACCAAGGGGCGCGTGGCGCTCCTGAAGGGACTGCTGATCCTTGGCGCCGCCCTGGCCGTTGCCGTGCAGATCGGCTGGCGGCTCACCCATCCCGCCGTCCCGTTGTTCGAGGGCATGGGAATTGCCGGCGCGCTGAACCTGGCGGCCAACGGGGTCTGCCTCTGGCTGCTCACGCCCTTCCGCCACGGCGACGTCAACCTGGCATCGGCATGGGAATGCTCGCGCAACGACATTGCCGAGGGCGTGGCCGTGCTGCTGGCAGCGCTCGCCGTGTGGGTGTTCGGTGCTGGCTGGCCGGACCTGCTGATCGCCGGCGCGCTGCTGGTGATGTTCCTGCGCTCGGCAGTGCGCGTCCTGCGCGCGGCCTGGCAGGCGCTGCGTGTGCAGGCAACGTCGAACACGCCGGAGGCACGCTAGCCATCGCCCCACGATGCGCATCTCCCGCCCCTACCGCCCCGCCGACGCGGACGCCTGCCTGCGCATCTTCGACAGCAATGTGCCCGGCTATTTCGGCGCACATGAGCGCGCCGGCTTCGCTGCGTACCTGCAGCATCCAGACCGCACGGGCGACTACCGGGTGATCGAGCGCGACGGCCGGATCGTTGCCTGTGCCGGCCTGGCGATCGATGGAACAACCGCCGCGTTCTGCTGGGGGATGGTCGAGCATGGCCTCCACCGCCAGGGGCTCGGCCACACGCTGGCGCAGGCGCGCCTGGGGCTGGCGCGTGCCGTGGGTGCGCAGCGCGTGACCCTAAGCACCAGCCAGCACACGCGCGGCTTCTACGCGGCGCTGGGCTTCACCGTGACCCGGGTCGTCACCGACGGCCACGGCCCGGGCCTGGATGCGGTGGAAATGGAACAGGTCCTGTCCGGCCGATGACGGCTCAGCCGCTCGAGACCTTCATCAGCACCAACCCGCTGACGATCAGCACCGCCGCGCCGATCCGCATCGCGCTGATCTGCTCGCCCAGGAAGACGATGCCGACCACGAACGCACCGACCGCACCGATGCCGGTCCAGATCGTATACGCGGTCCCCAGCGGCAGCGTGCGCATGGCCAGCGACAACAGCCAGAAACTGGCGGTCATGGTGACCAGGGTGATGATCGAGGGAGTGAGTTTGCTGAACCCGTCGGACTGCTTCATCGCGAACGCCCAGACGATTTCCAGCACACCGGCTGCCAACAGATAGATCCAGGCCATGCGGCCCTCCTTGATGGGGCCAGGCCGTCCTGGTCAGTCGTACCCGATGCGGGGGAGGTCGTTCCTCCTGTGCGGCGTATTTTACCCACCCGACCGCCCGATGGGCGGTCTGCCGGGCAGCGGGCTACACGGGATTCAGACTCGCCAGTCTGGCACTGCGTGCCGCGCATGCGCTAGAATGCGCGACTGCACTGCCGGACCTGTTCCGTCGCGCAGCTCCAGCATCCAGCGGCCGATCCTGATCGCCCTGTCTGCGGAACGTCTCTATGGTGGCCCCGTCGGCCCCTCGCGACGCTAGGTCGAAAATCCCGCCAGGGCCGGAAGGCAGCAACGGTATCGATCGACGCGGGCGCCGAGGTCAGCCGGCGGGGCCGCCACCTTTTCAGGGGTCCGGTACCGGCGTGCCCTGGTGGAACACCATCCGCCACGCGCCTGCGCGCAACCGCCACAGCGAACTGCGCAGCACCGTGCGCTGGCGCTCGCCATTGATCACGTAGGCGCTGCGATAGCGCACCTGCGCAACGTGCGCGTCGAGCAGCAGGACGCTGACGTCCTCGGCGAGGATCTCGACCTGCGCCCGTTCGGCCGGCAGTTCCGCCAACGCGGTGGCGCGGTCGAAACAACCGCCGGAACTCCCTATTTCGGCGAAGTCGTCATCCAGCAGTGCCGACAGGCGCGCCCGGTCACCACGCACGACCGGGTCGTGCAGCGCGCGCTCCAGCGCCTCCAGATGATCGGCCAGCGCACTGGGCACCCGGCCGGCCGCCATGCTCAGGGGTCCTGCGCGACCACGTTCGCGGCAGTCGGCGTGGCCAGCACCACGCACTCGCCGGGCAGCGCGACGCGATGGCCACGCTGGCGCAGGGCCTCGCCATCGGCGTGGCTGGCGTAGTGGTACAGCATCATCCGCGCCTGCAGCGCGCGGCTGTATTCGCGCTCCAGGTCATCCACACCGGTGTGCGACGGATTGCCGTGCAGGCCGCAGTCGTGGGCGATCAGTTCGTTGTCGTCGGCAAAGCGCGCGAGCATTTCCGGGATCGGCCGGGTATCTCCGCTCCAGGTCAGGGCACCCTTCAGGCGCAGGCCGTAGGCGGTTTCCGGCCAGTGGTGGCGCACCGGGAACACTTCCATGCGCACGCCGTCGTGCCAGAACGCGTCACCGACCACGATCAACTGGAACGCATCCCAGAAGTTGGCACCGCCCTCGGCCAGCACGTTGGGGTAGTCGGCGACCCGCCGATGCAACAGCGGCACTACCGGGGCCGGCACGTACAGGCGGATGCGCCCGCGGCGCTGCGGCGAGAAGAACGCATCCACGAACAGGCGCTCGAACCCGGCCACGTGGTCCAGATGCACATGGGTCACGAACAACGCCTGCGGCATGTGCCCGTAGTGGGCCTGGAAGGCGGTGAGCCCCTCGCCGCCGCAGTCGATGGTCAGCCACGGCCGTCCGGCGCGCTCGATCACCGCCATCGGCGACCCCAGTTCGACGGCCGACGCATTGCCGACCCCCATGAAACGCAGCGCCCAGTCCATCAGTAACCCCGGTTCCAGGCCAGGTCGTAGGCACGGCGCAGCCGTGCATAGTCTTTTTCCACGTCGTCGTGGCTGCGTTCGCCGCGCAGCTTGATCAGCGAGCGCAGCAGCCGCTTGAGATTGCGCTCGCGCCAGCGGGTGGCGGGAATGCGCTGCACGCCGCGGTCGAAATCGATCAGCCAGCCGTGGCCGTTGGCGTCGAACAGGATGTTGTGCGCGTTGAGGTCGGCATGGTCCAGGCCGGCGCGGTGGAACCGGGCGATCAGCCGGCCGGTCTCCTCCCAGGGCGCGCCACGGCCCGCCACCAGGGCACGGTCGGCCAGCGAGCGCACGCCTTCCAGGCGTTCCATCAGGATGGCCGCGCGGTACCGCAGCCCCTCGCGCATGTAGAACGCGGCGATCGGACGCGGCACCGGCAGCTTCTGCGCGCGCAGCGCGCGCATCAGGCGGAATTCGGCGAAACTTCGGGTGTGGTTGGCGCCCCGCCAGAAATACTGGTCACGGCTGAATCTGGCCGCCACGCCGCCGCGCAGGTACTGGCGCAGCACGCTATGGCCGAACGGCGCATCGACGAACCAGGCGCCGCCGCGGCCCCCATCACCGACCGGGCGCGCACGCTCGCCCCAGTGCGCCGGCGAGAACAGGCTCATCTCGGCTTGCCGCAGCCGCTCGCGGTCGAACAGAATGGCACCCATCCCGCGTCCATCGCGGCAGGGCGTCAGCGCTTCAGTGGCGTCGAATGCGACCATTCCTTCGAGTCTAACAACACCATGCCATCAGCGTCCTCTTCCTTGTGCCTTTTGCGTTTGTCCGCACTCGGGGACGTGACCCATGTGGTCCCCCTCGTCCGCACCCTGCAGCGCGCCCGACCGGGCCAGACCCTGCACTGGATCATCGACAAGGCTGGCCACAAGCTGCTGGACGGATTGCCCGGCGTGGTGTTCCACCCCTACGACAAAAAGACCGGGCTGGCCGGGATGCGCGCGCTGCGCGCGAGCCTGCCGCCCGGCCGCTTCGAGGCGCTGCTGCAGATGCAGGTGGCGTTCCGCGCCAACGTGCTGTCGGCCTTTGTACCGGCGCAGCGCCGGATCGGCTACGACCGCGCCCGCTCCAAGGATCTTCACGGACTTTTCATCAATGAACGCATTCCCGACCGCCCCGGCATCCATGTACTGGACGCGATCGGCAGCTTCTGCGAGCCTCTGGGCGTGGTGCAGGACACGGTGAGCTGGGACCTGGCGGTACCGCCTGCGGCGTTCGAATGGGCGCAGGCGCAGTGGGAGGATGACGGCCGGCCGGTGCTGATCATCTCGCCCTGCTCCAGCCATGTGCGCCGCAACTGGTATGCCGATCGCTACGCGGCCGTGGCCAACCATGCCACTGCTCGCGGCTGGCGGGTGGTGCTGTGCGGTGGGCGCAGCACGCTGGAGCGGGACATGACCGATGCCATCCAGGCCCAGCTGCAGACCCCGGCACTCGACCTGGTCGGCAAGGACACGCTCAAGCAGCTCCCCGCGCTGCTTGCCCGCGCCAACCTGGTGATGACGCCCGACTCCGGGCCGATGCACATCGCCAACGCAATGGGCGCCAAGGTGCTGGGCCTGCATGCGGCCAGCAACCCCCATCGCAGCGGGCCCTACTCGGACCGCCGCTACTGTGTGGACCGCTACGACGATGCCGCGCGGAAGTTCCTCGGCAAGCCGGCCAGCGAACTGAAGTGGGGCGCCAAGGTGGAGTTCGACGACGTGATGCAGCTGATCACCGTCGAGGACGGCATTGCGGCATTCGAACGGTATGTTGCCGACCGGTAGGGCCGGGCGCTGCCCGGCACCGTCGCCGCTCATGCGCCCGCAGCGTAGTCCTTGTACGACTTCTCTTCGACGTAGGCCGAGCCCAGCGCGAGATTGATGTCTTTCTTGATCCGGGCGCGCGCGTCGTTCTGCAGGTAGACCGTGCGGGCCAGCTCGATGAAGCGCTCGTCGAAGGCCTGGGCCTTGTCCTGCAGGCGGATGTCGTCTTCGGTATCCCACAGGCGCTCGTTGACGGCCTTCAGCTCGGCGCGCAGGCGCGCGACATCCTTGACCGCAGCCGGATGCGCCATCCAGGTCTGTTCCAGCGCGCTCAACTCGGCGCGGATATTGGCCAGCTTGGCCGGATCGCTGATGCGCTCGGACTTGATCTGCAGGATGGAAATCTTGTCGAGCAGCTCGCCGAAGGACACGGGAACGAGGATTTCAGCGGTCATGGTGGGGCATCCGTTACGTGAGGCGGTCAGTTTAACGGACCGCACCGCGCGGGGCGTCCGCCGCCGGAACGGAGCGCAGCCGACCAACGGTCGGCTCTACCGGATTGCCAATAAAAAAGCCGCCCAGTGGGCGGCTTCTTCATTGATCTGGCGGAGAGGGGGGGGATTGCGGGGCGCATCCGTGCGCCCCGCCCTTCCGCGCCATGCGCTCCAGGGCCAGCCTTTCGGCTGGCCGGATTCGCTCCTGGCGAATCCGTCGAACTCCAGCGGGTGTGCGATCAACCCGGCTCCCCGTCAGACCAATAAAAAAGCCGCCCCGTGGGCGGCTTCTTCATTGATCTGGCGGAGAGGGGGGGATTCGAACCCCCGAGGCGCTATAAACGCCTGCCTGATTTCGAGTCAGGTACATTCAACCGCTCTGCCACCTCTCCAGATGGTCCCGGCGAACCGGGGAGCGAATGATACGGGCAGGACGCGCCGGCGACAAGTCATTGCGTGCAATGAAGTGAATTTCTTCTGTATGGATGCCTTGCCGGATGTCCGGCGGGCCGCGATCATGCCGTTCATCCCCGCAACAATCCCCGGCCTTCGCACCGCCATGATCGAATTCGGACACCTGACCCACCCCGGCCTGCGCCGTGACCTCAACGAGGACACCTACTACGGCGATGGAGAGCTGTCCCTGTGGCTGGTGGCTGACGGCATGGGCGGCCACGCCTGCGGCGAAGTCGCCAGCGCCCTCGCCCGAGAGACCATCGTGCGCGAGATACGCCGCGGCGCCACCCTCGCCCAGGCCATCCGCGTGGCCGATGAGGAGATCATCCGCACCTCGCGCCGCCGCAACGACAGCCTGCCGATGGGCACCACCGTGGTTGCCGCGCGCGTGCAGGGCAATCGCTATGAAGTGGCGTGGGTCGGCGACAGCCGCGCCTACCTGTGGCGCGATGGCACGCTGGCGCAGTTGAGCCAGGATCACAGCGTCGTCCAGGAAATGGTCAGCCAGGGCAATCTGACCGCCGAGCAGGCGCGCGCGCACCCGCACCGCAACGTGGTGACCCAGGCGCTCGGCGTGACCGACCCGGCGCACCTGAACGTGGCCACCACCACCGGCGAGCTGCGCCCGGGCATGCAGCTGCTGCTGTGCAGCGACGGCCTGACCGAGGAAGTGGAAGACCAGGGGATCGCCCGCACCCTCGCCTTCGACGACGCCAGCGCGCAGGAATGCGTGGATACCCTGGTGGCCGCTGCACTGGATGGCGGCGGCTCGGACAACATCACCGTCATCCTGGTGCGCTGCCACTGACGCCGCCCCGCCCCGGGCAGCGCCGACCACGGGTCGGCCGCCCGGGGGCTGCAGACGCTCCCGCGCGCCCGGCGCGATTCAGGCGCTGGCGGCTTCCGCCATCTCCGGCTCGCCGTCCCAGATGGCACGACCGGCCTTCTTGCGCAGTTTGGCCAGACGCGCCTCATGGGCCTCCAGCTCCGAGGCGGTGGCGACCACGCGCGGGCGCGGCAGCAGGCGCGAGGTGTCGAAGACCTGGGCGTGCGCCGTGCCCGGCCGGCCCTCATCGACCGACCCGAAGCCGATCTCCTCCTGGCCCGACGTCAGCGCGATATACACATCGCCCAGGATCTGGGCATCGAGCAGGCCGCCGTGCAGCTGGCGGTGCGCGTTGTCCACGCCCAGCCGCTTGCACAGCGCATCCAGCGAGTTGCGCTGGCCCGGGAATCGCTCGCGGGCCATTTTCAGCGTATCGATGACCGAACAGCGGTCGGTGATCCGACCGTACTGGTCACCCAGCAGCGACAGCTCGTTGTCCAGGAAGCCCAGATCGAACGCCGCGTTGTGGATGATCAGCTCGGCGCCGTCGATGAAGGCCAGGAAGTCCTCGGCCACCTCGGCGAACGTGGGTTTGTCGGCGAGAAACTCCAGGGTCAGGCCGGTGACTTCCTGCGCGCCGGGTTCGAACTCGCAGTCGGGCTTGAGGTAACGGTGGAAGTGGTTGCCGCTGGGTCGGCGCTCGAGGTATTCCACGCAGCCGATTTCGACGACGCGGTTGCCCTTCTTCCACTCCAGGCCGGTGGTTTCGGTATCCAGGATGATCTGACGCATGGGCTCAGTGTACCGGTCCAGTGGCGCGGATCCGCATGGCCGCGTCGCGGGCGAGCTGGTCCACGCGCTCGTTGTCCGGGTCGCCGGAATGCCCCTTCACCCAGCGCCAGTCGATGGTGTGGCGCAGGGTGGCCGCGTGCAGGCGCTCCCACAGTTCGCGGTTCTTGACCGGATCACCGCCGGCGGTCTTCCAGTTCTTGCGGATCCAGCCCGGCATCCACTGGGTCAGGCCCTGGCGCACGTACTGGGAGTCGGTGAACAGCACGATGTTGCAAGGCTCGGTCAGCGCCTCGAGTCCGGAAATGGCTGCCATCAGCTCCATCCGGTTGTTGGTGGTGTGCGCTTCACCGCCGCTCAGCTCGCGCTCGTGCGCGTTGTAGCGCAGCAGCGCCGCCCAGCCGCCGGGGCCGGGATTGCCAAGGCAGGAACCGTCGGTGTGTATTTCAATTGTTTTCATTGCAGTCCAGATCAGGTCGCCACAGTGCCGTGCCAACGGCGTACCGGCAGTGGCGTTGGCCCCGGCAGGGCCAGGGTGCGTTTTTCAGCAGTGAACAGACAGGCCGCGCGCAGTGGCGCCAGGCTGCTGCGGTCGGGCGCGCGGTCGCGCCACATCGGGCCGAGGTAGCGCAGTTCCTCGCAGGTGAGCCCCGCCTGGGCCAGGGTATGGCGCAGGCGCTGCGGCGAGCGCACCACCAGGCCGTGCCGGCGCCATTGGCTGCGCCACGGGCTGAACGGATTGAGGGTGGACAGCCACAGGCGGCCGCCGGGCATCAGCACGCGCGCGCACTCGTCGATCAGGTGCTCGGCGTCGCGCGCGGTCACATGCTGCAGGACGATGGCGTTGACGCTTTCGCCGGGCAGCGGCAGCGGCAGGCCGCAGCGGGCGTCGCCGGCGTAGCCCCCTGCGTCGCGGTACAGGCGCAGGCCGCGTCCAGGCAGTGTGGCCTGCTCCAGCCATGCAGGGGTCGGGGCGATCCACAGCCACGGGGTCACCGGGTGCACGGACAGCAGCGGATGCAGGCGCTCGAACTCGAGACGGCGCAACGCCTGCGCCGGTTCAGTATCAAACCAGGATGCGACTGTCGCTTGACGGGGGCGCGGCGCGGCGGGCATGGTCCAATTCTATGCGACTGACCGCCCTGCCCGCCTTCGCGGACAATTACATCTGGACGCTGGTCGCCGACGACGGCCGTGCGTTGATCATCGACCCCGGCCAGGCCGCGCCCGTGCTGGCCGCCGCAGCGCAGCAGAACTGGCGTCCGGAGGCCATCCTGCTCACCCATCACCACGACGACCACATCGGCGGCGTGGCCGAACTGCAGGCCCGTTTCCCGGGGGTGGAGGTGTATGCGCCGGTGGAACCGCGCATCGACCTGCCTGCCCATCGGGTCGCCGAAGGTGAATGCATTCAGGCACTGGGGCTGGGCTTGCACGTAGTATCCGTGCCCGGGCACACCCGGAGCCACATCGCGTTTCACACCCCTGAACACCTTTTCAGTGGCGATGCGCTGTTCAGCCTGGGCTGTGGGCGCATGTTCGAAGGTACGCCGTCCCAGCTTCTGGCATCCCTGCACAAGCTGGCGTCCCTGCCGTCGCAACTGCTGGTCTGTTGCGCCCACGAGTACACCGTGTCAAATGCCGTCTTCGCGCGGCATGTCGACCCCACCAACGCTGCGTTGTCGCAGCGCCATGAGGAGGCTTTGGCCATGCGCCGCGATGACCGCCCCACGCTGCCGGTAACCCTGGCAAGCGAGCTCCAGTGCAATCCGTTCCTGCGTACCCATACTGCCGTGATCCAGCAGGCCGTCAGCGCCCATCTGGGTCGTCCCGTCACCGATGACGTCGACGTGGTCGCCGGTCTGCGGCGCTGGAAAGACGGATTCAGTACGTGAGTCGGCGATTGTTGCCGCTCGCGCTTGGCCTGGCGATCGCCGTGGCCGGCAGCGCGGGCGCCCAGTCGTTGACCGCCGGCATGTCGCAGAACGTCGCAGGGCTGTCCTCGCTGCCACTGGACCCGTCCGCCCTGCCGCCGCCTTCGGTGCGCAATGGCCAGGAGATCTTCGCCAGCTTCCGTGAGGGCCTGGCCGAGCCGACCTGCAATACCGAGGCCACCAGCCCGCGCTGGCAGAAGCAGTTCGCCCACGCCCCGTCCCGCCTGGCCAACCAGGATGATGACGCCCTGGTGCTGTTCGGCTATGTGGTCGAAGAGCTGCGCAAGGCCGACCTGCCGACCGAATTCGCGCTGATCCCGTTCGTGGAGAGTGGCTACCGCCCCAACGCCCGCAACGGCAGTGGGCCGACGGGCCTGTGGCAGTTCATCGCCACCACCGCCAGGAACCACCGCGTGCAGATGACGCCGGGCTACGACGGCCGCCTGTCGGCGGTGGACTCGACCCAGGCGGCGGTGCGGTACCTCAAGACGCTGCACGGCATGTTCGGCGGCGACTGGCGCCTGGCCACAATGGCCTACAACGCCGGCGAGTACCGGGTGCTGCAGTCGCTGCGCAAGGCCGGCATGAACGCGCAGAATGCGCGGCCGGCCGAGCTGCCGGGTCTGTCGCCGATCACCTATGCCTACGTCGAGAAGCTGCATGCCCTGGCCTGCGTGCTTGAAGACGCCGAGACCGAGCCGGCAGTGATGGCCTCGCTGGACCGGACCGTGCCGGTGCTCAAGGGTCACACCCTGCCAGCGGGTACCAGCGTGCAGCAGTGGGCCGCCCAGCGCTCGCTGGACCCGGCACGCATCGCACGCCTCAACCCGGCCCTGGCAAGCGGCAAGGGCCGCCCGTCCGGGCAGGTGACCGTGCTGGCCCCGACCACGCACGCGCCCGTGGACGCCAGTGCCAGTGTCGCCGCCGTGGCCAGTGCCCCGGCCTCCCCGGTAGAGGCGACCAGCCCCCGCAACGCACCCGCTCCGGCCACCAGCCGCACGGTGGCCAGCGCCGATCGCCCGCGCAGCCGCCGCCACACCGTGCGCGACGGCGAGTCGGCGTGGACCATCGCGCGCCGCTACGGCATGCCGCTCAAGGCGCTGCTGTCGCTCAATGGCTTGTCCGGCAGCAGCGTACTCAAACCTGGCGCGGTGCTTCGCGTCGAAGACTGAGCCACCCGCCCGGTCGATACCTGTCAGAAGCCCGGCCATGCCGGGCTTTTTTTGTCAGGCGCACAACGCAGAAAGCCCGGCGATGCCGGGCTTTCTGCTGTCCCTGGAACCGGGGTCGGTTACAGGTTCGCTTCTTCGGTCTGCACCTTGTAGTGCTTGCGCATGGCCTGGATGTAGGCCTTGGCCGCGGCCATGCCGTCGATCTGGCTCAGCTGCTGCTTGAGCTGCTGCTGCTGCTCCGGCGTGACCTCAGCCACGTTGCCCGGGGTGACCTTGTTCACCGCGAACACCAGGTAACGCCCCTGCACCTCGACCTTGCCGTAGGTCGGCTTGCCTTCCGCCGGCTGCGCCGCAGAGAACACCGCGCGGTTGATTTCCGGGGTCGGTACCGGCTGCGTGCGCGGCAGGCCCGGCAGCGGGCTGATCTGCAGCTGCTCGCTGGCCTGCAGCGCCTGCAGGGTCTGTCCGGCCTTGAGCTTGGCCAACAGAGCATCCACGGCCTTTTCCGACGCCTGGCGGGTACGGTCGGCATGGATCGCCGCGATCACCTGCTCACGCGCCTTGTCCAGCGGCAATGCCTGCTCGGGGGTGTGCTCGGTGACGCGGATCATCACGCTGTGGTTCGGTTCCAGCTCGATCGGGTCGCTGACCGTGCCGTCCTGCGTCAGCACGTCGGAGAATGCAGCGCGCAGCACGGCCGGGTTGGTGGCGATGCCGCTGGCGGTGGCGCGGTTGAACGGGCCCAGGGTCTGCACCGGCAGACCGATCTCCTTGGCCGCGCCTTCCAGCGAGGTCGGGTTCTTGTAGACCAGATCCACCAGGCGGCCGCTCAGCTCAGTGAACGCACGGTCGTTGTCGGCCTTGAGCTGTTCGGCGGCCAACTGGTCGCGCACCTCCTCAAATGCACGGCCCTCGCCGCCCTTGAGTTCGCGCAGCTTCAGCACGTGGTAACCGAAGTCGGTCTTGACCGGCCCGGTCACGTCACCGACCTTCATCGCGAACAGCGCGTCTTCGAACGGCTTGACCATCGCACCACGCTCGACCCAGCCCAGATCACCGCCGGTGCCCTTGGAGCCCGGATCTTCGGAGTTGGCATTGGCCAGCGCGGCGAAATCGGCACCCGGCGCCTTGGCCTCGGCGGCAATGCGCGTTGCCTTCTCTTCGGCGGCCTTGAGCTTGGCCGGGTCGCTGCCGTCGGCGGCGATCAGGATGTGCGAGGCCAGACGCTGTTCGGGCGTGGCGAAACGCGCCTTTTCATCGTCATAGCGTTTGCGCAGCGTGGCCTCATCGGCGGGCGCCGCAGCCGGCAGGTTCGCGCCATTGATCTCCACATACTCCAGCGCCACCGTCTCCGGCTGGCGGAAGTCCTTCAGATGCGCGTCGTACCACTGCTTGATCTGCGCGTCGGTGACCTCGGCGGTATCGGCCGGCGTTTCCGGCAGCGCGGCGATCTCCACGTCACGCGTTTCGCCCAGCAGCTTCATCAGACGCTCGGCTTCGGCCTGGGTGGTGAAGCCGGACAGCTGCAGCGCCGAGGGCACCACGGACTGCTGGATGCTCTCGCGCACCAGCGCCTCGAACTGCGTCGGGGTACGCGGCGGGTTGCTGCTGGCCAGTGCGATGCGGTACTGGTCGTTGTTGAACTTGCCGTCCGGTCCGATGAACCCGGGGATCGACACGATGTAGTCGCGCACGGCCTTGTCACCGATCACGATGCCGGACTGTTCGCCGGCCAGGCGCACGACCTGCTCGTCGATCATCTGGTCGAGCACGGCCAGCTTGTTCTCGGTGCTTTCGAACTCACGCGGGTCGAAATTCTCGCCCTGCTCCTGACGCGCCTGCTGGCGGGCCTGTTCAAAACGCACGCGGAAGTCCTGCGAGCTGATCTCGTGGTGCTGCCACAGGAACGACATCGGCCACCATGACGGTGCCGACTTCCACCAGGTTGGCGGCGCCGCCACCTTGGCCACGTTCTGCGCACCGACGCCACCGAGGTAGCTGTTGTCGATCACGAACAGGAACGGAATCATCAGCAGCCCCAGGATCACGGTGACGATCCAGCCTGAGGTCTTGTCGCGAAGTTTCTGCAGCATGGGAAGAATCAAGGCCTGATTGGCGAGCCCGGCAGTGTAACCCGCTTCGGGCGCGGCTCCAAAAGCGGCGCGGCGGCCTGCAGTCGCGGGCTTTCCATGCGCGGGCGGGAACGACACGTGCGCGGGCGGCGGACGCGCAAAAGAAAGGCCCCTGGTTTGCACCAGGGGCCCTCAAGAATTGGCGGAGCGGACGGGACTCGAACCCGCGACCTCCGGCGTGACAGGCCAGCATTCTAACCAGCTGAACTACCGCTCCGCGCTTGAAACTTTGCAGGCGCTCATTATATCCGAAGATATTCTGAAAAACCTACCCCGATTTACTGCTTTTCGAGGATTTATTTACAACTGGCGGAGCGGACGGGACTCGAACCCGCGACCTCCGGCGTGACAGGCCAGCATTCTAACCAGCTGAACTACCGCTCCGCGCTTTGACTCTTCTGTTTTCCGCAGCGACTCGCACCGTTGCAGAAAACAAGGCCCCCGATTGCTCAGGGGCCCGGTGTAGTGGCGGAGCGGACGGGACTCGAACCCGCGACCTCCGGCGTGACAGGCCAGCATTCTAACCAGCTGAACTACCGCTCCACTTTCAAACCAGTGTTACTGGCAGTGCTTGGTGGGTGCTGAGGGTTTCGAACCCCCGACCCTCTCCGTGTAAAGGAGACGCTCTACCGCTGAGCTAAGCACCCCAGCAAGCCGCTTAGTTTACGGCATCCTTCAGGGCTTTGCCAGCCTTGAACGACGGATTCTTCGAAGCAGCGATCTTGATGGTGTCGCCGGTCTTCGGGTTGCGGCCGGTACGGGCAGCGCGCGCACGGACCTGGAACGTGCCGAAGCCAACCAGCGTCACCGCTTCACCGCCCTTCAGGGCCTTGGTGACGGAAGCGATGACGGCATCGACGGCGCGGCTGGACTCGGCCTTGGTCAGGTCGGCGGCTTCAGCAACGGCGTCGATCAATTCGGTCTTGTTCATTCTCTACAGCTCCTTTGGCGGGGATTCCGCGTATTCGACAGTAAAGCATCCGACCGACAGTGCAGTCGGATACCGTGAAGTTCTCAGTTCGCCGAATTCAGTTTTTTGCTGACTCGCGAGTGGTGCTTTTATACCAGTCGCCCCCTACCCACGCAAGCTGAAAAGCCAATAACGACGCGGGTTTCGGCGATTTCCAGATGGCGCGTCAGTGCTTGACGCGCGTCGTGGAAGCTGTCTTGCTCTTGCCGCGCACTGTGACGCGCTGCCCATCTTTACCGGGCTTCTTCGGCGTCAGCGGTGTCTCCAGCGCCAGGTCGAGCACTTCTTCGATCCACTTCACCGGCACGATCTTCAGATCACGGGTGACGTTGGCCGGGATGTCCGCCAGATCCTTGCGGTTCTCCTCGGGAATGATCACCGTGGTGATGCCACCGCGCAGCGCCGCCAACAGCTTCTCCTTGAGGCCACCGATGGCGGTCACACGGCCGCGCAGGGTGATCTCACCGGTCATGGCGACTTCGGCGCGGATCGGCACCTTGGTCAGCATCGACACCAGCGAGGTCACCATCGCGATGCCGGCGCTGGGACCGTCCTTGGGCGTGGCACCGTCCGGCACGTGGACGTGCACGTCGTGCTTCTGCAGGAACTCGGCGTCGATGCCCAGGCGCTCGGCACGCGAACGCACCACCGACAGGGCGGCCGACGCCGATTCCTTCATCACGTTGCCGAGCTGGCCGGTCAGGATCAGCGCGCCCTTGCCCGGGACGAGGGTGGATTCGATCTGCAGCAGGTCGCCGCCCACCTCGGTCCAGGCCAGGCCGGTCACCAGGCCGATCTCGTTCTGTTCCTCGGCACGGCCGAAGTCGAAGCGGCGCACGCCCAGGTACTTGTCCAGGTTCTTGCCAGTGACCGACACCAGGGCCTTCTTCTTCGCCCCGGCCTTCTTGCCGGCCTTGGCCGGCTTGGCCGCCGCGACCGGACCGGCCAGTGCGATCTCCTTGACCACCTTGCGGCAGATCTTGGCGACTTCGCGCTCCAGGTTGCGCACGCCCGATTCGCGGGTGTAGTAACGCACCACGTCCTGGATGGCGTCGGCCCCGATGTCCAGTTCCTCCGGCTTCAGGCCGTTGGCCTTGAGCTGCTTGGGCACGAGGTAGCGCATGGCGATGTTGAGCTTCTCATCCTCGGTGTAGCCGGGGATGCGGATGACTTCCATGCGGTCCAGCAGCGGGCCGGGGATGTTGAGCGAATTGGAGGTCGCCACGAACATCACTTCGGACAGGTCCAGGTCCACTTCCAGGTAGTGGTCGTTGAACGCGTTGTTCTGCTCGGGATCGAGCACTTCCAGCAGCGCCGACGACGGATCGCCACGGAAGTCCATCGACATCTTGTCGATCTCGTCCAGCACGAACAGCGGGTTCTTGCTGCCGACCTTGTTGAGGTTCTGCACGATGCGGCCCGGCATCGAGCCGACATAGGTGCGACGGTGGCCGCGGATCTCGGCCTCGTCGCGCACGCCGCCCAGGCTCATGCGCACGAACTTGCGGTTGGTCGCCTTGGCGATGGACTGGCCCAGCGAGGTCTTGCCCACGCCCGGCGGCCCGACCAGGCACAGGATCGGCCCCTTCATCTGCTTCACCCGCGACTGCACGGCGAGGTACTCGAGGATGCGGTCCTTGACCTTGTCCAGGCCGAAGTGATCGGCATCGAGCGTGTCCTGCGCGGCCTTGAGGTCCTTGCGCACCTTGGTGCGCTTCTTCCACGGCACGCCCAGCAGCCAGTCCAGGTAGTTGCGCACGACCGCCGCTTCGGCCGACATCGGCGACATCTGCTTGAGCTTGTTGAGCTCGGCCTTGGCCTTGGTCTCCACCGGCTTGGGCATGCCCGCCTCGGCGATCTTGCGGGCCAGCTCTTCCAGTTCGCCCGGCGCGTCGTCCAGATCACCCAGTTCCTTCTGGATGGCCTTCATCTGTTCGTTGAGGTAGTACTCGCGCTGGCTCTTTTCCATCTGCGACTTCACGCGGCCGCGGATGCGTTTTTCCATCTGCTGCACGTCGATTTCGCCGTCGACCAGGCCGACCAGCATTTCCAGGCGGTCGCCAATCTGCAGGGTCTCCAGCAGGCGCTGCTTGTCGGCCAGGCGCACGCTGATGTGCGCGGCGATGGTATCGGCCAGACGCGCCGGTTCGTCGATGCCGGCCAGGGTCTGCAGCAGTTCCGGCGGCAGCTTGCGGTTGGTCTTGACGTACTGCTCGAACAGCGACATCAGCGAACGGGCGATCGCTTCGATCTCACGCGGCTCGCGCGATTCGTCCGATTCGATTTCCACGCCCACGCCATGCAGCGAGCCGTCGCGCTCGGTGACCTGGGTGACGTTGACGCGCGACAGGCCTTCCACCAGCACCTTGATGGTGCCGTCGGGCAGTTTCAGCAGCTGCAGCACCTGGGCCAGCGTGCCGACCTGATAGAGGTCGGCCGCAGCCGGGTCGTCGGTCTCGGCCGACTTCTGCGCGAGCAGCAGGATGCGCTTGTCCGCCTCCATCGCCTGCTCCAGCGCATGCATGGACTTGTCGCGGCCGACGAACAGCGGAATGACCATGTGCGGGAACACCACCACGTCACGCAGCGGCAATACCGGCAGGTCGAGAGTCTCAGTAGGGGAACGGGCCATGTGGGCTCCAGTGGAACAGTGGGAATGGCCTCCGGGCGGCCTCGCCCGGATACAAAAAAAGCCGATGGCCTCGTTATGGGGCCATCGGCTTCTAGATGCAAGCTGTTCTGAAAAAATTCTTTCAATTCAATTACTTGAACTGATTATTCAGCACCAGCCGCCTTCTGTTCAGGCGCCGGCGGCGTCTGGTAGATCAGGTACGGTTCGGACTTGTGTTCGATCACCGATTCGTCCACCACCACCTTGCTGACGTTCTCTGCCGACGGCAGGTCGTACATGGTGTCCAGCAGAACCGATTCGACGATCGTCCGCAGACCGCGCGCACCGGTCTTGCGCTTGAGCGCCTTGCGGGCAATGGCAGCCAGGGCGTCCGGACGGAACTCGAGCTCGACGTGTTCCATCTCGAACAGCTTCTTGAACTGCTTGGTGATGGCGTTCTTCGGCTCGGTCAGGATCCGCACCAGGGCCGCTTCGTCCAGCTCTTCCAGGGTGGCCACGACCGGCAGGCGGCCGACGAACTCGGGAATCAGGCCAAACTTGATCAGGTCCTCCGGCTCGACTTCGGCCAGCACCTTGCCCACTTCCTGCTTGCGCTCGGCGCTCTTGACCTTGGCCCCGAAGCCGATGCCGCCCGAATCGTTGGACCGCTGCTGGATCACCTTGTCCAGCCCGGCAAACGCGCCGCCGCAGATGAACAGGATGTTCTTGGTGTCCACCTGCAGGAATTCCTGCTGGGGGTGCTTGCGGCCGCCCTGCGGCGGAACGCTGGCCACGGTGCCTTCGATCAGCTTCAGCAGGGCCTGCTGGACGCCTTCGCCGGACACATCGCGGGTAATCGACGGGTTCTCGCTCTTGCGCGAGATCTTGTCGATTTCATCGATATAGACGATGCCCTGCTGTGCCTTCTCGACGTCGTAGTCGCACTTCTGCAGCAGCTTCTGGATGATGTTCTCCACGTCCTCGCCCACGTAACCGGCTTCGGTCAGCGTGGTGGCGTCGGCCATGGTGAACGGTACGTTGAGCAGGCGGGCCAGGGTTTCGGCCAGCAGCGTCTTGCCCGAACCGGTCGGACCGACCAGCAGGATGTTCGACTTCGCCAGCTCGACGTCGTCGTTCTTCTGGCGGCTCTCGATGCGCTTGTAGTGGTTGTACACGGCCACGGCCAGCGTGCGCTTGGCGCGGTTCTGGCCGATCACGTACTGGTCCAGGACCTCGAGGATCTCGCGCGGCTTGGGCAGCGAACTGCGTGCCGACTGCGCCTTCTCCTCCAGCTCCTCACGGATGATGTCGTTGCACAGCTCCACGCATTCATCGCAGATGAATACGCTCGGACCCGCAATCAGCTTGCGCACCTCATGCTGGCTCTTACCGCAGAAGGAGCAGTAGAGGATCTTGCCGCTGTCCGTGGAACGACCTTGGCGGTCTTCGCTCATGCTTCGCTTACCCAGTTACCCCACCCGCTGAACGGGGGTTCGATTCGAGAATAACACAGGGCCCGGAGGACGCCAGTCCTGCCCGACCCTGCGGAAACAAGCCGGAATGCCGGCCTGGTGGCGTCATCACGCCGGCTGGATCGACTCTTCCGGACGACGTTCCAGCACCTGATCGACCAGCCCGTAGGCCATCGCCTCGGACGCGCTCTTGAAGTTGTCGCGTTCGGTATCGCGCGCGATGGTCTCCAGCGACTGACCGGTGTGCCGTGCCAGGATTTCATTCAGGCGCGAACGCAGCGTCAGGATCTCGCGCGCATGGATGTCGATATCCGTGGCCTGGCCCTGGTAGCCGCCCAGCGGCTGGTGGATCATCACGCGCGAATTGGGCAGCGCATAGCGCTTGCCGGCTTCGCCCGCGGCCAGCAGGAGGGCGCCCATCGAGGCCGCCTGGCCGATGCAGGTGGTGCTCACATTCGGCTTGATGTACTGCATGGTGTCGTAGATCGCCATGCCGGCGGTGACCACGCCACCGGGCGAGTTGATGTAGATGTTGATGTCCTTTTCCGGATTCTCCGACTCCAGGAACAGCAACTGCGCCACCACCACGTTGGCCATGTGATCGTCGATCGGGCCCACGAGGAAGATCAGGCGCTCCTTCAACAGGCGCGAATAGATGTCATAGGCGCGCTCGCCGCGGCTGGTCTGCTCGACCACCATCGGAACCAGGTTCAGGGCTTTGGTTCGGTTGTCCATTACGTGAGGCACCTATCTTGGGGGGGACAACCCCGCGCCGGAGCGCGGGGCGTGAAACGCCGTCCGCTTACTGACGGATGGCGTCCTGGAACGACATCTGCTGCTCGGTGTGCTGGGCGCGCTCGGCGATCCAGTCGATCACCTGCTCTTCCATCACGCGGTTCTGCAGCCCACTCATCAGCTGGGGGTCGTTGCGGTACATCTCAATGACCTGCTCCGGCTCTTCGTAGGTCGAGGCGATCAGGCGCATGGTTTCATTCAGGCGCTTGGGGTCCAGGCGCAGGTCGTTCCTGCGGGCCACTTCACCGACCAGCAGGCCGACGAGCACGCGCTTGGCGGCGGCGTCCTTGAAGCCTTCGTGGGCATCGGCCGGGACGTCGCCCGGGTTGCGGCCGCTGCGGCGGATCTGCTCGATCTGCTGGGCCAGCATGGCGCGGGCTTCGTTCTCGACCAGGCGCGGCGGCATTTCCACCGACGCATAGGCAGCGATCAGCTGTTCACCCACTTCACGGCGCAGGCGGTTCATGAGCGCACCCTTCAGCTCGCGCTCCAGGTTGGCGCGGATGTCCTTGCGGAACTGCTCCACATCGCCACCCTTCACACCAAAGCTCTTGATGAAGTCTGCATCGACCTCCGGCAGCACCGGTTCGGACACGTCCACCGCCTTGACGGTGACCTTGACCTGCTTGCCCGCCAGCGCCGGCACGCGCCAGTCGGCCGGGAACTCGACGTCGAGGGTCTTTTCCTCACCCTTGGCCAGACCGACCAGGCCCTGTTCGATCTGCTCGAACATCATGCCCTGGCCCACGATCACGCTGCCCTTTTCGCTGCCTTCGGCCGGCAGGCGCTCGTCGCCGGCCTGCGACCAGGTTTCCAGCGCGACCAGGTCGCCGTCCTGGGCACCCCGGGTGACCGGGCTCCAGCTGCGGCGCTGTTCGCGCAGGTTCTGGATCATCTGGTCGATGTCGGCATCGTTGATCTCGGCGGTGTGACGCACCACGGTCAGCTTGCTGACGTCCACGTCGCCGAAGTCCGGCACCAGTTCGACGGTGGCCACGAAGGAGAATTCGCCGTCATCGCCCTTGTCGATGCGCGGGGTGCCGGCGATGCGCAGCTCATGCTCGCGCAGGGCGGCATCGAAGGTTTCGCGCAGCAGGCCGTCGACGGCTTCGCTGCGGACCTGCTGACCGAAACGCTGCTCGATCACCTTGGCCGGGATCTTGCCCGGACGGAAGCCCTTGATCCGCGCGGTACGGGCGATTTCGCCCAGACGGCCGCTGATGTGGGTCTGCAGGCGGTCTTCCGGCAGCGAGAAGGTCAGGCGGCGTTCCAGGTTGCCGGTGGATTCGATCGAAGCTTGCATGTTGACTCCTGCCACCGGCGGCATGGGCCCCGGCACGATGTGATGGATGAAACGGGTTTTGGACGCGGGGTCGTGAACGCGCTTGCCCGCCGCAGCCCTGTAGTTTCGCCGATTACGGCCAGCGCCGCCAGCACAGGGCCGGGAACGTCACAGGGCGCGTCACGCCCAGCATGTGGCCGTCTCCCGGATCCGGGACGTGCCCTTGGTCATGGGTGCGGGCCAAACCGGCCCGCACTGGTGCGAAAGGGGGGACTCGAACCCCCACGCCTTGCGGCACTGGAACCTAAATCCAGGGCGTCTACCAATTCCGCCACTTTCGCGAGCGTGCGCTCAGCTGTGCATTGTTGCAGGCGGACGCACAAACAGGAAGATCATCACCTTGCTTAACCGGCCGCCGGCGGCGTTGCGGCGGCGGTGGGTGGCGGCATGGCCTGCTGCAGCCGGTCGGCCAGGGCCCGGTAGATCGGCGTGCGGCATACCCACGACGAGGTTGCCCGCGCGACGAGCACCGCCGCCAGAATGGGCAGCAGCAGATCGCTGGTATTGGTGAGCTCCAGCGAGATCACCGCAGAGGTCAGCGGCGCCTGGGTCACGCCGGTCAGATAGGCGCACATGCCCAGCACCACCACCGCCGCCGGGTCCACCCCCGGCAGGAGCGCGGCGAGGTTGTGGCCGATGCCGGCGCCCACCGCCAGCGCAGGTGAGAACAGCCCGCCCGGGATGCCGGCAGCGTAGGAGACCAGGTTGGCGGCAAACTTCATCAGCCCGAACTCATGTCCGACCAGGGCCTGGCCCTGCACCAGGCCCCGCGCCTGTTCGTAGCCGGTCCCGAACGCGCCGGCCCCGAACACCAGGCCGAGCAGCGCCAGCAGCAGGCCACAGCCGGCGGCGAACAGGACCGGACGGGCCGTGCGTGCGCGGCCGAGCCAGCGCGGCCGGCCATCCATCACCGCCAGCACCAGGCGACTGAACAGACCGCCGCCCAGGCCACCGACCACACCGCACAGCAGGACCGCCACCCAGCCGATGCCCAGCGGCAGCGTCGCGCCCACCCGGCCGAAGTAGGTGTAGTTGCCCAGCAGCCCGAGCGAGACCACGCCGCCGACGATCACGGCCGTCAGCAACGCGCCGGAGAAACGGTGCTCAAAACGCCCGGACAGCTCCTCGATCGCGAACACCACGCCGGCCAGCGGGGTATTGAACGCGGCGGCGATGCCGGCTGCGCCGCCGGCCAGCAGGAAGTGGGTGGCCTGGCGCGGATCGCGGAAGCCCAGCGCGCGCCCGATCACGTACATGAGGCTGGCACCGACGTGGACGGTTGGCCCTTCGCGCCCCACCGACGCACCACCGAACAGGGCCAGCACGGTCAAGCCGAGCTTGCCGACGGACACCGGCAACGACAGATTGCGCTGGCGGAACGCGGCATCGGGCGTATCCAGCGCGGCAATCACCTGCGGGATACCGCTGCCGCGGGTGGGCCGCAGCACGCCCTGGGTGAGCCACGCCAGCACGGCGAACACCGTCGGGGTCAGCAGCAGCGGCCACCACGGGGAAGCATCGTAGATATGCCGGAACAGGGCGAATGCCGCGTCGCTGGCCTTGGCAAACAGGATCGCCGCCAGCGCGACCGCGACCGCCCCGCCCCACAGGGCCAGCCGTTCAAGCCACTGGCGCCGCGACCCCAGCCAGCGGGGAGAGGGAGTAGGTGAAGGCGCGTCCACGCCCACATTGTTTCACCGCCCGGCTCCACGCGATGTGCAGGGGCTGGCGACAGAGCCGACCGGATCGGGGCATCGGACGGACGCTGCCGCGCAGTCGCGGGGCTTTGCTGCAGACAGTGCGTGGGCTGCTGTCCGGGTCCAGGAAAAGAAAAAAGCCGCCTGGCGGACCAGGCGGCTTCTGTCTTGGTGGGCTGTCAAGGATTCGAACCTTGGACCTATTGATTAAGAGTCAACTGCTCTACCAACTGAGCTAACAGCCCGAAAATCGGGAGGCGAATTATGCAGGAATCCTGGCGATGGATGCAAGCACTTTGTTTGAACGGCAGAAAAACCACCGTGCCGGCAAAGAAAAAAGCCACCCGGCGGACCGGATGGCTTCTGTCTTGGTGGGCTGTCAAGGATTCGAACCTTGGACCTATTGATTAAGAGTCAACTGCTCTACCAACTGAGCTAACAGCCCTGAAAACGCAGGCGCACATTGTAACGTGACTGCCCTTTTTTGCAACCCTGATTCACTTTCGGTGAACCAGGTTCTGATCAGTGGGGTGGCTGAGGGGATTCGAACCCCCGACCACCGGAATCACAATCCGGTACTCTAACCAACTGAGCTACAGCCACCACTGAAACCTTTGCTTCCTACCGCTTGCACCGAATGGCGCGCCCGACAGGAATCGAACCTGTAACCGCCGGCTTAGAAGGCCGGTGCTCTATCCAGTTGAGCTACGGGCGCTCGATCCGGATTGTCGCATTTCCAATCCCGTTCTGAGCAGCGGATTGGTCGGGGTAGAGGGATTCGAACCCCCGACATCCTGCTCCCAAAGCAGGCGCGCTACCAGACTGCGCTATACCCCGGCGGTTTTGTTTCCCTCCGAGGTTCCCCCCGAAAGAGTCGGCTATTGTGGGAATCAGCGAGGCATCTGTCAACGGTTTTCACACATCGATTCACCTGTCGCCATCGACTCCCCCTCCTTCGGCTATCCTCGACACAGCGGCCGGATGGCCAAACCGTACCCCTTTCAAGGAGATTGACAATGCGCAGCGGTAATCCCGCCCTTTCCGAGTCGACCTTCCTCGACCTGGCCAGCGGCTCGGTCGTGAGCTCACCCGACCAGGCGATGACCATCAATGGCACGGTCAACAAGACCGGCATCCTGCTGTTGCTCACCGTGCTGACCGCTGCGTTCGCCTGGAGCCAGACCGTTGGTGCCGATGGGCAGATCGCGCCGGGCGCGATGATCTACGCCGTCGGCGGCGCGATCGGCGGCCTGGTGCTGGCGCTGGTCACGGTGTTCAAGAAGGCGTGGTCGCCGGTGACCGCGCCGCTGTACGCACTGGTGGAAGGCTTCTTCCTCGGCGCGATCTCGGCCGTGTTCGAAATGAAGTTCCCGGGCATCGTGTTCCAGGCCGTGCTGCTCACCTTCGGCACCCTGTTCGCCCTGCTGGTGGCCTACCGCACCGGCCTGATCAAGGTCACCGAGAACTTCAAGCTCGGCGTCGTGGCCGCCACCGGCGGCATCGCACTGCTGTACCTGGCCTCGTTCGTGCTGGGCTTCTTCAACATCAATGTGCCGGTCATCCACGAAGCCAGCGGCTGGGGCATCGCCTTCAGCCTGTTCGTGGTGGTGGTGGCGGCGCTGAACCTGGTGCTGGACTTCGACTTCATCGAAACCGGTGCCGCCGCGCGCGCGCCCAAGTACATGGAGTGGTACGGCGCGTTCGGCCTGATGGTCACGCTGGTGTGGCTGTACGTGGAGTTCCTGCGCCTGCTGTCCAAGCTGCAGAGCCGCTGAGCGCCGCACCCTCACCACGGAAAAGGGCGCCTGCGGGCGCCCTTTTTCGTTGATCAGCCCGCGCGTGCCAGCAGCGCCGGCACCGACGAGGCGAGCAGCGCCACGCCCGA
This sequence comes from Stenotrophomonas sp. Marseille-Q5258, assembly GCF_946900935.1. Classification (NCBI taxonomy): domain Bacteria; kingdom Pseudomonadati; phylum Pseudomonadota; class Gammaproteobacteria; order Lysobacterales; family Lysobacteraceae; genus Stenotrophomonas; species Stenotrophomonas sp. Marseille-Q5258. Next base: position 27,860 of record NZ_CAMPPN010000010.1, read on the forward strand.
GGCGGTGAGCAGGCCCAGCACGATCTGCCGGAAGCGTGCCTCGCTGATGCCGACGTACAGCTTTGCGCCGAACAGGGTGGGCAGCAGCATCGCCGGTGCGACGATCGCGAACAGGGGCAGCACCTGCCGGGTGACCACACCGGTCGCCAGGTAGATGCCCATCGTCACCAGCAGCATGGACAGGTTGAAGTTCTGGACAATGGCGCGCTGGGCATCCTTGTCCATGCCACGCAGCGTGCACCACAGCGTCGGCAGCGTCCCGGTGAAGCCACCGATGCCACCCAGCACGCCACCGGCCATCCCCACCGCCGCATCCGCGATCCGACCGCCGGCGGTGACCCGCGGCAATGCGCGCGCCATCAGCATGGCCGGGCACCAGATCACCAGCAGCCCGCCGAGCAGCGCCTTGAACCAGTCCATGTCCAGGTGCGGCAACACGGCCACGCCGAGCGGAATGCCGGCCAGGCCCCCCAGCACGAACGGCAGCAGCCGCTGCAGCTCGAAGCCGCGGCGCACGGTGAAGGCCGCCAGCACCTGCCCCACCAGGGCGCCGAACACCGACAGGGTCGCCGCCAGACGCGGATCCAGGGTCCATGCCCAGAACGACATGGCGACCAGGCCAAAGGCGAACCCCGACAGCCCCTGCACGAATCCCGCCACGATCGCGCCCAAGGCCACGATCAGATACACCGACTCCATTGCCTTGCTCCTGTCGCACTGCGCGCCGCGTGCGACGCAAACGCAACGGGGCGCCCGAAGGCGCCCCGCTGGAGGTACCAGGCGATGCCAGGACCGCTTACAGGCGGCTGGCGATGGCCTGGGCGAAGCCCATCGTGTTGCCGGTGCCGCCGAGATCGCCGGTCAGCGAATCCTTGGCTTCCAGCGTGGCCACGATGGCCTTGCGCAGGCGCTCGGCGTTCTCGGTCTGGCCGACGTGGTCCAGCATCTGCGCGGCGGCGAGCAGCAGCGCGCACGGATTGGCCTTGCCCTGGCCGGCGATGTCCGGGGCGGTGCCGTGCACGGCTTCGAAGATCGCCGCGTTCTCACCGATGTTGGCGCCCGGGGCCAGGCCCAGCCCGCCGACGAGGCCGGCGCACAGGTCGGAGATGATGTCGCCGAACAGGTTGGTGGTGACGATGATGTCGAACTGCTCCGGACGCATCACCAGCTGCATGCAGGCGTTGTCGACGATCATTTCCTGGAACTCGATGTCCGGGTACTTGGCCGCCACTTCGCGCGCCACGGCCAGGAACAGGCCCGAGGTCGACTTGATGATGTTGGCCTTGTGCACGGCGGTGACCTTCTTGCGGCCGGTGCTGCGGGCCAGCTCGAAGGCGTAGCGCACGATGCGCTCGGAGCCCTTGCGGGTGATGCGGGTACCGGAGAAGGCGGTTTCGCCGTCGGCCGAGACTTCCTGGCCTTCGGCCAGGTAGGCGCCTTCGGTGTTCTCACGGACGGTGATCAGGTTCACGCCGTCGCCGAAGCGCGACTTGGTGTTCGGGAACGAGGTCGCCGGACGCACGTTGGCGTACAGGTCGAAGTGGCGACGCAGGCTGACGTTGATCGAGGTGAAGCCACCACCGACCGGCGTGGTCAGCGGGCTCTTCAGGGCGATCTTGTTGCGTGCGATCGATTCCAGCGTGGCCGCCGGCATCAGGTCGCCGTGCTTTTCCAGCGCGACCAGACCCGCGTCGGCGTCTTCGTATTCAAAGCCGGTGTCCAGCTTGCCGAGCACGAACAGGGTAGCGTCCATGATCTCCGGGCCGATGCCGTCACCGCGGATGACCGTGATTTTCTGCGTCATTTGATCTGTTTCCGAACCGAGGGGGAGCGCCGTCCAGCAGGTGCGGAAAGCACCGGCGCAAGGGAAGTTTCACCCGCAATTATGCCTGACCCGGCCCGGGGACCCCAAATCAGCCTTTGGTCCAAGACCGCAGGCCGTACCGGCCTGCGCTTGGCACCTGCCGGTACGGTGGCGGAGAGACAACCGGTGGCGCCCGACCGCCGGCCGGACAGTTCCGGTCAATGTTCGTGAACGGCCGGGGCGGCGGCGCCACCTTCGAGCTGGTCCAGGAAGTCCACCGCGCGGCGCAGGTGCGGAATCACGATGGAGCCGCCGACCACCAGACCGACCGAGAAGGTCTCGAAGAACTCCTCGCGGGTGACGCCGGCGTCCTTGCACTGGGCCACGTGGTAGCTGATGCAGTCGTCGCAGCGCAGCACCATCGAGGCGACCAGACCGAGCAGCTCCTTGGTCTTCACATCCAGCGCGCCGGCCTGGTAGGTCTGGGTATCCAGCGCGAAGAAGCGCCGCACGACCTGGTTGGGCTCGCCGAGGATGCGCTGGTTCATGCGCTGGCGGAATTCGGTGAATTCGGCGATGCGGTCCCGGCTGCCGTCGTCGGCCGCGCTCATGCCTGGCCCTCGCCGGCCAGCAGCGGTTCGAGCTTGCCGGCGCGGTGCAGCGCCATCATGTCGTCGTAGCCACCGACGTGAACCTCGCCGACGAAGATCTGCGGCACGCTGGTGCGGCGGGTCCTGGCCATCATTTTTTCGCGCTCGACCGGGTCCAGGTCAATCCGGACTTCGGTCCAGTCGCGGCCCTTGCTCTTGAGGAAGTTCTTGGCCGCCACGCAATAGGGGCAGACCGCGGTCGAATAGATGGTGATGGCGGGGGTGCCACCCGGGGTGGAAGCGACATCTTGGCTCACGGGAAACTCCACAGCGGAACGAGTGTCTGTATATGGTAGCGGCCCGCTGGAATTTCCACGTCACCGCCGCAACACTGTGGATTAACCATAGATTTGCAGGCCCCCTGCCACCCTGTACCAGCTGTACCTGCCCACCCTTCCAGGAGCTTCGTTTGCGCCCTCTGCTGCTTTCCGCTGCGTTGACCCTGGCCTTGGCCGTGCCACTGGCCTCGGCCCAGGACAGCAAGCTGCCGGACATCGGCTCCTCGGCCGGCGAACTGCTGACCCCGGCGCGCCAGGCCGAATACGGCGGGATGATGCTGCGCGAACTGCGCAACTATGGCTATCTGCTCGATGACCCGCTGGTGGACGACTGGCTGCAGACGATGGGTGCACGGCTGGGTTCCAACAGCGCCCAGCCGCGGCAGCCCTACACGTTCTTCATGCTCAAGGACCGCCAGATCAATGCCTTTGCCACGCTGGGCGGCTACATCGGGGTCAATGCCGGGCTGGTGCTGACCGCCGAGCGCGAAGACGAGGTGGCGGCGGTGCTGTCCCACGAAATCGCCCACGTCACCCAGCAGCATGTGCTGCGTGGGGTCGAACGCGCCCAGCGTGACCAGATTCCGATCCTGCTGGGCATGCTGGCGGCGGTGGTCGCCGCGCAGCAGGCCGGGGGCAACTCCTCGGGCGATGCGACGATGGCGGCGATCACCTCCGGCATGGGCCTGATGCAGCAGCGGCAGATCAACTACACCCGGTCCAATGAATCCGAAGCCGACCGGCTCGGCATCCGCACCCTGGCCCGCAGTGGCTACGACGTGGATGCGATGGCCGGCTTCTTCGAACGCATGTCCGCCTCGATGCGGGGCAACGCCGGCGGCTATTCGGTGCCGGACTTCCTGCAGACGCATCCGGTCACCACCACCCGCATCAGCGAGGCCAAATCCCGGGCCGAGCAGATGAAGAAGGACACCGTGCTGCTGACCACCGCCGTACCCGGCGGCGTGCGCGAGGAACGCGTGGACCCGGCCGACCCGGCGCTGTCCGATCCGCTGGTCCGGCGCAACAATCCGCTGCTGCCGGCGTCCATGCAGGTCTCGGTGACCACGCTCAGCCGCGGCGCCACCGGGCAGTTCGAGTGGGCCCGCGAGCGGCTGCGGGTGCTGAGCGCCGACACACCCGGCGATGTGCTGAAGGAATATGAAAACCTGCAGCGCGCGCAGAAGGACGGCCTGACCGAGCCCCAGCGCTATGGGCTGGCCCTGGCCCGGCTGCGCAGCAGCGCCGCCGGCCAGGCCCGCGACGACCTGCAGGCCCTGCTGCGCGATCACCCCGACAACCTCTGGGTGGCGCTGGCCCTGGGCGAGGCCGAATCCCGCGCCGGCCAGCCGGCCCAGGCCAACGCCCGTTTCGAGGCCCTGCTGCGCCAGCATCCCGGCAGCCGACCGGTGGCGTTGACCTTCGCCGCCATCCTCAATGAGCAGGGCGGGCGCGAGGCCGGGCAGCGCGCGCAGGCGATGCTGCGTCCGCTGCTGTCGCAAAGTGGTAATGATCCGGTGTTCCAGACCCGTTTCGCCCGGGCCAGCGAACTGGCCGGAGACACCACCCGCGCCAGCGAGGCCTATGCCGAAGCGGCGTTCCTCAGCGGCCGGCCGGAGCAGGCGTTGATCCAGCTGCAGGCGCTCAAGCGCCAGCCCGCGCTGGACTATGTGGGCCGCGCACGGGTGGATGCCCGCATCGAGGCGATCACGCCGACGGTGCTGGAAATGCGCCGGCAGGGTATCCAGGACCCCGATCTGGACCGGCGCTGAGCCGGCCGCCGCCCCGGTCCACATGACCGGCCGATGGCACCGGGCACCGATACCGCCCCGGTCGTCACAAACATGTCATGAAACCGTAGTCTACTGGGCTCAATCCCGGTCTGATAAGCATTACGGTGGGCACGTGCAGAAACGCATCCTGATCGTCGACGACGAACCCGCGATCCGCGAAATGGTCGCGTTCGCCCTGCGCAAGGGCGATTACGACCCGATCCACGCCGGCGATGCCCGCGAGGCCCAGACCGCCATCGCCGATCGCGTCCCGGACCTGATCCTGCTGGACTGGATGCTCCCGGGCACCAGCGGCCTGGACCTGGCCCGGCGCTGGCGCAAGGAGGCCCTCACCCGTGAGGTGCCGATCATCATGCTCACCGCCCGTGGCGAAGAAAATGACCGCGTCGGTGGGCTGGAAGCCGGCGTGGACGACTACGTGGTCAAACCCTTCTCGGCGCGCGAACTGCTCGCGCGTATCCGGGCGGTGATGCGCCGTGCGCGCGACGATGACGAAGACGGCAGCGTGGCGGTCGGCACGATCCGTATCGACGGCGCGGCGCACCGCGTGTTCGCCGGCGACCAGCCGGTGCCGATCGGCCCCACCGAGTACCGCCTGCTGCACTTCTTCATGACCCATCCCGAGCGGGTCTATACCCGCGCGCAGCTGCTCGACCACGTGTGGGGCGGCAGCGTGTATGTTGAAGAACGTACCATCGACGTGCACATCCGCCGCCTGCGCAAGACGCTGGAGCCGTTCGGTGCGGAGAACATGGTGCAGACCGTGCGCGGCGCGGGCTACCGTTTCTCCACCGCCACCTGATTCCAGCCCGTCCAGCGCGGGGCAGATCCTCTTGATTCAGCCGGGCAGAGCCCCGCGCTACGGACACTTTTTACGAGACTGTAATGCCGCGCCACATCCGTTCCGCCTGGTTGAAAACGCTGGCTACCCTGGCCACCCTGCTGCTGGCGGCCGCCGTTCTGGGCCTGCTGCTGGGACAGGTGTGGATGTGCATCGCGCTGGCGGCCATCGGTGCGCTGGCCTGGCATTACTGGCGGCTGCGGCGGGTGCTGCGCCGGCTGACCGCGCGTCATCGCTGGGATGTGGGCGACGGCACCGGCGTGTGGAATGAGCTGGACCGGCTGCTGTACCGCAACCAGCTGGAAATGCGCACGCGCAAGCGGCGCCTGCTGGACATGCTGCGCAGCTACCGCGCCGCCGCCGCGGCGCTGCCCGACGCGGTGGTGGTGGTGGATCGCAACAGCCAGCGCGTGCAGTGGTTCAACGAAGCGGCAACCTCGCTGCTCGGGCTGCACCATCCTGGCGATCTCGGCGAGGCGCTGGTCGAACGCCTGCAGCCGATGCCGCTGGCGCACTGGCTGGCGGGCGGCCGCAATGCCGAGCCGATCCTGGACGTGCCATCGCCGGTGGACCCGGCGATCCGCCTGAATCTGCGCCTGATTCCCTACTCGCCCGACTACTGGCTGCTGATCGCGCGCGATGTGAGCAAGCTGCTGCGACTGGAGCAGGTGCGCCGCGACTTCGTCGCCAATGTCTCGCACGAACTGCGCACGCCGCTGACGGTGGTGCACGGCTACCTGGACATGATGGACCCGGAGGATTTCCCCGGCACCGGCCCGATGCTGGAGGAGATGCGCAAGCAGTCCCAGCGCATGGCCCAGCTGGTGGAAGACCTGCTGACGCTGTCGCGGCTGGAATCGCAGGAACATACCGAAGAAGAAACGGTGGCCATGACGCCGATGCTGGCCACCCTGCGCCGCGAGGCCGAGGCGCACAGCCAGGGCCGCCACCAGATCAGCATCGTCGACAGCGCCGGCGTGGACCTGCAGGGCTCCAACAAGGAACTGCACAGCGCCTTCTCCAACCTGGTCACCAACGCCGTGCGCTACACGCCCGCCGGTGGCCGCGTCGAGGTGGTACTGGCACGCGAAGGCGACGGCGCGGTACTGTCGGTGCGCGACAGCGGCTACGGCATTCCGGCCAACCACCTGCCGCGCCTGACCGAGCGCTTCTACCGTGTCTCCAGCAGCCGTTCACGCGAAAGCGGCGGCACCGGGCTGGGCCTGTCGATCGTCAAACACATTCTCGGCCTCCACCACGCCCGCCTGGAGATCCAGAGCGAGGTCGGCAAGGGCAGCGTGTTCTCCTGCCACTTCGATGCCGATCACGTGCGCGCGCGCAATGAGCTGGCCTCCCTTCCCTCTTCCGAGGACTTTTCCGCATGAGCAATCTCGTTCCAGCCGTTGTGAATGTGGACAGCGACCCGCTGCGCGACCCCGCGCTGTACATCAACCGCGAGCTGTCCCAGCTCGACTTCAACTTCCGGGTGTTGGCCCAGGCGCTGGATACCCAGGTGCCGCTGCTGGAGCGCCTGCGATTCCTGTGCATTTCCTGCACCAACCTGGACGAGTTCTTCGAGATCCGCGCCGCCGCGGTGCGCCACGCGCAGGAATTCGGTCTGCCGCCGGCCCCGGACGGCATGAGTCCGCAGGCGATCCTCAACGCCATCCACGACCGCGCCGCGCAACTGGTCGATCAGCAGTACCGCTGCTGGAATGACACGCTGCGCCCGGCCCTGCACGAGGCCGGCATCGACGTGCTCGGCCGCCACTCCTGGAACCATCGGCAGAAGCGCTGGCTGCGTGCCTACTTCCGCAACGAGATCATGCCGGTGCTGTCGCCGCTGGGCCTGGACCCGTCGCACCCGTTCCCGAAGATCCTCAACAAGTCACTGAACATCGTGGTGGTGCTCAAGGGCACCGACGCGTTCGGCCGCGCCGGCCACCTGGCCATCGTGCGTGCGCCGCGCTCGCTGCCGCGCATCATCCAGCTGCCGGAAAAGCTCGGCGGGGGGCAGACCTATGTCTTCCTGTCCTCGGTGCTGTCCACCTTCGTGGACGAGCTGTTCCCGGGCATGGAGGTCCAGGGCGCCTACCAGTTCCGCGTCACCCGCAACTCCGAACTGGTGGTGGACGAGGAAGAGGTGGAGAACCTGGCGTTGGCGCTGCGCGACGAGCTGGTCGACCGCGGCTACCGGCCTGCGGTGCGGCTGGAGATCGCGCAGGATTGCCCGCGCGACATCGTGCGCACCCTGCTGCAGAACTTCGGGCTGACCGAGAACGCGGTCTACCGCATCGACGGGCCGGTCAACCTCAACCGCGTGGTCCAGCTGTACGATCTGCTGGCCCGCCCGGACCTGAAGTACCCGCCGATGAGCCCGCGCACGCTGCGCGACAGCGACGGCATCTTCGAGGTGGTGGCGCGCAGGGACGTGCTGCTGCACCACCCGTTCGACGCGTTCACGGCCGTGCTGGATCTGATCAAGCAGGCCGCGATCGACCCCAACGTGCTGGCGATCAAGCAGACGCTGTACCGCACCGGCAAGGACTCGCTGATCGTCGATGCGCTGATCCAGGCCGCGCGCAACGGCAAGGACGTCACGGTGGTGGTCGAACTGCGCGCGCGCTTCGACGAAGAGGCGAATCTCGGCCTGGCCGATCGCCTGCAGGAAGCCGGCGTGCAGGTGGTGTACGGCGTGGTGGGTTACAAGACCCACGCCAAAATGCTGCTGATCGTGCGTCGCGAAGGCCGCAAGCTGCGTCGCTACGTGCACCTGGGTACCGGCAATTATCACAGCGGCACCGCACGCGCCTACACCGACCTGAGCCTGATCACCGCCGATGCCGATATCGGCAACGATGTGCACCTGCTGTTCCAGCAGCTGTCCGGGCTGGCCCCGCGGATGAAGCTCAAGCGCCTGCTGCAGTCCCCCTTCACCCTGCACACCGGCGTGCTGCAGCGGATCGAACGCGAAACCCGGCTGGCCGCCAGCGGACGTCCGGGCCGGATCATCGCCAAGATGAACGCACTGAACGAACCCCAGGTGGTGCGGGCGCTGTATGCCGCCTCGCAGGCCGGCGTGCAGATCGACCTGATCGTGCGCGGCGCGTGCACGCTGCGTCCCGGCGTGCCGGGGGTGTCGGACAACATCCGGGTGCGCTCGATCGTCGGGCGCTTCCTGGAACACAGCCGGGTGTACTGGTTCGGCAACGATGGCGCCGCCGAGCTGTACTGCGCCAGCGCCGACTGGCTGGAGCGCAACCTGCTGCGCCGGGTCGAGACCTGTTTCCCGATCCTGGACCCGGAACTGGCACGCAAGGTGTACCGCGATGTGCTGCAGAACTACTTGGATGACAACCTCAACGCCTGGGAACTGCACGCGGACGGCAACTACCACAAGTGCGCCCCGGCCCATGACGAGCCGCCGCACTCGGCGCAGATGGCGTTGATGCAGGGTCTGTAAGGGGCCCCTCGAGGCAGCGCGGTGTTCCGGCCATTGGCCGGCCCTGTCACGCGACACTGCGTCGCATCCCATGTGAAGGCCGTGCGGTGACGCCGCACACCGGCCTTCGGCTAACATTCGCCCATGCCGCATACCACCACGACTCCGCCCGCCCTGCAGGATGGCGACCTGCTCGCCGCCATCGATCTTGGATCGAACAGTTTCCATATGGTCATCGCGCGCTACACGCTCGGGCAGCTGCGGGTGGTTGACCGCCTGCGCGAGACGGTGCGCATGGCCGATGGGCTGGATGGCAAGGGCGGCCTGTCCGCCGACGCGCGGCAGCGCGCGCTGGAATGCCTGGCCCGGTTTGGCCAGCGCATCCGCGCCATTCCGCCGGTGCGCGTCCGCGCCCTGGCCACCAATACCGTGCGCCAGCTGCGCTCGCCGCAGGCCTTCCTGATGCCGGCCGAAACCGCGCTGGGGCATGCCATCGAAGTGGTCAGCGGCCGCGAGGAGGCGCGCCTGATCTACCTGGGCGTGGCCCACGCGCAGCCGCCCAAAGCGGACCAGCGCCGCCTGGTGATCGACATCGGCGGCGGCTCCACCGAGTTCATCATCGGCCAGGGCATGCAGACCCTGGAGCGCGAAAGCCTGCAGGCCGGCTGCATTGCCAGCACGCGGCGCTTCTTCCCCGGCGGCAAACTCAGCCGCAAGCGCTGGAAGGACGCATTGACCGAGATCGGCGCCGAGTTCCAGCAGTTCGCCACCAAATACCGCGCGCTGGGCTGGCACGAAGCGCTCGGCTCGTCGGGCACACACAAAGCGATCAGCGAAATCTGCGCGACGATGAAGCTGAGCAAGGGCGCGATCACCGCCGAGGCCCTGCCGCAGCTGCGCGACGAGCTGCTCAAGGCCAAACGGATCGACGACATCGACCTGCCCGGCCTGTCGGCCGACCGCCGCCCGATCATCGCCGGCGGCATCCTGGTGCTGGAGGCCGCCTTCCAGGCGTTGGGCCTGCAGAAGCTGCTGGTCAGCAAAGCGGCCATGCGCGAAGGCATCCTGTACGACATCCTCGGCCGCGCCAGCGAGAACGACCTGCGCGACGAGTCGGTGGCCGCGCTCAGCCTGCGCTACGGGATCGATACCGTGCAGGCCGAGCGCGTGGAACGCACCGCGATGGACCTGCTTGGCCAGGTGGACGCCGCCTGGGGGCTGGACCCCGACGATGCACGCATGCTGGGCTGGGCCGCGCGCCTGCACGAGCTGGGCCTGATGATCGCGCACAGCGGCTACCACGTGCATGGCAGCTATGTGCTGGAGAACTCCGACATCGCCGGCTTCTCGCGCCAGGAACAGCAACTGCTGGCCGCGCTGGTGCGCACCCATCGCCGCAACGTGCCCAAGGCCGCCTTCGATGCGCTGCCCGAGCGCCTGCTGCTGCCGGCACGCCGGATGGCCGCCCTGCTGCGGTTGGCGGTGCTGCTCAACCGCGCCCACGAGGACACCCCCATGCCGGCACTGGAACTGACCGCCGACGATACCCGGCTGTCGCTGATCCTCCCACAGGCGTTCATCGACGCGCGGCCGCTGCTGCGCGCCGACCTGATCGGCGAAACCGAGGGCCTGGCAGGGCTGGGGATGCAGTTCAGGCCGTTCGTGGCCTGAACCGGGCGGCCCGGCCGGGCCGTCATCCGATGGTCATGCCAGGGTCATGTCGGCTACATCGCCGGCGCCCAGCATGCGCGCATACGGGAGGTCCGCCATGCGCTATGCCATCGTCACCGAGACATATCCACCCGAGGTCAACGGCGTTGCATTGACCGTCCAGGGGCTCGAACAGGGGCTGCGTGCGGCCGGCCACCAGGTTGATCTGGTGCGTCCACGCCAGGCCGGCGACGCCGACGGGGAGAGCACCCTGCTGGTGTCCGGAGCGGCCCTGCCCCGCTACCCCGGCCTGCGCTTCGGCCTGCCGGCACCCAAGCGGCTGGCGCGCCAGTGGCAGCAGCAGCGCCCGGATGCGATCTACATCGCCACTGAAGGCCCGTTGGGCTGGTCGGCCCTGCGTACCGCGCGGCGGATGGGCATCCCGGTCGCCACCGGTTTCCACACGCGCTTTGACGAGTACCTGCCCGACTACGGCGTGGCCTGGCTGCAGGCTGCGGCACTGCGCTGGATGCGGCGCTTCCACAACCAGTCCGACGCCACCCTGGTCCCCACCCAGGAGCTGCAGCAGTTCCTCTGCGAACAGGGCTTTGAGCGGGTGCGCCTGCTGGCGCGCGCGGTGGACAGCCGTCAGTTCGAGCCGACCCGGCGCGATCCGGCGCTGCGCGAGGAATGGGGCATCGACGGCACCGGCTTTGCCGCGATCTACGTCGGCCGCATCGCACCCGAAAAGAACCTTGCGCTGGCCGTGAAGGCCTTCCGGCGGCTGCAGCAGGTGCGGCCCAAAGCCCGCTTCGTGTTCGTCGGCGACGGCCCGTCGCGCGCCGCACTGGCGCATGACAACCCGGACTTCATCTTCTGCGGTGTACAGCGCGGGGATGCGCTGGCCCGCCATTTCGCCAGTGGCGATCTGTTCCTGTTCCCCAGTCGCAGCGAGACCTTCGGCAACGTGACCCTGGAAGCGATGGCCAGCGGCCTGGCCACGGTGGCCTTCGACTATGGCGCGGCGCGCGAACACCTGCGCACCGATGAGAGCGGCATTGCGGTCGGCGACGACGCCGCGTTCGTGACCGCCGCCGTGCAGTTGGCCGGGGACGATGTGCTGCGGGCGCGACTCGGGCGCAACGCGGCCCTCGCCATGAAGCGGCTGCATCCGCAGCAGGTGGTGGCCGAGTTCGATGCCCTGCTTGCCGAGCTGGCCCAGGCCCGGAGGCCGCATGCCGACCACGCCGCTTGACGCCCTGCGCGGCCATGAAGCGCGCTGGTGCCGCCGCGCCAATCACTACTGCCGGCGACGGCGGGTACGGCAGGGGTTTGCCGCGGTCAGCCGCCTCGGCGACGGCGTGTTCTGGTACGTCCTGATGGGCGCGCTGGTGCTGCTGGACGGCTTCGACGGCCTGCGCGCCTCGCTGCACATGGCGGCCACCGGGCTGTTGGCGCTGCTGCTCTACAAGGGCCTCAAGCGCTGGACACGACGCCCGCGCCCCTACGCCGCCGATCTGCGTATCCGCGCGTGGGTAGCGCCGCTGGACGAGTTCAGCTTTCCGTCCGGCCATACCCTGCACGCGGTGTCCTTCACCATCGTGGCGCTGGCCTACTACCCGTGGCTGGCACCGCTGCTGGTACCGTTCACGGCGGCGGTCGGGGTGTCGCGGGTGGTACTGGGCCTGCACTATCCCAGCGATGTGCTGGCCGCCACCGCGATCGCCACCGGCCTGGCCGGTGCCAGCCTGCAGTGGTTGCCGCTCCCGGTGTGAGGCGGTGCGGCGGTGCGGCGGCGCCCGACGTTTTACAATGCGCGCATGACCACGTTGTTCATTTCCGATCTGCATCTGGACCCCAGCCGTCCAGCCATCACCGACCTGTTCCTGGCCTTCCTGCAGCGCGACGCACTGCAGGCCGACGCGCTGTACATCCTGGGCGATCTGTTCGAGGCCTGGATCGGCGACGATACGCCGTCCGCCGCCGCCGATGCGGTGGCCGATGCGCTGCACGCGGTAGCCGACGCCGGGGTGCCGGTGTACTTCATCCGCGGCAACCGCGACTTCCTGGTCGGAGACGACTACGCCCGGCGCGCGGGGTTCCGCATCCTGCCCGACCCGAGCGTGATCGACCTCTACGGCCGGCCGGTGCTGCTGCAGCACGGCGACCTGCTGTGCACCGATGACGTGGCCTACCAGCAGTTCCGCACGCAGACCCGCGACCCGGCCTTCCAGGCGCAGTTCCTGGCGCAGCCGCTGGCCGCGCGCATCGCGTTCGCACAGAAGGCGCGCGATGCCAGCCAGGCGCGCCAGTCGGAGATGAAGCAGGGCGACAGGGCCCAGTTCGAAACGGTCACCGACGTCGCCCCGGCCGACGTGGAGGCCGCCTTCATCCGGTACGGCGTGGACACCATGATCCACGGCCATACCCATCGTCCGGCGATCCACACGCTCCACGCGGGCGGGCGCGAGTGCACGCGCATCGTGCTCGGCGACTGGTACGAACAGGGTTCGGTGCTGCGCGTGACCCCGCAGGGGTGGACGCTGGAATCGCTGGCGTAAGGTACCGATCCACCGTTGGCACCTGCCCGCTTGGTCGAGTGGGTACCCACCCTTGCCGGGTGGGCACCCACAGCCCCCGGCAGCGTCAGCGGAACGCGGCGACGGCTGCCTTGGTGTTGACCAGCACCCGCTGGTTGTCCGCACTGGCGGCAATGCCCATCGGAATCCCGTTGTAGCTGATGTTCGGGTTGGACCAGAAGTTCAACCGCGGGCAGCTGCGCGTGCAGTTGTAGGCCATGATCGTGCGCCAGCCGGTGCCCGTGGCCGGTTGGTAACGGTAGCCGTGGCCATAGGCGTACGGCGAGGTGCTCGAATCGGTGGCGATGTCGTGGCGGGCGCTCTGCAGATGGCCGATCTCATGGGCGAAGGAGTAGTACCCGGTCGCGCAGTCCCAGTGCACGGCGGCGAACGCTGTGCTGGCGGTGGAGCCGATGCCCGAGGCCAGGCCGCAGGAACTGGCGTTGTTGATCACCAGGACCGCCACGTCGGCGCGGGTGGTGTTGCGGCTGGTGTGGATGCTGTCCATATAGCCGTCACTGGTCTGGCGGAAGCGCGCCAGGTCGGTGGAGAAGCTGCTGGACTCGGTATATGCGGTGGTCTCGTAGCCGGCCAGCTGCAGCGTGATGCCGACGTTGCTGTTGACGTAGCCCTGGTTGGATTCCGCCACGGCCAGCTGCACCAGCGACTGCATGTTGCCGCCGTACGCGGCGACCGCGCCGTTGGTGGCCACCACCAGTACGCGGATGGTGGCCGGCGTACCCGAGGACGCGGCCGCAATGCCGATCTGCTCGTTGACCGGCATCGCCACCGTCGGCAGCCGGTTGTAGTCGGCCGGATGGTCGGCCGGCATGCGCGACTCATCCACTTCCACCAGCACGTGGCGCCCGTCGCTGATCGGACGCAGGCGGTACAGCTGGCCATCACGCCGGATGGTGCCGGTGACCGTGTCGCCGGCGCGCACCAGGATGATCTGGTTGAGCGGGTCCGGGGCACCGGCCTTGGCCAGCCGCGCACCGGTACGGGTGCCGAGCTGGCCGTACCACACGCTGCCCCCGTCGGCGAGGGTCTCCACACGGCTCTGCAGGGCCTGCACCGGCTGCCCGAGCAGCTCGAACTCAAGTTGCTTCTGGGTCGCGGTCACCGCAGCCGCATCCACCTGCACTTCCTGCACGGTGGCCGTGGACGGGGAGTTCATCAGCGCGCTCAGCGCCGGCTGGCTGCTGGCCGATGCGCGGCTCACCACGGTGACCGGGGCGAACAGCGACGCGGCCGAGGCACTGCCGGCGGTCAACAGGCACAACGTGATCACACCTGCGGTCTTGCTCATCGATCTGGACATCATGTCGGCTCTCTATGAGTGGGAACACTGCGGGGAAGTCGTTGCTGCAAGCGGCCGATTGCGACAGGCCAGCGCCATATGGCGCCTGTTGATCGCGTGAATTCAATAGATGCAACTGATGACCTTTCAAATCTGTGATCCGCATCCGCACGGTTCAGCAACATCACGTTCCGCCTCCCCGTCGCGCCAGTCCCGGTTTCGCGCTAACGTGATCGGGCATCGACCGGGGGGCAGGAGCGACATGGCGGGGGGACATGGCAATGAAGGCACGGCAGCGGCGGTACCGCTGCAGATCGGCCTGTTCTTCGACGGCACCCGCAACAATGCCGACAACCTGCGGCACGCCTCGCGTCCGCCCGGCAGCACCACACCCGCTCCACGCCCGCCGGCGATCCGCGCCGACGATGCCTCGCCCTACCAGAGCCGGCTGACCAGCAGCTACAGCAATGGCCTGACCAACATTGCGCGTCTGCACGGCCTGTACCCGGACCATCGCGGCACGGGCCACCCGGCCGCCGGCCCGCTGTCACTGGCGATCTACATCGAGGGCGTCGGCACGCGCACCGGCAAGGACGACGACCTGATGGGCCTGGCCTTCGGCGTTGGCCGGACCGGCGTGCGCGCCAAGGTCCACCGCGCCTTGGACGTCCTGCTGCCCGATGCCCTGCGCACGCTGGCCCGGCAGCCCAGGCTGCCGGCGATCGCCGCGGTGCGGGTGGACCTGTTCGGCTATTCGCGCGGTGCCGCCGCCGCACGCGATGCCGTCAATCGCCTTGCGCGCCCCGAGGGAGCGGCCTGGCTGCGTGAACAACTGGTGCGCGCCGGGCTGGCGCTGGCGCCGGCGTTCCCCGGGCAAGCGCGCCGGGTCCGTTTCGTCGGGCTGCTCGATACCGTGGTGGCGGTCGATCGTCGCCAGCGCGACCAGCTGCCCGAGGTCGCACTCGCCGCCGACTGCGCGGACACGGTGCTGCAGCTCACCGCCCGCGACGAACATCGCGAGCACTTCGCGCTGACCAGCGTGGCACCGCCGCACGAGGAAATCGCCCTGCCCGGTGTGCACGCCAACATCGGCGGCGGCTACGACCAGACGGTGGAAGGCCCCAAACTGCTGACCCGCCCGCTCGGCCAGATCCTCGATGACCACGGCTTGGCCGACGGCGCGACGCCGCCCCTGTCGCTGCTGCGTGCCAGCGACGTCCATCGTCGTGCACAGGCGCAGTGTCGCCAGTGGCAGGCCACCTTGAGCCTGGGCGACGAGGCGGTGTGGGTCGACGTGTGGCACCAGTGGCAGCAGCAGCGTCGGGCCGGCAGCCGCAGCGTGCGCCTGCTGCCCACGCTGCACGTCTACGCGGCGGTGGTACTGCGGCGGTCCATCGACCCGCGCTACCAGTGGATCGCACTGCGCCTGCTGCACCAGCGGGCGGCGGCGGCCGGCGTGCCCTGGCGGGCCACACCGGACCAGGACCCGGCGCTGGCTCTGCCGGCACCGCTGCTGCCCATTGCCGCGCGCCTGCTGGCCGGCCAGCCGCTGGATGCCGCGCAGGAACGGTTGCTGCGGCAGCGCTACGTGATGCAGTCGGCCCACTGGAATTTCGATGCGCTGGGCGATACGGCGCTGCTGTACGCCGCCGACGAGGCCGCCCGCGAGCTGCCCTATCGGCCCGGCCCGGGACTGTTCTACGTGAACCGGCCGACCGAGGACGGTCAGCGCGTGGTGCTGGCCAACGCCTGACCGCGCATCTCGGTCTGCTCGATCAGTTCGGCCAGTTCGTCCTCGTCGAACCCGGCCAGCAGCCGCGCTTCGAGATTGAACGGGCCATACAGGAAACCGCCGGCGTACTCCTTCAGCAGTGCCATGAAGCGCGGCCGTGGTTCGACGCCTGCACGGGTGCAGTACCAGCGGTACCAGCGCGAGCCGGCCGCCACATGCGCCACTTCCTCGCGCAGGATGATCTCCAGCACGTCGGCGGTGTCGGCATCGCCGCTGGAACGCAGCTTGACGATCATGCCCGGGGTCACATCCAGCCCGCGCGCTTCGAGCACGCGCGGCACCAGCGCCATCCGTGCCAGGCCGTCATACGCGGTCTTCTCGCACATCTCCCACAGGCCGTTGTGCGCGTCGAAGTCGCCGTAGGCATGGCCCAGGGCCTGCAGGCGACCATGCAGCAGCATGAAATGACGCGACTCGTCGTCCGCCACGCCCACCCAGTCGGCGTGGAACGATCCGGGGAGCCCGCGGAAGCGGTACACCGCATCCCACGCGAGGTCGATGGCATTGAGTTCGATGTGGGCGATGGCGTGGATGAACGCAGCGCGCCCCTCCGCACTGCCCAGGCCGCGTCGCGGCAACTCGCGCGGGTGCACCAGGGTCGGCCGCACCGGGCGGCCCGGCATGCGGATTGGTTCGGGGGGCGGCGCCTCGGCCGGTGCCTTCAGGCGCCCGGCGCGGAACTGCGCCGCGTAGTGCTGGGTGAGCGCGACCTTGCGCAGCGGATCGGGCTCGGCCAGGCACTGCTGCGCGGCGCGCAGCAGGTTGCCGGCGGCAGTGTCCATCGCCTCGCCCATGCCAACGGCCTCAGGCGCGCCGCTTGTGCTTGGCATCGTCCGAACGCAACTGCTGGATGCGCTCGAAGTAGCCCGGTTCAATCCCGGTCGGGTAGATCCCGTTGAAGCACGAGGAGTCGAACGTCTTCAGCTCCGGATTGCCTTCGCGCACCGCCGCTTCCATGTCCTCGATGTCCTGGTAGATCAACCAGTCACAGCCCAGGTGCGCCTCGATTTCCTCGACGCTCCGGTTGTGCGCGACCAGTTCCTCGGCCGCCGGCATGTCGATGCCGTAGATGTTGGGGTAACGCACCGGCGGCGCGGCGCTGGCCAGGTAGACCTTGCGCGCACCGGCGTCGCGCGCCATCTGGACGATCTGCTGGCTGGTGGTGCCGCGCACGATCGAATCGTCTACCAGCAGCACCACGCGGTTGCGGAATTCCAGGTGGATCGGATTGAGTTTGCGACGCACCGACTTCACCCGCTCGCCCTGCCCCGGCATGATGAAAGTGCGGCCGATGTAGCGGTTCTTGATGAAGCCTTCGCGGTACTTCACCCCGAGCGTGTTGGAGATCTCCAGCGCGGCGTCACGCGAGGTGTCCGGGATCGGAATGATGGTGTCGATGTCGTGGTCCGGGCGCAGGCGCAGGATCTTCTCGCCCAGCTTGATGCCCATGCGCATGCGCGCCTTGTGCACCGAGACGTTGTCGATCATCGAATCCGGGCGCGCGAAGTACACGTACTCGAAGATGCACGGGCTGTGCTCGGCCGGCTCGGCGCACACTTCGGAGAACAGCTCGCCGCGCGCGGTGATCACCAGCGCTTCGCCCGGGCGCACATCGCGCACGCGCTGGAAGCCCAGCACGTCCAGCGCGGACGACTCGGACGCCACGATGTATTCATCGCCTTCGGCATGGGCGCGCTTGCCCAGCACCAGCGGGCGGATGCCATGCGGATCGCGGAAGGCGACCAGGCCCAGGCCCAGCACCACGCTGATCACCGCATAACCGCCCTTGCAGCGGCGGTGCACGCCGGCCACGGCACGGATCGCCGCTTCCGGGGTGAGCTGGCGCTGCGCGTCCAGCTCGTAGGCGAATACGTTCAGCAGCACTTCGCTGTCCGAATCGGTGTTGACGTTGCGGCGGTCCTGTTCGAACACCTGCTGGCGCAGCGCTTCGGTGTTGATCAGGTTGCCGTTGTGGGCCAGCGCGATGCCATACGGCGAATTGACGTAGAACGGCTGCGCTTCATCCATGCCTTCCGAACCGGCGGTCGGGTAGCGCACATGCGCGATGCCGACGCGACCCTCCAGGGTCGACATCCGCTTGGCGTCGAACACGTCGCGGACCAGACCGTTGGCCTTCTGCACGCGCAGGCGGGTGCCATCGGCGGTGGCGATGCCGGCCGCATCCTGGCCGCGATGCTGGAGGACGGTCAGGCCGTCATACAACTGCCCGGCGACGTTCTGGTTGCCGACGATTCCGACGATGCCACACATGGTGCGAATCTCCGCTGGGCTGTGCCCATCTACAGTGAAGGTGGCCGTGCCTGGCCGGGGGAACCGTTCCGCGAGGGAGCGGTGTCGTCCGGACGCGCGCGCGCCGGCTCGATGTTGGTGGGCAGTGTGGAAGCCGGTCCGCGCGCCGCAGCGTCGGCAGGTACCGGGTCCCTCGCCTCGTCAACCGGACGCGGCCATCCGCGCCCTGCCACTACCTCGCCAAGCACGCCATTATCGCCTGTCGCGAGCGGCTTGCCCAATTCCAGCGGAGGCAGTTGCGGCAGATTCACCTCCGGCAGCGCCACCTCGGGCAGCTGCGCCTGCATCCAGCGCACGCCGGGCTGGAGCAGTGGGCGGACCTGGGAGTCGCGCCAGGCGGCCTCGTCGGGCAGCGGCGTGAAGGCGGCGAGCATCAGCAGGACGCAGCCCAGGAACGCCCCACGGACCAGGCCCAGGGCCCCGCCCAGCAGGCGGTCGGCGCCGGTCAGGCAGGTCACCTTCACGGCCGCTTTGATCAGCATTCCGATCCCGCCCACGGCAATCATCACCGCCAGGAACACGCCCAGGTAGCCGCCCACGTAATGGCCGGTGCCGGGCGCCGCCGGTGCAGCCCACCAGTGCGCGGCGTCGTTGCCGAACAGGAACGCCGCCCAGCCGGCCAGCAGCCAGGACAGCGTGGCGACCACGATGCCGACGAACCCGCGCATCAGCCCGAGCAGCACCGAAGTGCCGATCAGCGCCAGCAGCACGATGTCGATCACGCCCGCACGCCGCGGTGGGGCCGTGGGGCCGGCAGCCGGTGCATGCCGGGGCTCAAGGGTGCGGGCGGACCATGCCGGCCACGCCGACCTTGGCCGCGACCTGGGCCTTGAGGTTTTCGGCGTCGGCGCGGTTGGCCACCGGCCCGACGCGCACGCGGTTCAACGTGCCCTTGTCGGTGCGGACCTGCTCGACGAAGGCGCTGAAGCCCGCCGCGCGCACCTTGTCGCGCAGTGCATTGGCTTCAGCGGCCTGGCCGAAGGCGCCCAGCTGCACGGCGAACCCGACGCTGCTGGCGGCCGGTGCGGCCGGTGCGGAAACGGTGGCGGCTGCAGGTGCCGGCTTGGCGGGGGCCGGCTTCGGCTCGGGCTCGGGCTCGGGCTTGGGCGCGGCCGGCTTCGGCTCGGGCTTGGCGGCCGCCACCGGTTCGGCCGGCAGCGCTTCGGTTTTGACCGTATTGGCGGCTGCAGCGGCCGGGGTGGCGCTGGAGGCGCTGGCCGGGGCGGCAGCGGGCGTCGGCGTGGGTGTGGCAGCCACGGCGCTGTCGGCACGGGCGTCCAAGGTCACTACTTCGGCCTTGACGTCGCTGCGCACCTTCACTGCCTGCAGGCGGGCCGACTCGGCTTGGGCGCGATCCGCGTAGGGCCCCACGCGCACGCGCCAGGCCGGGCGGCCGTTGATCGTGGCCGGCTCGCTGAACCCGGGAAGCTGCGATTTCCTGAGGTAGGCGATCACCGCGTCGGCATCGGCCTGGCTGCCGTAGGCGCCGAAGCTGACCGCGTAATTGCCCGCAGCCACGGCCGGGGAGGTGTCAGCCGGCGCCGCATCGGCAGCCACGGCACTGGTGTCGGCCAGCGGCTGGGTGCTGGACACCCCGCTCTGCAGGCCGGTGGCGGCCCCGGTCGGCGCCACCAGGGGCAACTCACGCGTTTCGAATTGTCCGTCTGACGGTGCAGCCGGCGCGGTGATCGGCACATTGGCCACGCCGCTGTCCGGCGCGGGGCCCTTGACCAGCATGGGCAGGAAGATCACAGCCAAAGCCACCAGAACGATGGCACCAATCAGTCGCTGTTTCAGAGGAGTATCCACGGAAGGCAGGCAGGGCGGCGCGGCGGAATGCCACGGCGATTATACGGTCGCGCGCACGCGCGGCGTCGAATGCGGCTGAACGGCGGCACAGGACCGCCGACGGGATTCACGCTGTCGCTTCCAGCCACTGCAGGGCCTGCGCGGCCGTGTGGAAGGAACCGAACACCAGCACGCGATCACCGGGCTGGCTATCCCGCAGGGCCTGGTGCAGCGCATCGGTCACGCTGGCATGGCGGTTGCCATCGGCCGCGGCCGTGCCGGCCAGGCGCGCCTGCAACGCCTCGGCGCTCTGCGCGCGCGCGCCGTCCAGGCCGGCCAGGTGCCAGGTCTGGACCTGCGCCGCCAACGCCTCGACCACACCGGCGGCGTCCTTGTCCTGCAGTGCCGCGAACACGGCCACGGTGCGCCCGGCGGCCGGTGCGGCCTTGAGCGCGGCGGCCAGCTCGCGTGCGGCCTGCGGATTGTGGCCGACGTCGACCAGCACCTCCACGCCGTTGCGGTCGAAGGACTGCAGGCGGCCGCGGATGCGCGCATTGGCAATGCCCTCCACGAACGCCGCGCGCGGCAACGGCTTGTCCAGCGCGCGCAGCGCGGCAATCGCCGAGGCGGCATTGCGCAGCTGGATCGGCCCACGCAGCGCCGGCGTCGGCAGGTCGATGCGGAACCCGACGTCGCGCCAGCGCCAGTGCTGTGCGTCGATGACGTCGGCGAAGAAGTCGCTGCCGCCGCGGATCGCGTTGGCACCCAGCACGTAGGCGCGGGCCAGCACGCTGGACGGCGGATCGGTTTCACCGAGGATGACCGGCTTCCAGCCGCGGATGATGCCGGCCTTCTCGGTGCCGATCGCCTCGCGGTCTTCGCCGAGCCAGTCACTGTGGTCGATGTCCACGGTGGTGATCACGGCCACGTCGGCGTCGACAATGTTGACCGCATCCAGGCGCCCGCCCAGACCGACCTCCAGCACCGCCAGGTCCAGCCCGGCGGCGGCGAACAGGTGCAGCGCGGCAAGGGTGCCGTACTCGAAATAGGTCAGCGTGGTCTGCCCGCGCGCCTGTTCAACCGCGGCGAATGCAGCGACGAGTGCCTCGTCGGCAACGTCCTGGCCATCGATGCGCACGCGTTCGTTGTAACGCAGCAGGTGCGGGGAGGTGTATGCGCCGACCTTCCAGCCGGCGGCACGTGCGATGGCCTCGATGAAGGCCACGGTCGAGCCTTTGCCGTTGGTGCCGCCGACGACGATGGTACGGGCGGCCGGCGCGCCCAGGCTCATCGCCTGCGCCACGGTGCGCACCCGGTCCAGCCCCATGTCGATGGTGGCCGGGTGCTGCTGCTCGATGTAGGTGAGCCAGTCGGTGAGGGTCTGCGGGCGGGCGATGGTCATGGGCGTTGGATCAATGTGGCGGACGACGGGGCGGGACGGGACGGCGTTACAGCGCGCGGTGCTTGGCTTCGCCGAAGAACGGCGTGTGGTGGGCGCAGTCGTTCAGGCGAACCACTTCCAGGCTGTCCAGGTCGGAACCTTCGAGCAGGTTGAGGGTGGTCGGCGCCTGGCGGAAGGTCCACAGGCGGGAAAGCGGCAGGCCGAGGATGCGGCACAGGATCACGCGGTTGACGGCGTCGTGGGCGACGACCAGCAGGGTGTCGTGCTCGCCGAGGCCATCGGCGGCGCGGGCCAGGCCGCGCCAGCTGCGCTCCAGGACCAGGCGCAGCGATTCGCCACCCGGCATCAGGACGGTGTCCGGTTCTTCGCGCCAGGCCTTCAGCCGCGACGGATCCTTGTCGTTGATTTCGCTGGCCAGCAGACCCTCCCACTCACCGTGGGCGATTTCCTGCAGATCCGGTTCGGTGAGCAGCATGTCGGCGCGCGCGCTGCCCAATGCAAGCTGGGCGGTGCGCTGCGCACGCGACAGCGGCGAGGCGACGGCGCGGGTGATGTCGACCGAGACCAGGCGTTCGCCCAGCGCCTGGGCCTGGGCTTCGCCGATCGGCGACAGCGGGATATCGATCTGGCCCTGGTAGCGGCCTTCGGCGTTCCACGGGGTTTCGCCGTGACGGGCAAGCAGGATGCGCATGCGAGCAAAGGGTCCTTGGGGGGAGGAGTTCCGGCGTTTCGTTCACATCCTGTGAAAGCGCGCGGAACAGGGATCATACCCGGTTGACGCATCGAACCCGTGCCGGACGCGGTCTGGCCGCTCTGCGCCCACGTTGCGCCGGGGACCACCCGGTTGCGGTTGACGGCGGCCGCGATCAGTGCAGCGCCGCGCGCGGCCAGCCGGCCAACGGTCGGCTCAACCGGCCACAAAAAAAGCCCCGCTGCTTTCGCAGCGGGGCTCGGTGGATCTGCCCTGCCCGGCTTACTTGACCAGGTTCAGTTCCTTCAGCAGCTGCGGCGCCGGCGCCACTTCCTGCATGATCCACTGCATGTAACGGCTGTCCACCGAGATCATGCGGGTCATCACCGGGTCGAACACCCAGTTGGAGCTGACCGACTCCCAGTTGCCGTCGAAGGCCAGGCCGACCAGCTTGCCGTTGGCATCCAGCACCGGCGAACCCGAGTTGCCGCCGGTGATGTCCAGGTTGGACAGGAAGTTCACCGGTACCGAGCCGATGCGCTTGTCTTCCAGACCGCCGTACCGCTTGGCCTTGACCGCATCAAGCAGCGCCTTGGGCGAGTCGAACGGATCGGCACCGGTTTCCTTGGCGACGATGCCTTCCAGCGTGGTGAACGGGGTGTAGGCCACGCCGTCCTTCGGCGCATAGCCCATGACGTTGCCGAAGGTGATGCGCAGCGACAGGTTGGCGTCCGGGTACACGAACTCGCCCTGGCTCTTCTTGTAGTCCGCCAGCGCCTGCAGGTACAGCGGACGCGCGACCAGCGACTCGCCTTCGCGGGTCTTCCTCTGCTCTTCCTGCTTCAGCAGCGCAGGCATGACGGCCACCGCGTACTGGATCGCCGGATCGGTGCTGGCTTCGAATGCCGCGCGGTCGGCCTTGAACCACTTCAGGCGTTCATCCAGGCTGCCCAGCTTTGTACCCGACAACTTGCTCACCAGACCGTCGATGGCGGCCTTGTCGCTGCCCGCCAGCCACTGGTTCAGCACCTCGTTGTTGCGCTGTGCGGCCGGCAGTGCGGCGTACTGGCCCAGCCAGTAGGCCTGCAACTGCTGATCCATGCGCGCCACATAGCGGCGGTCCATCTGCTTGAGCGAACCCTCGATCGACGGCAGGTCGCGCTCCTGGTAACCGGCTTCGCGCTCGGCGTCGGCCTTGCTGCGCTCGATCGACAGGCGATACAGCGCGATTGCCGAACCCAGCACCGAGGTGTTGTTGAACTGGCCCACGATCAGGTCGCGGTCGCGGGTGGCGCGGCCTTCTTCCAGGTGCTTGATCAGCTGCGCGTGCGCGGCCAGCGCCGGCTTGCCGGCGGCGCCCTGCTTCTTCAGCCATGCCAGCACGGCCGCTTCCTCGGCCTGCTTCTGGCCGGCGGCGTCGATGCGCTTGAAGCCATCCAGCTGGCCCTGGTAGTTCTTGGCGGTGTTGTTGAGGCCGGCCATCGTGGCGGCGTACTTCACCTTGATGTCCGCGTCCTGCTGGCCGGCCTTGCCGATCAGGTCGATCACCGCGTTGTAGTGGCGCGCGATGGTCGGGTAGGTCCAGCTGGCGGTGTCGTTGAACTCAGCGGCCAGCGCGTAGCGGTTGGTACGGCCCGGGTAGCCGGCCACCATCACGAAGTCGTCGGCGCCCAGCGGCTGGTCGGCGAACTTCAGGAAGTGCTTGGGCTGGTAGGGCACGTTGTCGGCCGAGAACGCGGCCGGCTTGCCGTCCTTGCCCACGTAGGCACGGTAGAACGAGAAGTCGCCGGTGTGGCGCGGCCACATCCAGTTGTCGATGTCGCCACCGAACTTGCCCACGCTGCCCGGGGGCGCGTAGACCAGGCGGACGTCCTTGATTTCCATGTTGCGGAACAGGCGGTAGGTATTGCCGCCGGAGAAGCTGTACAGGCGGCAGCGGAAGCCGGCATCGGCTTCGCAGGCGGCGGTCTGGGCCTTGTCGAAGGCATCCAGCGCGCGGGTGCGGGCCAGCGGGTTCTTGCCGGCGGCGGCGATGGCGGCCTTGGCCTGGTCGGTCACGTCGGTGATCTGATCGAGCACGAATACGCGGGCGTTGGGGCCTGCGCTCAGTTCATCGCCCAGGGTCGGTGCGTTGAAGCCGTCCTTGATCAGGTTCTTCTCGGCGGTGGAGTTGAGCTGGATCGCGCCGTAGGCACAGTGGTGGTTGGTGACCACCAGGCCCTGCGGCGACACGAAGCTGGCGGTGCAGCCACCCAGTGCCACCACCGCGCCCATCGGATCGCCGGTCAGGTTGGAGATCTGCTCCGGGGACAGCTTCAGGCCGGCCTGCTTGAGCGGGCCGGCAATCTCCGGCAGCTGTTGGGGCACCCACATGCCTTCGGCGGCATGGGCGACCTGGACCAGCCCAAGGCTGGCGACGACGGAGAAAGCGAGCAGGTTCGAGCGCATTGAGCAGCCCCTGGTGAAAGAACCACCGAGTGTAGCCCAGCACCCGCCCCGCCCCGATGCCCGGAAGTCATGGCCCCCCAGGGGGACCCCGGACCACCCGCAACGCAGCATGGGAAAACTGCCGGCGGCTCTATAATCCGCGTTTTCCCCCAGACGAGTTCCACCCCGATGGCGCAGCAAACAATGAAGGCCCTGGTCAAGCGTGAAGCCGCCAAGGGCATCTGGCTGGAAGAGGTTCCGGTCCCCACCCCGGGCCCGAACGAAGTCCTGATCAAGCTGGAAAAGACCGCCATCTGCGGTACCGACCTGCACATCTACCTGTGGGACGAATGGAGCCAGCGCACCATCAAGCCGGGTCTGACCATCGGCCACGAATTCGTCGGCCGCATCGCCGGGATCGGCCCGGGCGTGACCGGCTATGAGATCGGCCAGCGCGTCTCGGCCGAAGGCCACATCGTGTGCGGCCACTGCCGCAACTGCCGTGGCGGCCGCCCGCACCTGTGCCCGAACACCGTGGGCATCGGCGTCAACGTCAACGGCGCCTTCGCCGAGTACATGGTGATGCCGGCCAGCAACCTGTGGCCGATCCCCGACCAGATCCCGTCCGAGCTGGCCGCCTTCTTCGACCCGTATGGCAACGCCGCGCACTGCGCGCTGGAGTTCAACGTGATCGGCGAAGACGTGCTGATCACCGGTGCCGGTCCGATCGGAATCATCGCTGCCGGCATCTGCAAGCACATCGGTGCGCGCAACGTGGTGGTCACCGACGTCAACGATTTCCGCCTGAAGCTGGCGGCCGACATGGGCGCCACCCGCGTGGTCAACGTGTCCAACACCTCGCTCAAGGACGTGATGAAGGACCTGCACATGGAGGGCTTCGACGTGGGCCTGGAAATGAGCGGCAATCCGCGCGCCTTCAACGACATGCTCGACTGCATGTACCACGGTGGCAAGATCGCCATGCTCGGCATCATGCCCAAGGGCGCCGGCTGCGACTGGGACAAGATCATCTTCAAGGGCCTCACGGTGCAGGGCATCTACGGCCGCAAGATGTACGAGACCTGGTACAAGATGACCCAGCTGGTACTGTCCGGCTTCCCGCTCGGCAAGGTGCTCACCCACCAGTTGCCGATCGACGACTTCCAGAAGGGCTTCGACCTGATGGAACAGGGCAAGGCCGGCAAGGTCGTGCTGAGCTGGAATTGACCATGCGGCGCGTCACGACCACCGGTCGTGACCTGCCACGGAGGTGATGCCCTGCCGGGCTGGGTGCCGACCGGGTGTCGGTACGAAAAAGGCGCCTTTCGGCGCCTTTTTCATGCCCATCGCCGCGTCAGGTCATTTGCCCACGGCCACGGTGAACACCACGCGGTTGTCGGCCAGCCTGCCGTTGTTGTCACGACCGGCACCATCGGTACCGTGGTAGCCCAGACCCAGGTTGAACAGGCCGAACTGGCGGCTCACGCCGACGTTGAAGTCGGTGTAGTCCTTGCCGAAATCGGTCTCGAGCGAGGTGCGGCCGACGTTCGCGCTCAGGGTGAAGTCATTGGGCAGGCCCCACTCGCCGCCCACCGCGTAATACCAGCTCTTGGTATCGGACCCGGACAGGTCGTTGGTGTAGGCCACCGTGAGCTTGTACTGCTCGGCAAACGTGGTGGTGGTGATCAGCTCGTTGTAGTTCAGCTCGCTGGCGCCCGGGTAGGTGTAGCGGTTGAGCAGCACGTCGAAATTGACGCCGTCCGTGACATCCACTCCGTAGCCGATCAGGTAGTCGATCTCCAGGTTCGGGTCGCCCGGCCCGAAGTCCACGCCCGAGCCCCACACGCCCGCATACAGGCCCACCGGCGAGGTGTAGGTGAAGCCGGCCTGCAGGGTCGGGTCCTCGTCGGTCTGGGAGACACCCCGGAACACGTAGTCCGATACCGCGGTGACGTTCCAGCTGAAGGGAGACTCGGTCTCGTCCTGGGCAGCGGCGGCGAACGGGGCAAGCAGGGCGGCGCAGAGCACAACGGCGGCGGTGCAGCGCGTGGCGTGGTTCATGCGGGGTCTCTCCAGACGTGGGGGCAGGTGCGGCGGGGTTTACGGTTTTTTAACCTGATTGATATTGCGATGCAACAATCACATGCGCAACCGTTTTCGCTCATGCCCCGGCCCGCGCGCCGCCGGAGGGCGGCCCCGGTACCGACGGGGACAGGTAAAATCCCGGGTTTCCCGTGCCGAAGACTGCCTGCCATGAGCGACGCCATCACCGCCCCGCTGACCCAGCACTACGTTGAAGAACTGGAGGCGATCCGCGCCCAGGGCCTGTTCAAGTCCGAACGCATCATCACCAGCCCGCAGTCGGCCGAGATCACGCTGGATGACGGCCGCACGGTGCTGAACTTCTGCGCCAACAACTACCTCGGCCTGGCCGACCACCCGGACCTGATCCAGGCGGCCAAGGATGCGCTGGACAGCCACGGCTTCGGCATGGCGTCGGTGCGCTTCATCTGCGGCACCCAGGACCTGCACAAGCAGCTGGAGAGGCAGATCGCCGACTTCTTCGGCAAGCAGGACACCATTCTCTATGCGGCCTGCTTCGATGCCAACGGCGGCCTGTTCGAACCGCTGCTCGGCGAAAACGACGCCATCATCTCCGATGCGCTCAACCATGCGTCGATCATCGACGGCGTGCGCCTGTGCAAGGCCAAGCGGTTCCGCTACGCCAACTGCGACATGGCCGACCTGGAAGCGCAGCTGCAGGCCGCCGACGCCGCCGGCTGCAGGACCAAGCTGATCACCACCGACGGCGTGTTCTCGATGGACGGTTTCATCGCGCCGCTGGACGAGATCACCGCGCTGGCGAAGAAGTACAACGCACTGGTGCACATCGACGAATGCCACGCCACCGGCTTCCTCGGCGCCACCGGCCGCGGCTCGGCCGAAGTCAAGGGCGTGCTGGAGAAGATCGACATCATCACCGGCACGCTGGGCAAGGCGATGGGCGGCGCGCTGGGCGGCTTCACCACCGCCAGCGCAGAAGTGATCGAGCTGCTGCGCCAGCGCTCGCGCCCCTATCTGTTCTCCAACTCCCTGCCGCCGCACGTGGTGGCTGCCGGCATCAAGGCCTTCGAGATGCTGGCCGCCGCCGGCGACCTGCGCAGCACGCTGGCCGACAACACCGCCTACTTCCGCCAGAAGATGACGGCCGCCGGTTTCGACGTGAAGCCGGGCGTGCATCCGATCAGCCCGGTGATGCTGTACGACGCGCCGCTCGCGCAGAAATTCGCCGAGCGCCTGCTCGAGGAAGGCATCTACGCGATCGGGTTCTTCTTCCCGGTCGTGCCCAAGGGCCAGGCGCGCATCCGCACCCAGATCAGCGCCGCACATACGCGTGCGCACCTGGATCGCGCGATCGACGCTTTCACCCGCATCGGTGTCGAGCTGGGCGTCATCAAGGGGTGATCAGCGCCTGCCGTAGCGCGGGCATTGCCCCGCGCTACGGCATTGGCCCGCCCTTGCCCGGTCGCGCACAGGGCGTCATTTCTTTTTCTTCTTGTCCTTCGCCGTTTCCTTGCTGGCCACCACCACCGCAGCGGCGCGATCCTGCGCGTTGCCCTTGGCCACGCGGATACCGTTGGCCTTCATCCAGGCATCGAACTCGTCGGCGCTCATGCGCCTGTCGCCGTCACTCATCAGGAAACGGTAACTGCCCCGGCCGTCCAGCTCCGGCGTGTGGATCTCCACGATCGGTTCGCTCGTCGGTGGCGGCGCCTTGGCCATCTGCTTATGGCCGCCGCAGGCGCCCAGCAGCGCGACGGGTACCAGCAGGCAGCCGCCGCGCAGGAGGAAACGGTGGAAAGAGTTGACGTGCATGGTCTTGCTCCCGGTGATGATCGGAATGTCCCTTCGAAGGCCATCCATTGCCCGGGTCGACTGGCCTGCCACATGCCGGCAGGCCGCGAGGTCACGGTGAGGCCACAGCGCCCTTGGCCGCGGCATACAGCAGGTCCAGATCGTGTTGGCTGAGTTCGCGCCAGGCGCCCTTGCCCAGCTCACCCATCGGCAGCTGTCCGATGGCCACGCGCACCAGCCGCAGCACATTGATGTCGACGGCGGCCAGCAGGCGGCGGATGTGGCGGTTGCGCCCCTCCTCCAGCACCACTTCCAGCCAGGCGGTTTTCTCGCCGCTGCGCAGCAGGTCGACACGCCGCGCGCACAGGCGCTCGCCGTCATCCTCGACGCCGGCGCACAGCGCCTGCAACTGTGCGGCATCGGGGATCGTGTCGATCTGCACGTGATAGGTCTTGTCCGGCCCGGTCGTCGGGTCGGTGAGCCGGGCGGCCCACTGCGGATCGTTGCTGAACAGCAGCAGCCCTTCGCTGGCCTTGTCCAGGCGCCCCACCGGCGCGATCCACGGCAGGCCCGCACCGTCGAAGCAGCGGTAGACCGTGTCGCGGCCCTGCTCGTCCTGTGCGGTCGTGACCAGCCCGCGCGGTTTGTTGAGCATCAGATGGATGCGCCGCGGCGCATCCAGCGCGCGTCCATCCACGCGCACCTGGTGGTGCCCATCGATGATCGGGTACTCGGGGTTGTTGATGACCCGCCCGTCCACCGTGACCCGTCCGTCGGCAATCCAGCGCGCCGCTTCGGTGCGCGAGCACAGGCCCGCCTTGGACAGCACCCGGGCCAGGCCGTGCCGCACGGCCCCGGCACTGCCCGGAGAGGGGGACTTCTGCGGGGACGCACGCCGCTCGGGGCGGCGTGGTCGGGGCGCGGACGCGGCGGGGGGCCGGCGTGTGGTCATGAGCTCCGCGCGCGGCGGCTTACTTCTTCTCGCCCGGCTTGGTGTCAGCCGGTGCTTCCGCGGCGGCCGGGACGGCAGCCGGCGCCGGACGCGCCTTGACCACGCGCACACCGCGCGCCTTCATCCAGGCGTCGAATTCTTCGGCGGTCATGCGCTTGCCGTTCTGGCTCATGTCAAAGCGCCACGGCGTGTTGTCGAACTCGGTCTGCGGCTTGTAGGCCGCCGGATCGTTCGGCTTGATCGCCGGTGCACCCGGCATCGCCTTGGCGATGTTCTGGCAGCCATCAATGCGCAGGCGCTGCAGCACGCGGTCCAGCGACTGGTGCTGGTCGAAATTGGAGGTCAGCACACCAGCCGGCATGCCGAGCTGCACGTTGCGGATGTACAGCTCCTCGGCCACGGGCGCGATCGCGGTGGCCGGCAGCGGCAGCGGCGAAGCGCTGGTGTTCGCCGAACAATCCACGGCTGCGTGGGCGGCGGGAACCAGGGCCAGGCCAAGCACGGTGGCCAGTGCGATACGCAGCATGGGATGCATCCAGGAAAGGGGTCGACGCGCCGAGTTTAACAGCGCCACAACGGCTTTCAAGATCCCACATTCAATGAATACGGCAACTTGTTGGATTTAAAGCAAAGATCCAATGCGGCGTGCGTCGGCGTGCTCGGTAGCTGCCGCCGCCGAACCGAAGGCGCATGGCAATGACAGTGGTCCGGCGCTTGGCGTTTGGGCGCAAAAAAAAGGGCCCGGCAATGCCGGGCCCTCTTCTGAGGCTGTACAACCAGACAGATCAGTTCTGGACGTTCAGCT
Source organism: Stenotrophomonas sp. Marseille-Q5258 (assembly GCF_946900935.1). Classification (NCBI taxonomy): domain Bacteria; kingdom Pseudomonadati; phylum Pseudomonadota; class Gammaproteobacteria; order Lysobacterales; family Lysobacteraceae; genus Stenotrophomonas; species Stenotrophomonas sp. Marseille-Q5258. The sequence goes on from NZ_CAMPPN010000010.1 coordinate 58,219, forward strand.
CGGTACGACGGTTCTTTGCACGGCCTTCCGGGTTGTCCGAACCGTCCGGGTTGGTGTTCGGAGCAATCGGACGGCTCTCGCCGTAGCCGATCGGACCCACCAGACGCGAAGCGGACACGCCGTTCTTGGTCAGGTAGTCGTACACGGTGGTGGCGCGACGCTCGGACAGCTTCTGGTTGTAAGCGTCGGTGCCCTTCGAGTCGGTGTGGCCGGCCACTTCAACGCGCAGATCCGGGTAACGCTTCAGGATCTCGGTGGCTTCGCTCAGGATCGCCACGGCGTCCGGACGCAGGGTCGACTTGTCGAAGTCGAAGTTGACGCCCTTCAGGTCGATGGAGACCGGCACCGGGCAGCCGTCCGGACCGATGGTCTGGCCAGGCTGGGAGTTCGGGCACTTGTCGTCGCAGTTGTTGACGCCGTCACCGTCGTCATCCAGGTCGGCGCAGCTCGGGGCAACCGGAGCCGGAGCAACCACAGCCGCGGTCGGGGCCGGGCCCAGCGGGATCACGACGCCGACCGAAGCCAGCACGTCGCCGAACCAGTCTTCCGTCGGAGCAGCGATGCTCTGGTCGTCGAAGTCAGCGCGGTAGGCCACTTCGGCACGGACAGCAACGCGCTTTTCGAAGGTGGTCTGCAGACCCACGCCGACCTTGGCGGCGAAGTTGCCGTCCTTGCGCTCACGCGGACCGTTGTTGTCCAGCGCCGGGTACTCTTCTTCCGACTTCTGGTAGCCCAGACCCATCAGCAGGTACGGGTTCCAGCCACGGCCTTCGGAGATGAAGTGGCGACGCAGGTCGATCGAGGCGCCGTACTGGCTCCAGTTCAGATCCTGGTTGGCGTCGAAGTTCGGGTTCTGGTAGTTCAGTTCACCGTCCAGCGACCAGTTGGGGCTGATGAACTTACCGAGGCCCAGGGTCACGAACGGAGCGTCGTTGGTCAGACGGTCGTTATCCTGGAAGTTGAAGCCGGCCGAACCGGTCAGGTACCAGCGGTCGTCAAAATCCTGCGCCGATGCAGCCTGGGCGAAAGCCAGACCGCCCAGCAGCGCGGCAGTGAGGATCTTCTTGTTCATTGAGTACAGCTCCTATTTCGGGGGTATGAAACCGGTAGAGGCATGGGCCAGCACTACTGCGTCGTTTTCAGACTGCCGATTCAGCACGCCACCGCCGCGAACATTATGCTCAGGAGGGTGAAGGTGATGTTAACAGTCCCGTAACATGTGAAGAGAACGGCCAGGCCCCTACCCGGCCCGGCGGGTGGCACCGTATACAGGTTGATGAAATTGCGCAAGCGCCTTTGATGACAAGGGTTTCCCGGGATTCATCCCGCTATGGGTGCCAACCGGGAGTATTTCGCCCCTGCGCGATGCCCGCATTGATTCAGCGCAGAAACAGCAATGTCAGCAACCGTATGATGGCGTCAACACCCCGATATCGGAGCTGTCATGAAAGCCGTGGGACTGACCCGCTACCTGCCCGTCGATGACCCCGAGGCCCTGCAGGATCTGCAGCTTTTCGAGCCGGGCCCGCCGCAGGGACGCGACCTGCTGGTGCGGGTGCAGGCGATCTCGGTCAACCCGGTAGACACCAAACTGCGGGCCCCGCGCGAGGGCCGGGAAGAGTCGCCCCGCATCCTCGGTTTCGACGCCGCCGGCGTGGTGGACGCGGTCGGGCCGGAAGTGACTGCTTTCATGCCGGGCGATACGGTTTATTACGCCGGCGACGTCACCCGACCGGGCTGCAACGCCCAATGGCAGTGGGTGGATGAGCGTCTGGTCGGACGCCAGCCCACCACGCTGGACGCCGCGGATGCCGCTGCGTTGCCTCTCACCGCGCTCACCGCCTGGGAACTGCTGTTCGAGCGCATGCCCCTGCGCTTCGATGACCGCCATCATGCCGGGCAGCATCTGCTGGTCATCGGCGGCGCCGGTGGCGTCGGCTCGATCGCGATCCAGCTGGCCCGGCATGCGGGCTTCACGGTGATCGCCACCGCCTCCCGCGACGCGACGCGCGCGTGGTGCACGCAGATGGGCGCCGACCATGTGATCGACCATCGCCAGCCGCTGCTGCCACAGCTTCAGGCGCTGGGCATCGACCAGGTCGAGGTCGTGCTGAATCTGGCCGATACCGATCACTACTGGGACGCGATCGGCGACCTGCTGGCACCGCAGGGGCATGTCGGGCTGATCGTGGAGCCGCGCGGCGCGCTGCGCATCGGCGATCCATACAAGGCCAAGTGCATCGGCATCCACTGGGAATTCATGTTCGCGCGGGCGCGTTTCCGCACCCACGACATGATCGAACAGCATCGCATTCTCAACCGCGTGGCCAGCCTGGTGGACGCCGGCGAACTGCGCAGCACCGCGCACACGCTGCTGGGCCCGATCAATGCGGCAAACCTGCGCGAGGCGCACCGTCGCCTCGAAGCCGGGGAGGTGATCGGCAAGCTGGTGCTGTCAGGCTGGGACTGACCCGCCAACGCGCCGCTGTGGGCGCGGATTGGTATGCATCTGTATCTGTCGGCGCGTCCCGGCCGGCCCTACATTCAAGGGCCTTTCCGGTGAACGCGCCATGCCCACGTCCCTCCCCCTCCGCCTGGCCCAGCTGCTGCTGGGTCTGTTCCTGTATGGCATCGGCGCGGCGGTGATGATCCGTGCCGCCATTGGCGTCGCCCCGTGGGATGTGCTGTCGCAGGGCATCGCGCTGCAGACCCCGCTGTCGTTCGGGGTGGCGACCAATGTGATCGGCGCACTGGTCCTGCTGCTGTGGTGGCCGATCCGGCAGAAGCCGGGGCTGGGCACGGTACTGAACGTGATGTTGATCGGCCCCAGCGCGCAGTTCGGGCTGTGGCTGCTGCCGGAGGTGCACGGCCTGGCATGGCAGGTGCCGATGTTCGTGCTGGGCCTGCTGCTGGTGGCGGTGGCGACCGGGTTGTACATCGGCGCCCGCTTCGGCCCGGGCCCGCGCGATGGCCTGATGACCGGCCTGCACGCGCGGACCGGCTGGCCGATCTGGATCGTGCGCAGCCTGATCGAAGGCACGGTGCTGGTGATCGGCTGGCAGCTCGGTGGCGACGTCGGCGTGGGCACCCTCGCCTTCGCCCTGCTGATCGGCCCCCTGTGCGGCGTGACTCTGCCCTTCTTCGGCATCCACAGGCCCACTCCGGCAGCCGCCGCCCGGTAGTGCCGGCCGCCGGCCGGCGCCCCGTCCGGCTGGCGCCAGCGGCGGGCATCACCCGCCTCAACGGCCGCCCGCCACCAGACGCCCCTTGCCGTTGGGGCCATTTCGCGGCACGCTTCATGCTTCCGTACGCAAGCGTATCGACATGTCGCCAGCCGCCGAATCCACCGCCTATCCCCACCTGTTCACCCCGCTGGACCTGGGCTTCACCCAGCTCCGCAACCGCGTGCTGATGGGGTCCATGCACACCGGCCTGGAAGACCGGGCCCGCGACTTCCCCCGGCTGGCGGCGTATTTCGCCGAGCGTGCGGCCGGCGGCGTCGGCCTGATCGTCACCGGTGGCTTTGCCCCGAACGTGGTGGGCTGGCTCAAGCCGTTCGGCGGCAAACTGTCCTGGCCGTGGGAGGTGCGTCCGCATCGCCAGGTCACCCGTGCGGTGCACGACAACGGCGGCCGGATCTGCCTGCAGTTGCTGCACGCGGGCCGCTATGCCTACCACCCCCTGTCGGTGGCACCGTCCCGGCTGAAAGCACCGATCAATCCGTTCACCCCGCGCGCGCTGTCGGCACGCGGTGTGGATCGCCACATCGCCGATTACGCGCGCAGCGCGCGGCTGGCCCGCGAGGCCGGCTATGACGGCGTGGAAGTGATGGGGTCGGAAGGCTATCTGATCAACGAATTCATCGCCCCGCGCACCAACCAGCGCACCGACCGCTGGGGCGGCGACGCCGCGCAGCGCATGCGCTTCGCGGTGGAGATCGTGCGCCGCATCCGCGAGGCGTGCGGGCCGGATTTCATCATCATCTACCGGCTGTCACTGGTGGACCTGGTGGACAACGGCAGCAACTGGGAAGAGATCGTGCAGCAGGCGCAGGCGATCGAAGCCGCCGGTGCGACCCTGATCAATTCGGGCATCGGCTGGCACGAGGCGCGCATTCCCACTATCGCCACCTCGGTGCCGCGTGGCGCCTTCGCCGGGGTCACCGCCAAGCTCAAGCCGCACGTGCGCGTGCCACTGATCGCCACCAACCGGATCAACATGCCGGATGTGGCCGAGCGCATCCTGGCCGGCGGCGGGGCCGATATGGTCTCTCTGGCGCGCCCGCTGCTGGCCGATCCGGCGTGGGCCAACAAGGCACGCAGCGGCCGCCCGGAGTCGATCAATACCTGCATCGCGTGCAACCAGGCCTGCCTGGATCACGTGTTCGAGAACAAGACCGCCAGTTGCCTGGTCAATCCGCGGGCGGTGCATGAAACCGAGCTGGTCTACCGCCCGGTCGCCACCGCGCGGCGCGTGGCCGTGGTCGGCGCCGGGCCGGCCGGCCTGGCATGCGCGACCGTGGCCGCCGAACGCGGGCACCGGGTGACGCTGTTTGACGCCAACAGCGAGATCGGCGGCCAGTTCAACGTCGCCAAGCGCATCCCCGGCAAGGAGGAGTTCCACGAAACCCTGCGCTACTTCGGGCACAGGCTGGCCGAGACCGGCGTGGAGCTGAAGCTGGGCACCGTGGCCGATGTCGCCACGCTGGCCGGCTTCGATGCGGTGGTGGTCGCCACCGGCATCACCCCGCGCCAGGTCGATTTCCCCGGCGCCGACCATCCCAAGGTGGTCAGCTATCTGGACGTGCTGCTCGGCCGGGTGGTCGTGGGGCCGCAGGCGGCGATCATCGGTGCCGGCGGTATCGGCTTCGATGTCGGCGAATTCCTGGTGCACGAGGGTCCGTCGCCGGCGCTGGATACGGCGCGCTGGATGGCCGAATGGGGCGTGGACCCGAGTTTCGAGACGCGCGGCGCGCTGACGCGACCGGCCCCGGAAGCGCCGGCCCGCAAGGTCTGGCTGCTGCAGCGCAGCCCCGGCAGACCGGGTGCCCGCCTGGGCAAGACCACCGGCTGGATCCACCGCGCCACGCTCAAGGCCAAGGGCGTGACCCTGCTCGGCGGCGTGGAATACCTGGGCGTGGACGACGCCGGCCTGCGTGTCCGCGTGGGCGACCAGGAACAGACCCTGCCGGTCGACCACGTGGTGATCTGCGCGGGGCAGGAACCGCGGCGCGATCTGCACGCCGCACTGGTGGCGGCGGGTGTGCAGGCCCACCTGATCGGCGGTGCCGACGTGGCCGCCGAACTGGATGCCAAGCGCGCGATCCGCCAGGGCAGCGAGCTGGCGGCGGCGCTGTAAAACGGGTTGCCGGCGCGCGGCCGGCACTCCCTGAATGGGCGAATTCGGCCGCCCTCCGAACCTGAATGTCAAGTCTTCAGGTTCAGGATGCATTGGGAAATGGCCCCCTATCGTGCGCCAACTTTCCCGCTCACCACCCAGTTCGAGTGAGCGCGCGGACCCGTCATCCTGATCGGGTCCGCCACCGGGCGGCCCCGATGGCCGCCTCCCCATGACGCCAAGTCGTACCCCACGCCCCGTCCGAATGATCGGATGGACAGCCAGGTGCGGCCCATACGGAGCAAGGAGATTTATGAAACTGGCCTGGATTCTCTGGCTGTCGCAGTTGTTGCCGCAGCCGGCCGCCGATTCGTTGTGCCTGAGCACGACCGTCTACCTCGAAGCGCGTGACCAGACCCTGCGCGGCCAGCAAGCCGTCGCGGAAGTGGCCCTGCGCCGCCTGGACAGCGGCCTGTGGGGCGACTCGATGTGCCAGGTGGTCACCGCCCGCAAGCAGTTTGCCCCGACCATCGTGGCCCCCGGTACGCAGCTCGGCAACGCCGACGCGTGGCAGGAAGCGATGACCGTGGCCTTCGACGCCGAGCGCAACTGGGCGCTGCCGGTGGGCGAGCGCAAGGAGATCGTGCCCGGCGCGAGCCACTTCGCCGCCTTGGCCATCGCCAATCCGAGCTGGCGCAATGCCTACCAGGTGGCCACCATCGGCGACCACACGTTCTATCGCGTGCAGAAACTCAAGCCGCGCACGTCGTAACGATCTGTTACAGCCATACCGTTGAGGATGCGTGGCCCGCTCTGGAATAGTGAGCGGCTCACCCATCACCATCCGCAACGGAGTTCCCATGAAGCTGTACAGCAAGCCCGGTGCCTGCTCCACTGCCGACCACATTGCCCTGCAGTGGACCGGCCAGCCGTATGACGTGGAACTGCTGACCAAGGAAACCCTGAAGGCGCCTGCGTTCCTGGCCATCAATCCGGCCGGCTCGGTACCGGCGGTGGTCGACGGCGATTTCGTACTGACCCAGAACGCCGCGATCATGGGGTACATCGCCGATACCCATCCCCAGGCGGGTCTGGCCGGCGACGGCAGCGCCCGGCAGCGTGCCGAAGCCACCCGCTGGCTGTCCTTCGTCAATTCGGACCTGCACCCGGCGTTTTCGCCGCTGTTCGGGCCGGGCAACTACATCGGCGACGAAAGCCAGTACGACGCCATCCGCGCCGCCGCGCACAAGCGCCTGCGCGGCCTGTTCGAACGCGCCAACACGCAGCTGGAAGGCCGCCAATGGCTGGCCGGGTTCCGCAGCTTCGCCGATCCGTATTTCTACATCACGCTGCGCTGGGCGGCCGGCGCCAAGGTCGACCTGACCGGCCTGGACAACATCGCCGCGTTCAAGCAGCGCATGGATGCCGACCCAGGCGTGCAGGCCGCGCTGAAGGCTGAAGGCCTGCTCTGAGCGGGACGACGAACGATCAACGAAGAGCCCGGCCATGCCGGGCTCTTTCGTTATCGTCGCCACGCACCGCTCAGCCGATCTCGCGTACGACGTTGTCCTGCGCGTCGCGCAGCGCGGTGGGCACTACCTCCACCACCAGACCGGTACCGGGCAACGGGTAGCGACCGCGCTGGGCACGCACATCGCGCAGCAGCGCGTCCAGGCTTGCCGGCGTCAACGTGCACGTCATCCCGCCCTCGCCACGGCGCAACGCATCGCGTTCACCGGGCTGGAAGGTCCACTCGCGATCGCCGCCGATCACGGTCAGCGGGTGGCCGTAACGCAGGCGCAGCGGCAGCAGGTCCAGCAGGCTTGGCACCTGGCCGGCACCGAGCACCAGCACCGTGCTGTCATCCTCCTCACGCCACGCCAGGGTTTCCACGAACAGCAGCGCGGTGCTGGAGCCGTCGCGGGCGCTGCCCGCCTCCACCTGCCGGGCCAGGTCCGCATCGTCAAGCAGTGAGGGGCGATGCAGGTCGGTGATCCACAACGGCATGCGCGGCGCCAGCGCATGCAGCACGCCATCGGTGGACCAGCGCTTGATTGCCGCCATCTCCGCATCGCTCACGCCGATCACCTGCAGGAAGACCAGGCGACCGTTGGCGGTGTCGCGCGCCGGCAGCTGCGGGTCGGGCAGGAACGCCACATGACGCAGGCAGGTGTCGGTGTCCAACGCGATTGGCCCGTTGGCATCCATGTGATGCCCGGCTTCGAACACGTTGCCGGTGGCGAACACGTAGCGGGCGAGATTCTGCAGCAGGTTCATCGGCCACGTGGGCGGACTGGCGGCATCGTCGTCCACCGCCAGGCGGAAGGTCAGCTCGAAGCCGTAGCCGCTGTCGACCGCGTCGTCGCTCTGCTTGTCGTACAGCTCGGAGAAGCCGTAGGTGACGTAATGCCAGTGCGGGCGCGGGACGTCGGCCCGGTACACGCTGATGCCGTCCAGCGGATCATTGCCGCCCAGCGTGTAGGGCAGCGCCGTGCCGTAGTGCGTCGGCTCCTGGCCGGGATACAGCGCGGCCAAGGCCGCGTTGATGGCATCCCAGCCCGGGGTGCCGTCATCGTCCTTCGTGGGGTCCATCGCGTGGCTCCTGCATGTGTAGCCTGGCAAGGTAACGCCGGTGCGCGGCGACCACCACCCTTGCGCTGCGCCACGCGTCAGCCCGGAACCGCGGCCACCGTGTCCTCCAGCGGTGGCGTTGGTGCGTCAGGTACATCGAGCAGCGCGTGGGTATCGCTCAGCCAGCGATTGGCCAGCGCCGGGCTCCTGGCCTTGGCGACGGCAGCGGCCATGTCCGGCCACAGTTTTTCCAGCGCGCCGGCATCGGTGCAACGCTCGATCTTGAGCTGCATGAAATACCCCTTGAGCCCGAGGTGCCTGCGTACCGATTCGCTCATCCAGTCGTACAGGCGCTTGTACAGGTCCGGGTCCTTCTCACGGCCGGCGGTGAGCGTGCGCGCGGCGGGCGGTGCCACCACACCGCCGACGATCTCGATCAGTCCCATCCGGGCAAGCTGCGCCAGCGCGTCGTCGGGCGCGCGCAGGCCCGGCAGTACCGCGGTCAACGCATCGTCATCGCGCTGACCATCGACCATCAACAGAATGGACCGCAATGACGGCGGCAGACGCCGCGCGCGGTCCTCGATTTCCTGACGGCCCGCGGCCGTCTTGGCATGGATGTACGCCATGTGGTGCTTCCCCCTGTCACCTGCTGCATTGCCACGCGCGGCCGCCAGCCGTTGGCCGGTGCACGTGCGCCCCCTTGCGACCGTTCCAGGCGATTGCCCACGCCGACGTCCCCGCGCGCGCCGTGTCCCCAGCGCGCGACGCCAGGCGCCGGGGGCCTGCAGCGGTCACGCCCGGAGCTTACCTGAGGCTGGCCGCCCCCGATAATGCGGTGCAGCAACGGGCGGGTCAGGCGTCCGCGCGGAACTACGGATACCTGCGGGTGGCGCGGCCCCCCCATTCCGGGGCCGCGCAGGCGCGCCTGCACCCTGCCACGCGGACGGTGCGGGTCAGCGCCCCAGCGCGCGCCGGATCTCGTCCAGCGCACCCGGGTCGTCCAGGGTGGACAGGTCCCCCGGATCACGCTCCTCCGCCAACGCCTGCAGCGAGCGGCGCAGCAGCTTGCCCGAGCGTGTCTTCGGCAGCGCGTTGACGATGTGGACGTGCGCCGGTCGTGCCACCGCCCCCAGCGACTGGGTCACACGCTGCATCATCTCCGCGATCACCGCCGCCGGCTCGGTGGTGGCCTGCTTGAGGGTAACGAACACCAGCGGCACCTGGCCCTTGAGTTCGTCCTTGACGCCGATCACGGCCGCTTCGGCGACCAGCGGATGGCCGGCGATGCACTCTTCGATTTCGCGCGTGCCCAGGCGGTGCCCGGCCACGTTGATCACATCGTCGGTGCGGCCCAGGATGAAGGTGTAGCCGTCCTCGTCGCGGATCGCCCAGTCCAGCGAGCTGTACAGCAGCTCCTTGAAGTGGCTGAAGTAGCTCTGCAGGAAGCGGTCGTCGTCCTTCCACACCGTGGTCATGCAGCCCGGCGGCAGCGGCGGGGTCATCACCAGCACGCCCTTCTGCCCGGCCGGCACTTCCTCGCCGGTGGTCTCGTCGATCACCTTCATCCGATAGCCCAGGTTGGGGAACCCCGGCGAACCGAAACGCACCGGCTTCATGTCCACGCCGGGCAGCAGCGTCAGCGCCGGCCAGCCGGTTTCGGTCTGCCAGTAGTTGTCGATGATCGGCTTGCCGAGCGCGTCGTTGATCCAGTGCGCGGTGGGCTCGTCCAGCGGCTCGCCGGCCAGGAACACGTACTGCAGGGCGGACAGATCGTGGCGGCGGATGAAGTCCACGTCATGCTTTTTCAGCACGCGGATCGCGGTAGGCGAGGAGAACAGCGTGCGCACGCCGTACTGTTCGCACAACGCCCACCAGATGCCCGGATCGGGGTGGGTCGGCAGCCCTTCATAGAGCAGCGAGGTGCAGCCGCCGATCAGCGGTCCATAGACATTGTAGGAATGCCCCACCGCCCAACCGACATCGGAGGTGGAGAACATCACCTGCCCGGGCCGGCAGTCGAACACCGTTTCCATCGACTGCGCCATCGCCACGGCGTAGCCGCCCACATCACGCTGCACGCCCTTGGGCTTGCCGGTGGTGCCGGAGGTGTACAGCAGATAGCTCGGTTCGCTCGATTCCAGCCACACCACCGGCACGTCCTGGTCGCCGACCTCGGCGCGCAGGGTGGCGTAATCGACGTCGCGGCCCGGCACCTTCGGCTCGGCCGGGTCCAGCCCGCGCGAGACGATCAGCACGTGCGGCGGCGGCGACTGCGCTTCGGCGCAGGCGGCATCGACCATCGCCTTGTACGGAATCACTTTGCCACCGCGCTTGCCGGCATCGGCGGCGATCAGCAGCTTGGGTTCGGCATCGTCGATGCGCAGCGCCAGGTTGTGCGCGGCGAAGCCGCCGAACACCACCGAGTGGATCGCACCGATGCGCGCGCAGGCCAGCATCGCGAACACGGCTTCGGCCATGTTCGGCATGTAGATCACCACGCGATCACCACGCTGCACATCCAGTCGCTGCAGCACCGCCGCGAAGGCATTCACTTCGCGGTACAGCTCGCGGTAGGTGATCTCGCGGGTGACGTCGGTTTCGGTCGAGACGGTCACCAGCGCCAGCTGGTCCGGCCGCTCGACCAGATGGCGGTCCACCGCGTTGTAGCAGAGGTTGGTTTCACCGCCCACGAACCAGCGCCGGAACGGCGGGTTGCTGTAGTCCAGGATCCGCTCCGGCGCTTTATGCCAGTAGATGCGCTGCGCCTCCTCGGCCCAGAACGCCTCGGGTTCTTCGATGGAACGTCGGTACATCGCTTCGTAACGCATGACAGCCCTCCCAGACAAAGCCATGAATCGAGCATAGTCCGATGCCGGCTGCCGAGCCGTTCTACCTTGGTCGTAAGGCGCCCGGGCGTGCGCTGCCTGGAACAGACGCGGCCGCCGGCGGGTCGAGTTGCCGCGGCGGGGCCCTCGAGGCTTGCGATGACGTGGACCGAAGAGCCTCCGCCAAGCGTCGAAGAGCAAAAAAAACGCCGGGCAAGCCCGGCGTTTTTCACATGCAGTCGCAGCGCGCGATCAACCCAGCAGGTGGGCGACGCCGGCGCGCTCTTCTTCCAGTTCGGCCAGGGTCTTGTCGATGTACTTCTGGCTGAAGTCGTCAACCGGCAGATCCTTGACCAGGGTGTACTCACCATTCTCGGTGGTCACCGCGAAGCCGAAGATCACGCCTTCCGGGATGCCGTAGGAGCCGTCGGACGGCACGCCCATCGTCACCCACTTGCCGTTGCTGCCCAGCACCCAGTCGCGCACGTGGTCGATGGCGGCATTGGCGGCCGAGGCAGCCGAGGACGAACCACGGGCTTCGATGATCGCCGCGCCGCGCTTGCCCACGGTCGGGATGAAGGTGCCGGCATTCCATTCCTGGTCGTTGATCGCATCGGCGACGGAGGCACCATCGGCGGTGGCGAAACGGTAGTCCGGGTACATGGTCGGGCTGTGGTTGCCCCACACGACCAGCTTCTCGATGCCACCGACCGACTTGCCCAGCTTGGACGACAGCTGGCTCAGGGCACGGTTGTGGTCCAGGCGCAGCATGGCGGTGAAGTTGCGCGGATTCAGGTCCGGCGCCGACTTCATGGCGATGTAGGCGTTGGTGTTGGCCGGATTGCCGACCACCAGCACCTTCACGTTGCGGCTGGCGACCTTGTTCAGCGCCGCGCCCTGCGCGGTGAAGATCTTGGCGTTTTCCAGCAGCAGGTCCTTGCGCTCCATGCCCGGGCCGCGCGGACGCGCGCCGACCAGCAGGGCGATGTCGGCATCCTTGAAGGCCACTTCGGCGTCATCGGTACCCACCATGCCGGCCAGCAGCGGGAAGGCGCAGTCTTCCAGTTCCATCATCACGCCGCGCAGCGCGGCCTGGGCCTTGTCGACCGGCAGCTCGAGCAGCTGCAGGATGACCGGCTGGTCCTTGCCCAGCATTTCGCCGGAAGCGATGCGGAACAGCAGGGCGTAGCCGATCTGGCCGGCGGCGCCGGTCACGGCAACACGAACAGGTGCTTTCATGGGGATTTCCTCTGCTAAAAAGCTGTGTGGGAGTGGCCACCGGGCGGGGAAAACCTGGCGGGGCGGCCGGAAACGCGAAACGGCCTCCCGTTACAGGAGGCCGTTGGAGGGGATCAGGCGGAGAGGATCTTGTTCCACTCGGCCACCTGGTCGGCCTGGGCGGCCAGCACGGCGTCGGTGTCGCCTTCCAGGGTGATCGAATGGATCACGTCGCCCTGCTTGACCGAATCGACGATGGCCTGGCCTTCCAGCACCTGGCCGAACACGGTGTGCTTGCCGTCCAGCCAGTCGGTCTTGATGTGGGTGATGAAGAACTGGCTGCCGTTGGTGTTCGGGCCGGCGTTGGCCATCGACAGCGAGCCGATCTGGTGCTTCACGCCGTTCTTTTCGTCCTCGAACTTGTAGCCCGGGCCGCCGGTGCCACGCCCCTGCGGGCAGCCACCCTGGATCATGAAGTCGGGGATCACGCGATGGAAGATCAGGCCGTCATAGAAGCCCTTCTTGACCAGGTTCACGAAGTTGGCGACGGTCTTGGGTGCCTTGTCGGCGAACAGCTCGACCTTGATCGGGCCCTGGGTGGTGTCGAAAGTGGCGATGAGGGACATGCAAATCCTTGGGGTACGGGGGTTTGTCGTTAGCTGCATAGGATACACCCGTGATTATCCGCCGGCCCGCCCGACAATGGTCGTCATGCCGGCCGCCCCCCCACCCCGGTGTCCATGCCGTGTTCAGCCTGGGGACCGGCCAGCGGCCGGCGCTACCTGAATGCCCGTCCGGCAAGGGATGCGAGGCACTTTTCGCGATTGGTCATGTTGGCCGTATAATGTTGGACTTCTTTTTCCAAATCCGGCGCCGACTGGCCCCCTTTCGCATGTCTATCGAAAATCTTCGCAACATCGCCATCGTCGCCCACGTCGACCACGGTAAGACCACCCTCGTCGACCAGCTGCTCAAGCAGTCCGGCACCCTCTCCGAGCGCACCGTGCTCGCAGAGCGCGTGATGGACAGCAATGACCAGGAAAAGGAACGCGGCATCACCATCCTGGCCAAGAACACGGCCATCACCTGGGAAGACAAGAAGACCGGCATCAAGAACCGGATCAACATCGTCGACACCCCGGGACACGCCGACTTCGGCGGCGAAGTGGAGCGCGTGCTGTCGATGGTCGACACCGTGCTGATCCTGGTCGACGCGATGGACGGCCCGATGCCGCAGACCCGCTTCGTCACCCAGAAGGCGTTCGCGATGGGCTTCAAGCCGATCGTGGTGGTCAACAAGGTCGACCGCCCCGGCTCGCGTCCGGATTGGGTGATCGACCAGGTGTTCGACCTGTTCGACAAGCTCGGCGCCACCAATGAACAGCTCGACTTCCCGATCGTCTACGCCTCGGCCCTGAACGGCTATGCCGGCCTGGAAGACAGCGTGCGCGATGGCGACATGACCCCGCTGTACGAAGCGATCATGCAGCACGCGCCGAAGCCGGAAGTGGACCCGGAAGGTCCGTTCCAGATGCGCATCAGCCAGCTGGACTACAACAACTTCGTGGGCGTGATCGGCATCGGCCGCATCCAGCGCGGCACCCTGAAGAAGAACATGCAGGTCGCGGTGATCGACCGTGAAGGCAAGAAGCGCAACGGCAAGGTCGCGCAGGTACTGGGCTTCCTGGGCCTGGAGCGCATCGAGCAGGACAGCGCCGAAGCCGGCGACATCGTCGCCATCTCGGGCATTCCGGAGCTGACCATCTCCGACACCCTGTGCCACCCGGAAACCCCGGAAGCCCTGCCGGCGCTGACCGTCGACGAACCCACCATCTCGATGACCTTCCAGGTCAACAACTCGCCGTTCGCGGGCAACAAGGATCTGTCCGGCGGCAAGTTCCTGACCAGCCGCCAGATCAAGGACCGCCTGGACCGCGAACAGGTCCACAACGTGGCCCTGAAGGTTGAACAGCTGGAAGACGCCGACAAGTTCCTGGTCTCCGGCCGTGGCGAACTGCACCTGTCGGTGCTGATCGAAAACATGCGTCGTGAAGGCTACGAACTGGCCGTCTCGCGTCCGGAAGTGATCATCAAGCAGATCGATGGCCAGGCTATGGAGCCGATCGAACAGCTCGTGGTGGACGTTGAAGAAGTGCACCAGGGCGGCGTGATGGAAAAGCTGGGTACCCGCAAGGGCCAGCTCAAGAACATGGAGCCGGACGGCAAGGGCCGTGTGCGCCTGGAATACATGATCCCGGCCCGTGGCCTGATCGGTTTCCAGAACGAGTTCAAGACCCTGACCCAGGGCTCGGGCCTGCTGTTCCACGTGTTCGATCATTACGGCCCGAAGGAACAGGGCGCCATCGCCAAGCGCCAGAACGGCGTGATGATCGCCAATGCGCCGGGCGCCACCCCCGCTTACTCGCTGGGGCCGCTGCAGGAGCGCGGCAAGCTGTTCGCCGCTGAAGGCGACAACGTGTACGAAGGCCAGCTGATCGGTATCCACTCCAAGGACAACGACCTGACCGTCAATGCGATCAAGACCAAGCCGCTGACCAACATGCGCGCTTCGGGCAAGGACGATGCGATCCAGCTGACCCCGGCAATCAAGTACTCGCTGGAGCAGGCCCTGGACTTCATCGAGGACGACGAGCTGGTCGAGATCACCCCGAAGGAGATCCGCCTGCGCAAGAAGTTCCTGACCGAAAGCGACCGCAAGAAGGCCTCGCGCGGCGGTTGATCGGACCCTGTCGTGACCGACACGCCCTATAACCCGGATCCGCACAGGCATCCGGGTCTCCATGTGATCGCCTTGCTGGAAGCCAGCAAGGCGGCACTGGCGCTGCTGGCGGCCACCGGACTGGAGATTCTCGGTCCGCAGCCGCTTCGCGATGCGGTCAATGCCCTGATCCGGCGTTTCAGTCTGGACCCGGATCACGGCACCCTGCCCTCGCTGCTCAACATGATCAGCCCCGATGCCGTCCACCTCGCCGCCGCGGCGATGGTCGCCTACGGTGTGCTGCACCTTTTCGAGGCCTGGGGTCTCTGGCGTGCCAAAGCCTGGGCATCCTGGCTGGGCTGCGTCACCGCCGGCATCTACCTGCCGTTCGATGTCTACGCCATCATCCGCCACCCTGGCTGGGCCTCGTGGTCGGTGCTGGTGATCAATCTGATCGTGGTCGGTGTGCTCGCCCGCGATATCCGCAAGCGGCATGGCGGCCCCCCGGCACAGGCCTGAGTTGCCAAGCGGTACGGCCGCTGGTTAGCCTGTCGGCCGGTTTCCGGGACGCACCGATGCGCCTGTCGCTGACACCCCTGCTGATCGTCTGCACCCTGATGGGGTGCACGCCCGCGCCCCTGCCGGCGCACGCACGCGATGCCGCCACGCCCTCCGCCCCCGCGGCCCCCTTCCCGTACGCCGAAACCGGCATCGCCGACCTGCAGTCACGCATGGCCGCCGGCGAACTGGACAGCGTCACCCTGACCCGCGCGTACCTGGAACGCATCGCCCGCCTGGATCGCGCCGGCCCACGCCTGCGCGCGGTGATCGAACTCAACCCTGATGCGCTCAAGGACGCCACCCAGCTGGACGCCGAACGGCGTGCCGGTCAGCTGCGCGGCCCCCTGCACGGCATTCCGGTCCTGCTCAAGGACAACATCGGTGCCACCCCGATGAGCACCACCGCCGGCTCGCTCGCCCTGGAGGGGTTCCGCCCCGACGATGCGTTCCTGGTGGGGCGCCTGCGCGGTGCCGGCGCCCTGATCCTGGGCAAGACCAACCTCAGCGAGTGGGCCAACTTCCGCTCCACCCGGTCCATTTCCGGCTGGAGCGCACGTGGCGGACAGACCCGCAACCCCTATCGCCTCAGCCACAACCCCTGCGGCTCCAGCAGCGGCAGCGCGGTCGCTGTGGCCGCCAACCTCGCCTCGGCCGCGGTCGGCACCGAAACCGACGGCAGCATCGTCTGCCCCGCCGCCATCAACGGCGTCGTCGGCCTGAAGCCGACCGTGGGCCTGGTCAGCCGCGAAGGCATCATCCCGATCTCCTTCAGCCAGGACACCGCCGGCCCGATGACCCGCAGCGTGGCCGACGCCGCCGCGCTGCTCACCGCAATGGCCGGGCGCGACGATGCCGATCCGGCGACCGCGACCATGCCCGGCCGCGCGGTGTACGACTACACCTCGCGACTGAATCCGGACGGCCTGCGTGGCGCACGCATCGGCGTGCTGTACACCGGGCTGGAAAAGCGCCCCGGCATCGGCCCGGCGCTGGACCACGCCATTGCGATCCTGCGCGAGGCCGGCGCGGTCGTTGTGCCGGCCAGCCTGCCCACGCAGGGCCAGTGGCAGGACGCGGAACGGACGGTGCTGCTGCACGAGTTCAAGGCCGGCCTGCAGCGCTACTTCACCACCTACAAGGCACCGGTGCGCAGCCTCGACGAGGTCATTGCCTGGAACCGCGAGCACGCCGGCAGGGAAATGAGCCTGTTCGGCCAAGAAATCATGGAACTGGCCAACACCACCGACGGCCTGGGGACGCCCGAGTACATCCGCGCCCGCAGCGACGCACGCCGCCTGGCCGGTCCGGAGGGGATCGATGCCGCGCTGCACGCGCAGCAGCTCGATGCCCTGATCGCCCCCACCACCGGTGTGGCCTGGCCGATCCGCGATGGCCACGGCGACGATTTTCCGGGCGAGAGCTACAGTGCCGCGGCCGTGGCCGGCTACCCGAGCCTGACCGTGCCGATGGCGCATGTCGACGGCCTGCCGCTGGGGCTGCTGTTCATGGGCACAGCGTGGAGCGAGCCGCGCCTGATCGAACTGGGCTATGCCTACGAGCAGCGCACCCGGGCACGCCGTCCGCCGCGCTTCAAGACCGACACGCTGCTGCCGCATACGGCACCCCCCTGAGGTACTGCGCGCGCCGCCTGGCGCAGCGCAGGCCGGCTGGCCGCTCCTGTATGCCTGGGCTACCGGGATGGCGCGCATCCATACGCCAGCCGGCCGGCGGCTGGCTCTACGGGCCGTCTTCGGCGCCGGGCGAGCGCACGCCGTCCAGCGGCTGCGCGTCTGGCCGCTGCGGCGGATCGGGCTGCCGGAGCAGCTCGGCGCGGGTGCGAGGCAACGCCTGTGGGTGCTCGCGGGCAATGAAGTCCAGCATCCGTTCACGCACCAGGCAGCGCAGGTCGAACGCATCGCCGGAGTTGCGCGCACTGACCAGCAGACGCACCTGCACGGTGTGCTCCGACGTCTCGGTGACCTGGGTGACGCACACCCGCCCATCCCAGAGCGGCTCGGCATGGCAGATCCGTTCCAGCTCGGCGCGGATCGCGTTGATCGGCGCCCGATAGTCCAGCCACAGGAAAGCCGTCCCCAGCAGGTCCGCGCTGCGCCGGGTCCAGTTCTGGAACGGGTGCTCGATGAACCACGTCAGCGGCACCACCATGCGCCGCTCATCCCAGATCCGGACCACCACGTAGCTGCTGCCGATCTCCTCGACCCGGCCCCATTCGCCCTCCACGATCACCACGTCGTCCAGGCGGATCGGCTGGGTCAAGGCGATCTGCAGCCCGGCGATCAGATTGCCGAATACCGGCTTGGCGGCGATACCGGCGACCAGCCCGATGATGCCCGCCGAGGCCAGCAGCGCCGTGCCGATCTGGCGCACCATCGGGAAGGTCAACAGGATCAGCGATACCCCGACCAGGATGATCGCCCCCATCAGCACACGGCTGAGCACGCGGGTCTGGGTCTGGATGCGGCGGGCCTCCAGATTGTCCGCCACTTCCATCGGGTGGTCGCGCAGGATGGCCTGCTCGCCGGCCGCGACCGCCCGCACCAGGCACCAGATCACGCAGGCGGTCAGCCCGATGTGCAGCAGCCGCAGCGACTGATCGAGCCAGCGCCCCTGCAGCGGCGTGGCTTCCAGCGCAGGAATCAGCAGCAGCAGGGGCAAGGCGAACGCCAGCGGGCGACTGAACACCCGCGCGATCCGCGCGCGCCGCCGCTCGCTGCCTTTCAGGCGACGCGTCAGCGCCATCAGCAACCACCAGCCGACCACTCCGACTGCCAGCGCGATCGCCACCGGCCATAGATACGCCGCTGCCACCTGCCAATCCACTGTCACCGCACGCTCCCGTGATCCCGTCTGGACGACCACAGAATGCCGGTGCGGCGATGACCGCGATGTCGCCCGGATGTCAGCCGGGCGTGGACGCCGCCGTCAGGCGACGTGGTGCTCCTGCTTGCGCACGATCGCCATCGCAATTTCCAGCGACTGCTCGTAGTTCAACCGCGGGTCCACCGAAGAGCGGTAGGCACGCTCCAGGTCACGCTCGGTCAGCTCCCGCGCGCCGCCTGTGCATTCGGTCACGTCCTCACCGGTCAGCTCCAGATGCACGCCGCCCAGACGCGTGCCGGCGGCAGCGTGCAGGTCGAACGACATCTCCACCTCGCTGCGCACATTGTCGAAGCGACGCGTCTTGAAGCCATTGCTGGTGCTTTCGGTATTGCCATGCATCGCATCGCACACCCACAGCACGCGCCGGCCGTCGCGCTTGACCGCCTGCAGCAGCGGCGGCAGCTTCTCGGCGATCTGCGCCGCCCCCATGCGATGGATGAAGCTCAGGCGCCCCGGTTCGTCGTGTGGGTTGAGCACGTCGATCAGACGCAGCAGCTGATCCGGCTGCACCGACGGCCCCACCTTGATCGCGATCGGGTTGCGCACACCACGCAGGTACTCCACGTGCGCCCCGTCCAGCGCGGCCGTACGCATGCCGATCCACGGATAGTGCGTGCTCAGGTTCAACCAGCCCTGCTGGCGCGGCACCTGGCGGGTCAGCGCCTGCTCGTAGGGCAGCAGCAGCGCCTCGTGCGAGGTGTAGAAATCGATCCGGTTGAGGTTGTGCACCTGCGACCCGGCCAGTGTCTCCATGAAGCGCACCGCATCGCCGATCGACGCCACCATCTTCTGGTAGTCACCGGCCAGCGGCGAATGCCGGACCCACTCCAGGTTCCAGTATTCGGGGTGGTGCAGGTCGGCGAAGCCACCGTCGATCAGCGCCCGCACGAAGTTCATGGTCATCGCCGAGTGCGCATGCGCCTGCAGCATCCGCCGCGGGTCCGGCAGCCGCGCCGCCTCAGTGAACTCCGGCGCATTGATCACATCGCCGCGGTAGCTGGGCAATGTGACCCCATCGCGCGTTTCGGTATCGGCCGAGCGCGGCTTGGCGTACTGCCCGGCAAAGCGCCCCACCCGCGTCACCGGCTTGCGCAGCCCATGCACCAGCACCAGGCTCATCTGCAGCAGCACCTTGAGCCGGTTGGAAATGGTGGTGGACTCGCAGTCGCTGAAGTTCTCGGCACAGTCGCCGCCCTGCAGCAGGAAGCGCTTGCCCTCCTGGGCCTCGGCGAGCTGCTGCTTCAGCGCCAGGATTTCCCACGACGTGACCAATGGTGGCAGGCGCTTGAGCTCATGCAACGCCGCATCCAGCGCCACCGGATCGGGATAGGTCGGCATCTGCAGGGCCGGCCTGCCGCGCCAGCTCTCCGGCGACCAGTCGGTCGGCAGCATGGCGGGGGCAGTGGCGGGGTCGGCAGCATTCATCGGTATATCCAGTGGGGGGTAGAGCAATCAGGGGAATCAGCTACGTCGCGCGGGGCGACGGAATGAGGCGAACAACGCCCAGGCAGCGAGCAGCACGAACCACACCAGGCTCCACATCGGCATGGTCAGCCCCAGGAACTGCCAATCGATATTGCCGCAGTCACCGGTACCGGTCAGCACGGTGCGGAACACTTCCAGCGGTCCCATCGTCTCGCTGAGAAAGGCCAGCGGCGGGCCGCAGCTCGACCCCATGTCCTTGGGCAGCAGCTGCACATAGACATGGCGCCCGGCAATGCCGATTCCCACCGCAGCGGCAATGAAGGCCAGGACGCCGTACGTCGCGCGCCCCGCGCGCTCACGCGGGCCATGCAACGCCCCGATCAGGAACAGCAGACCCAGCGCGGCAAACGCCAGCCGCTGGAAGATGCACAGCGGGCACGGCTCAAGGCCGATCTTGAGCTGCAGGAAGATCGCGTAGGCGAGCAGGCCAACGCAGACCAGGAAGCCCAGCAGGAACTGGGCACGGTAACTCCAACGCAGTGGATTCATTGCCAACACTCGTGAACGTCCAGACGCCAAGATTAACAGGCCCTCACGCCCCTCTGCCGCCGACCATCGGCCCAGCCGACCAGACAGCGTGTTCCGGATGGAAGCCAGACGCCAACCACCACGCGTCGCCGCAGGTCAGCGCCCCGGGACGCCAGACGCCCAACGGGGGAGGTTGCTTCCGTCTTCAGCACCCGAAAACGGAAAAACCCGGCACGAGGCCGGGTTCTTCACCGAATAACGGGTGTTGCGCGTCGATTACTCTTCGACGGCTTCAGCCACGGCCGGACGGTCCACCAGTTCCACGTAGGCCATCGGCGCGTTGTCGCCAGCGCGGAAGCCGCACTTCAGCAGACGCAGATAGCCACCCGGACGGGTCGCGTAGCGCGGGCCCAGGATGGTGAACAGGTTGCCGACGGCTTCCTGGTCGCGCAGACGGGCGAAGGCCAGACGGCGGTTGGCGACGGAGTCGACCTTGGCCAGGGTGATCAGCGGCTCGGCGACGCGGCGCAGTTCCTTGGCCTTCGGCAGGGTGGTCTTGATCAACTCGTGCTTGAACAGCGACGCGGCCATGTTCTTGAACATTGCTTCGCGATGGGCGCTGGTACGGTTGAACTTGCGACCGGATTTCATATGACGCATGACGGTGATTCCTGAAGTGAATGTTGGATCGGTTGGGTTTCGCTGTCGCCTTCCCGGCGTTGCTGCTTGGACTGCGGATGGTCCGGTGCCGGCCCTCCTGGCCGACCGTCACCGCAGGCTATGGGCCTGTCGATGCGAGGTGTTGCGGGTGAAGCCCCCGCACCCGAAGGTGCGGGGTCAAGCATCTTGCGTAGCGCTGGATCAGCCGAGCATGCCGTGCTGGGCGACACCGGCCGGCGGCCAGTTCTCCAGCTTCATGCCGAGCGAAAGACCGCGCTGTGCGAGGACTTCCTTGATCTCGGTCAGCGACTTCTTGCCGAGGTTCGGGGTCTTGAGCAGTTCCACTTCGGTCTTCTGGATCAGATCGCCGATGTAGTAAATGCTCTCTGCCTTCAGGCAGTTGGCCGAACGCACGGTCAGTTCCAGGTCGTCGATCGGGCGCAGCAGCACCGGATCCACGCCGTTGTTGGCCGGCTTGGCCGCACCGCGGTCGCGGTGGGTGAAGTCACCGAACACCGACAGCTGATCGCTGAGGATGTCGGCGGCGGTGCGCACGGCTTCCTCGGCATCGATCGTGCCGTTGGTTTCGATATCCAGGACCAGCTTGTCCAGGTCGGTACGCTGTTCGACGCGGGCCGCTTCCACCGAATAGGCGACGCGACGGACCGGCGAGAACGAGGCGTCCAGGACCAGACGACCGATGGCACGGGTTTCTTCGTCCGGACGACGACGCGCGGCCGCCGGCTGGTAGCCGAAGCCACGCTCGATCTTCAGACGCATATTGATTGCCGTGTCCTTGGTCAGGTGGCAAATGATATGGTCGTTGTTGAGGATCTCGACGTTGTGGTCGACCTTGATATCGGCAGCGGTCACAACACCCGGACCCTGCTTGGACAGCGACAGCGTGGCGCTGTCACCGGTATGCATACGGATGGCCACGTCCTTCAGGTTGAGCAGGACTTCCAGCACGTCCTCCTGCAAGCCTTCGAGCGTGGTGTACTCGTGCAGCACGCCGTCGATCTCGACTTCCGTGATGGCGAAGCCCGGGATGGACGACAGCAGCACGCGACGCAGGGCATTGCCCAGCGTATGCCCGTAACCACGCTCCAAGGGCTCGATAACGACCTTGGCGCGGGTGTCGGTAAGGCGTTCGATCTGCGGACCGCGAGGACGCAGAACCTGGTTGGCGGTAACCGTCATGTTGCGGGTTCTCCTAGTGAATCCCCGGCCGTCGCCGGGGATTCTCCAATGTGAATTACTTCGAATACAACTCGACGATCAGCGCTTCGTTGATATCCGCAGGCAGGTCCGCACGATCCGGCACAGCCTTGAAGATGCCGGCGAACTTGCCGGAATCCACTTCAACCCACGACGGACGCAGGTCGTGCTGGGCGGCAACGGTCAGGGCTTCCTGAACGCGCAGCTGCTTGGCAGCCTTCTCGGACAGAGCGACGGCGTCGCCAGCCTTGACCTGGTACGAAGCCAGGTTGACCGACTTGCCGTTCACGGTGACGCCGCGGTGCGAAACCAGCTGACGCGCAGCCGGACGGGTCACAGCGAAGCCCATGCGATAGACGACGTTGTCCAGGCGGGTTTCCAACAGCTGCAGCAGGTTCTCGCCGGTGTTGCCCTTCTTGGTCGAGGCCTTCTTGTAGTAGTTGCGGAACTGACGCTCCAGCAGGCCGTAGATACGCTTGACCTTCTGCTTTTCACGCAGCTGGGTGGCGTAGTCGGACAGCTTGCCCTTGCGGGCGGTCGCGCCGTGCTGGCCGGGCTTCTGCTCCAGCTTGCACTTGGAGTCCAGCGCACGCGCCGGGCTCTTGAGGGAAAGGTCGGCGCCTTCGCGGCGGGCGAGCTTACAGGTAGGACCGATATAACGAGCCATTTCTTATCGCTCCTTTAGACGCGACGCTTCTTCGGCGGACGGCACCCGTTGTGCGGGATAGGCGTCACGTCGATGATGTTGGTGATCTTGTAGCCCACGTTGTTCAGCGAGCGCACGGCCGACTCACGACCCGGACCCGGGCCCTTGATGCGGACTTCCAGGGACTTGACGCCGTAGTCGAGCGCGGCACGGCCGGCCTTCTCGGCAGCCACCTGGGCAGCGAACGGGGTGGACTTGCGCGAACCGCGGAAGCCAGCGCCACCGGAGGTCGCCCACGACAGAGCGTTGCCCTGACGGTCGGTGATGGTCACGATGGTGTTGTTGAAAGAAGCGTGGACGTGGGCAACGCCGTCAGTGACGACGCGCTTGATCTTCTTCTTGGTCTTAGCGACGGGCTTAGCCATTTCTTAGGTCCCTTACTTCCTGATCGCCTTGCGCGGGCCCTTGCGGGTGCGGGCGTTGGTACGGGTGCGCTGGCCACGCAGCGGCAGGCCGCGACGGTGACGCAGACCGCGGTAGCAGCCCAGATCCATCAGGCGCTTGATCGCGATACCGATTTCACGGCGCAGATCGCCTTCCACGATGTACTTGGCCACTTCCGAGCGCAGACGCTCGATTTCCGGCTCCGACAGATCGCGGATCTTGGTGGTCGAGGTCACGCCTGCGGCGTCGCAGACCTTCTTCGAACGGGTACGGCCGATGCCGTAAATGCTTTGCAACCCGACCCAGACGTGCTTCTGGGCTGGCAGGTTGACGCCTGCAATACGCGCCATGACGCGGTTCTCCAGCTGAGTGATGGCCGACAGCGCACCACGGGCGCGCCAATCCGGCAGGATGGATCAAAAAAGTGAACTAGCGATTCTATCAAGGTCTCGGTTTACTTGGAAGCCCGTGAAACCACGAAGGTTTCATGAACCCGGCATGGGGAGTGTGCCCATGCTCCGGCGCCGGATGTCGTTGACTGCAGAGGTTGCCCTCGCCGCCGCCCGCGCTACTCCCGCGCGGGACCACCACATCTCACCCCCACCCGAGACCGCTGCGGGGGCCGCCCTTCGATTTGGAAGGCCAGGTCCGGGAACCGGAGGGCCTTCGCAACAAGAAGACAAGTGTAACAGGTGAATCAGCCGCGGGCAAAACCGCCGCGATTGCCGCCCTTCAGGTTGGCCTTCTTCAACAGGCTCTCATACTGGTGCGACATCAGGTGCGCCTGGATCTGGGCAATGAAGTCCATCACCACCACCACCACGATCAGCAGCGAGGTACCACCGAAGTAGAACGACGCGCCGAGCTGGGTCCGCATGATTTCCGGCAGCAGACACACGATCACCAGGTACAGCGAGCCGGCGGCGGTCAGGCGGGTCAGCACGCCGTCGATGTAATCGGCGGTGGCCTTGCCCGGGCGGATGCCCGGAATCAGTGCGCCGGACTTCTTCAGGTTGTCGGCGGTTTCCTGCGAGTTGAACACCAGCGCGGTATAGAAGAACGCGAAACCGGTGATCAGCGCGGCGAAGACGATCATGTGCAGCGGCTCGCCCGGCCCAAGGGCGCTGGCAACCTTCTGCAGCCACGTGGCCGAACTGGCCTGGCCGGACCACATTGCCAGGGTCGTCGGGAACGCCAGGATGCTGGAGGCGAAGATGGCCGGAATCACGCCCGCCATGTTCAGCTTCAGCGGCAGGAACGAGGTCTGGTTCATGTACGCGTTGCGGCCGCCCTGACGACGTGCATAGTTCACCGTGATGCGGCGCTGGCCGCGTTCGACGAACACCACGAAGTAGGTGAAGGCCAACACCACCAGCACGATCAGCAGCAGGGCGATGAAGCTCATGTTGCCCTCGCGGTAGGCTTCCAGGGTGTGGATGACCGCGCCAGGCAGGCCGGCGACGATGCCGGCGAAGATGATCAGCGACACACCATTGCCGATGCCACGCTCGGTGACCTGCTCACCGACCCACATCAGGAAGATGGTGCCGGCGGTCAGCGCGACCACGGCCGTGAGCACAAAGCCCATGCCAGGCGCGTAGACCACGGGCGCACCGCTCGGGGACAGCTGGTCCTGCAGCGCCAGCGCGATGCTGCCGCCCTGCACCACCGCCAGGAACACGGCGCCGATGCGGGAATACTGGGTGATCTTGCGACGGCCCGATTCGCCTTCCTTCTGCATCGCCTTCAATGCCGGGAAGATATGGACCGCCAGCTGCATCACGATCGATGCCGAAATGTACGGCATGACGTTCAGCGCGAAAATGCTGAAACGGTGCAGGGCGCCGCCCGAGAACATGTTGAACATGTCCACGATGCCGCCGCCCTGCGCCTGCATGAGCGCAAGCATGGCATCGGGATTGACGCCCGGCACCGGCACATAACAGCCGATGCGATAGACAGCCAAAGCCCCGAGGACGAACAGCAGACGCTGGCGAAGTTCCGTGAACTTGCCGAGCCCGCCGCCGAGGTTACCAATGCCAGCTTGCGCCATGTCTTACTCCTGTACGCTGCCGCCGGCAGCTTCGATCGCGGCCTTGGCACCGGCCGTTGCTGCGATGCCCTTCAGGGTGAAGGCCTTGGTCAGGCCGCCCTTCATGACGATCTTGGCCTTCTTGGCCGTGCTCGGGACCAGCTTCGCAGCGCGCAGCGCGGCGAAATCGACCTCACCGGCCTCCAGCTTGTCCAGGTGGTACGACAGGACTTCAGCAGTGTCCTTGGCGATCTTGGAACGGAAACCGACCTTCGGCAGACGACGCTGCATGGGGGTCTGGCCGCCTTCGAAGCCTGCCTTGATCTTGCCGCCACCCTTGCGGGCGAACGAACCCTTGTGGCCGCGGCCACAGGTCTTGCCCAGGCCCGAGCCGATACCACGGCCCACGCGGGTGCGCTCTTTGCGCGCGCCCGGCGCCGGGCTCAGTTCATTGAGATGCATGGTCATTGGATTATTCCTCAACCTGGACGAGGTACTGAACCTTGTTGATCAGGCCGCGAACCTGCGGGCTGTCCTTCAGTTCACGCACATCATTGAGCTTGTTCAGGCCCAGCGCACGCACCGACAGGCGGTGACGCGACTGGGTGCCACGCAGGCCACGCACCAGGCGGACCTTCACGGTCTTGGCGGTTTCATTAGCCATGATTGAGATCCTCCACCTTCTTGCCGCGCTTGGCCGCAATGCGGACCGGCGACTGCATGTCGGTCAGGCCCTTCAGCGTGGCGCGAACCAGGTTGATCGGGTTACGCGAACCGACCGCCTTGGCCAGCACGTTCTTCACGCCAACGGCTTCCAGCACAGCGCGCATGGCGCCGCCGGCGATGACACCGGTACCTTCCGACGCCGGCATCATGAACACGCGGGCTGCGCCGTGGCCGGCCTTCACCGGGTGCCACAGGGTGCCGTTGTTCAGATCGACGGTGGCCAGGTTCTTGCGGGCCTGCTCCATCGACTTCTGGATCGCGACCGGCACTTCGCGCGCCTTGCCGTAACCGAAACCGACCTTGCCTTCGCCATCACCAACCACGGTCAGTGCGGTGAAGGTGAACTGGCGACCGCCCTTGACGGTCTTGCTGACGCGGTTGACCGCGACCAGCTTCTCGATCATGCCGTCGTCGACTTTCTCTTCGCGGTTGCGATCGCGATCGCGACCCCGCGGCTGACGTTCTTCTGCCATGTTGATTCCTTGATTGATTGAGTATGTACGGCTCGGGGCCGCTTATAGCTGTGAGATGAAGCGGTGGATCGAGCGCCCCTGCATAAGAAGGACGTCGCCCGGCGCAACCCGCGCCGGCAGGCAGGCGGAAGCGGGGACATGCCCCGCTTCCTTATCCCTTAGAACTGCAGGCCGCCTTCGCGGGCTGCATCGGCCAGCGCCTTGATGCGGCCGTGGTAGCGGTAGCCCGAGCGGTCGAAAGCGACCTTCTCGATGCCCGCAGCCTTGGCGCGCTCGGCGACCAGCTTGCCAACCTTGGCGGCGGCGTCGCTGTTCTTGCCGTTCTTCAGACCTTCCTTGACGTCGGCCTGGGTGGTGTTGGCAGCTGCCAGCACCTTGGAGCCGTCGGCGGTGAAGACCTGGGCGTACAGGTGCTGACCGGTGCGCAGCACCGACAGACGCGGCACGCCGAGTTCGCGGATGTGTGCACGGGTCGACTTGGCACGACGCAGGCGAGCGATGTTCTTGTTCATTATCTTTTTCCTTGAAAGCTGAGGACCTGAATCAGGCCTTCTTGGCTTCCTTACGAATGATGACTTCGCCGGCGTACTTCACACCCTTGCCCTTGTAGGGCTCCGGCGGACGGTAACCACGGATCTTGGCGGCAACTTCGCCCACCTGCTGCTTGTCCGTGCCCTGGACCACGATTTCGGTCTGGGTCGGAGTCGACAGGGTGATGCCTTCCGGCGCCACGAACACCACCGGGTGCGAGAAACCGAGCGACAGGTTCAGGTCCTTGCCCTGCATGGCGGCACGGTAACCGACGCCGACCAGCTCGAGCTTGCGCTCGAAGCCTTCGGTGACGCCGTGGACCATGTTGGCCAGGATCGCGCGCACGGTGCCGGTGAGGGCAGTCAGCGACGGATCGTTGGCGGCCAGGTTGGCAACGCCGTTTTCAACGGTGATTTCGACGCCAGCGACCTTCGGCAGCGACAGGGTGCCCTTCGGGCCCTTCACACTGACGGATTCCGGCTGGATGTTCAGTTCAACGCCCTTGGGCAGGTTGACCGGCTTCTTGGCTACGCGGGACATAGTAGTTTCCTTCTCGCCTTAGGCCACGAAGCACAGGACTTCGCCGCCGACGCCCAGCTGGCGCGCCTGCGCATCAGTCATGATGCCCTTGGAGGTGGAGATGATGGAGATGCCCAGGCCATTGAGGACCTTCGGCAGCTCGGACTTGCCGCGGTACTGACGCAGACCCGAACGCGAGAAGCGCTTCAGGGTCTCGATGACCGGCTTGCCTTCGAAATACTTCAGGACGATTTCAAGCTCGGCCTTGTTGTTCTCGGTCTTGGTCACGCGCAGGTCGGTGATGTAGCCTTCGGCCTTCAACACTTCTGCGATTGCAACCTTGATCTTGGAGGACGGTGCCTTCACCGTCTGCTTGCCAACCGCGGCCGCATTCTTGATGCGTACCAGCAGGTCGGCGATGGGATCAGTCATGCTCATAGTCGATACCTTTGAGTGCACCGATATCCGCTTTCGCGAAAATCTTGCTGTGTTCCTGGGAGGGGCCAGTACCCTTCACATAGTGACCGGCGGACCGGCGGCCCGCCCTACCCTCGCCCCTGTGAAAAGGCAAGACGCGGGAGTATACGGCAAAAAGAGCCCGACTTGCGCCGGACTCTTCAATTGGGGACAAACCTGAATGAACCGGTTGGTCCCCCTGCTCCGCACCCTGGGGATGCGAAGCAGGTTCCGGGACGAATCCCTTACCAGCTGGCCTTGCGCAGGCCCGGCACGTCACCACGCATGGTGGCTTCACGCAGCTTGTTGCGGCCGAGGCCGAACTTGCTGTAAACGCCACGCGGGCGGCCGGACAGTTCGCAGCGGTTGCGGTGGCGGCTCGGCGACGAATCGCGCGGCAGCTTCTGCAACTTGACCACGGCGTCAGCCTTTTCGTCGTACGAAGCGGTCGGGCTGGAGATGATCTTCTTCAGCTCTTCACGCTTACCGGCGTACTTGGCGGCCAGCTTGGCACGCTTCAGATCGCGGTTGACCATGGAGGTCTTTGCCATTTCGGATTCCTCGACGTATCAGTTACGGAACGGGAACTTGAACGCTGCGAGCAGCGCCTTCGCTTCCGCGTCGGTCTTGGCGGTGGTGGTGATGGCGATATCCATGCCGCGGATCGCGTCGACAGCGTCGAAGTCGATTTCCGGGAAGATGATCTGTTCCTTCACACCCATGTTGAAGTTGCCACGACCGTCGAAGGAACGACCCGAGACACCGCGGAAGTCGCGCACGCGCGGCAGCGAGATGTTGATCAGGCGGTCCAGGAACTCATACATCTTTTCACGACGCAGCGTGGTCTTGCAGCCGATCGGCCAACCATCGCGGATCTTGAACGAAGCCACCGAGACGCGGGACTTGGTCACGACCGGCTTCTGGCCGGAGACCTTGGCCATGTCGGCGACGGCGTTTTCCAGGATCTTCTTGTTCGTGGCTGCTTCGCCGACACCCATGTTCAGGGTGACCTTGACCAGCTTCGGAACCTGCATCGGATTGGTGTAGCCGAACTGCTTCATCAGCGCCGGCACCACTTCTTCCTTGTAGAACTTTTCGAGACGGGTATTCATCAGCGCATCCTCAGGCGTCGAGCGCCTCACCGCTGGAGCGGAACACACGCAGTTTGCGTCCATCCTCCAGCACCTTGAAACCAACGCGTTCGCCCTTGCCCGAAGCCGGGTTGAGCACGTTCACGTTGGAGATATGGATCGACGCTTCACGCTCGACCACGCCGCCGGCAACGCCTGCCTGCGGATTCGGCTTGGTGTGGCGCTTGACGATGTTCACGTTGGCGACGATCACACGATCGCCGTCGACGCGGACGACTTCGCCCTGCTTGCCCTTGTCCTTGCCGGTGTTGACGACGACCTGGTCGCCCTTCTTGATACGGTTAGCCATGATTATCTCCTGTCGCTCACAGCACTTCGGGAGCGAGCGAGACGATCTTCATGAACTTCTCGGAACGAAGTTCACGCGTCACCGGTCCGAAGATGCGGGTGCCGATCGGCTCTTGCTTGTTGTTGAGCAGGACCGCGGCGTTGGCGTCAAAACGGATCAGCGAACCGTCGGCGCGACGCACACCCTTGCGGGTACGCACCACGACGGCGTCGAACACTTCACCCTTCTTGACCTTGCCGCGCGGGATCGCATCCTTCACGGTGACCTTGATGATGTCACCGATGTGGGCGTAGCGACGCTTGGAGCCGCCCAGCACCTTGATGCACATCACTTCCTTGGCACCGGAATTGTCCGCGACCTCGAGGTAGCTCTGCATCTGGATCATGATTCAGATCTCCTTATTCAGCCGCACGCGTGATGACTTCCACCACGCGCCAGTTCTTGGTCTTGGACATCGGAGCAATCTCGGTCACGCGGACGACATCGCCTTCGTTGCAGGCATTGTCGGCGTCGTGGGCGTGCAGCTTGGTCGAACGCTTGATGTACTTGCCGTACAGGGCGTGCTTGACCAGGCGTTCCACCAACACGGTGACCGTCTTGTCCATCTTGTTGCTGACGACACGGCCTTCGACCGTGCGCAGCGTCTTGTTTTCAGTATTGTCGCTCATCGCGGCCATCCTTACTTGGTGCTGCCGAGCAGGGTCTTGACGCGAGCAATCTCGCGGCGGACCCGGCGGGTTTCGTGAGTCTTCGGCAGCTGGCCGGTAACCTGCTGCATACGGAGCGAGAACTGCTCCTTACGCAGGTCGGTCAGGTGGGCCTTCAGATCGTCAGCCGACTTTTCGCGAAGTTGTTTGATATCCATTACATCACCGTCCGGGTCACGAAGGTGGTGGTCACGGAGAGCTTGGCAGCTGCCAGGCGGAACGCCTCGCGAGCCACGCTTTCATCCACACCTTCAATTTCATAGATCATGCGGCCGGGCTGGATCTGGGCGACCCAGTACTCCACGTTGCCCTTACCAGAACCCATTCGGACTTCGATGGGCTTCTTGGTGATCGGCTTGTCGGGGAACACTCGGATCCACATCTTGCCGCCGCGCTTGACGTAGCGGCTGATCGAACGGCGAGCCGCTTCGATCTGACGCGCGGTCAGCTGACCATGAGCGGTTGCCTTCAGGCCGTACTCGCCGAAGCTGACAGCGTTGGCGCTCCAGCTCAGGCCATCGTTACGGCCCTTGTGTACCTTGCGGTACTTGGTTCGCTTGGGTTGCAACATTGTCGTTACCTCGCTTCACGGGCCGGGCGCTGACGGTCACCACGGTCGCCGCGATCGTTACGATCGTTGCGCGGGGAGTCGTCCTGCTTTTCCTGGCCAACCTGGGAGAAATCGAAAACCTCGCCCTTGTAGATCCAGACCTTGATGCCGATGATGCCGTAGGTCGTCTTGGCTTCAGCGAAGCCATAGTCGATGTCGGCACGCAGCGTGTGCAGCGGCACGCGGCCTTCGCGGTACCACTCCGAACGGGCGATTTCAGCACCGTTGAGGCGGCCACCGACGTTGACCTTGATGCCCAGGGCACCCAGACGCATCGCGTTGCCGACCGAGCGCTTCATTGCACGGCGGAACATGATGCGACGCTCCAGCTGCTGCGCGATCGACTCGGCAACCAGCTGCGCGTCCAGCTCGGGCTTGCGCACTTCGGTGACGTTGATGTGCGCCGGGACGCCCATCATTTCGCTCACTTCCTTGCGCAGCTTCTCGATGTCCTCACCGCGCTTGCCGATCACCACGCCCGGACGGGCGGTGTGAATCGTCACGCGAGCGGTCTTGGCCGGACGCTCGATCAGGATCTTGCTGATGCCGGCCTGCGCGAGCTTCTTGCGCAGCATGTCCCGCACCTTCAGGTCGGCCGCCAGGTAACCAGCGAACTCGGCCTTGTTGGCGTACCACTTGGAGTTCCAGTCCTTGGAAATGCCGAGGCGGATACCAATCGGATGAACTTTATGACCCATGGTGTTTTCCTTTCCGCTTACTTGCCGGCGCCCACAACCACAGTGATGTGGCTGGTGCGCTTGAGGATGCGGGTGCCGCGGCCTTTCGCCCGCGCCATGAAACGCTTCAGGGTCGGACCTTCATCTACCATGATGGTCTGAACCTTCAGCTCGTCGACGTCGGCGCCCTGGTTGTTCTCGGCATTGGCAATAGCCGACTCCACCACCTTCTTGATCAGGTGGGCAGCCTTCTTGTCCGAGAACTTCAGCAGGTTGACCGCACGCTCGGCCGGCAGGCCGCGCACCTGGTCAGCGACCAGACGGGCTTTCTGCGCAGAGATGCGCGCGGAGCGCAGGATTGCTTTCGCTTCCATTGTCATCTCTCCTTACTTGCCCGACTTCTTGTCACCACCGTGACCCTTGAAGGTCCGGGTGATGGCAAATTCGCCGAGCTTGTGGCCGACCATGTTCTCGTTGACGAGCACCGGAACGTGGTTCTTACCGTTATGAACGGCGATGGTGATGCCTACCATTTCCGGCAGGATCATCGAACGGCGCGACCAGGTCTTGATCGGCTTCTTGCTACCCGCAGCGGCCTCCACCTTCTTGACGAGGTGGTGATCGACGAACGGGCCCTTCTTGAGTGAACGTGCCATGGTCGATTAGCCCCTACGATCGCGGACGATGAATTGCTGGGTGCGCTTGTTATGGCGCGTCTTGTAGCCCTTGGTCGGGACACCCCACGGGGTGACCGGATGCGGGTTACCCTGGCCGGCCTTCGCCTCACCACCGCCGTGCGGATGGTCAACCGGGTTCATGGCAGCACCACGAACGGTCGGGCGGACACCGCGCCAGCGCTTGGCGCCAGCCTTGCCCAGCTTTTCCAGGTTGTGCTCGTCGTTACCGACTTCACCGATGGTGGCGCGGCACTCGACCGGCACCTTGCGCATTTCACCCGAGCGCAGGCGCAGGGTGGCGTAGATGCCTTCACGAGCGACGAGCTGCACGGCGGCGCCGGCGGCACGCGCGATCTGGGCACCCTTGCCCGGCTTCAGTTCGATGCCGTGGACAGTGGTACCGACCGGGATGTTGCGCAGCGGCAGGGTGTTGCCGGTCTTGATCGGCGCATCCGAGCCCGCGATCACCTGGTCACCGGCCTTCAGGCCCTTCGGTGCGATGATGTAGCGACGCTCGCCGTCGACGTAGCACAGCAGGGCGATGTGGGCGGTGCGGTTCGGATCGTATTCGATGCGTTCCACGCGCGCCGGAATGCCTTCCTTGTTGCGCTTGAAGTCGATGACGCGGTAGTGCTGCTTGTGGCCACCACCAACGTGACGGGTGGTGATACGGCCGTGGTGGTTACGACCACCCGACTTGCTCTGCGGCTCCAGCAACGCTGCGTGCGGTGCGCCCTTGTGCAGATCGGGCGTAACCACGCGCACGGCCGAACGACGGCCGGGGGAAGTGGGCTTGAATTTCATCAATGGCATGGGATGTACCTCAGGCCTTGGCCGTTACATCGATGGACTGGCCATCGGCGAGACGCACGTATGCCTTGCGCCAATCGCCGCGGCGGCCGTTGCGGTTACGGAAGGACTTGTTCTTGCCCTTCACGTTCAGCACGTTGACCGACTCGACCTTGACATCGAACAGCTGCTCAACCGCGGCCTTTACATCGGCCTTGGTCGCTTCGTTCGACACTTCAAAGACATACTGGTTGGAATGTTCCTGCAGGCGCGCGGTCTTTTCGGAGACTCGCGGAGCGCGAAGAACGCTGAAGATTTTCTCGTTGGCGTTCATGCCAGCCACTCCTCGACCTTCTTGACCGCGTCAGCGGTGATGACGACCGTGTCGGCACCCACCAGCGACACCGGGTCCAGACCCTGGACGTCACGCACTTCCACGTAGGGAATGTTGCGTGCCGACAGGTACAGGTGCTCGGAAGCCTCTTCGGTGACGATCAGCGGACGCTTGCCCACTTCCAGGCCGGCCAGCTTGGCGATCAACGACTTGGTGTTGGTCGCTTCGACATCGAAGGACTCCACGATCGTCAGACGGCCCTGGCGGTTCAGCTCGGACAGGATCGCGCACATGGCTGCACGGTACTGCTTACGGTTGACCTTCTGCTCGAAGCTGCGCGGCTTGGCCGCGAAGGTGACACCGCCGCCGACGAAGATCGGAGCCGTCAGTGCGCCATGACGCGCGCCGCCGCCCTTCTGCTTCTTCGACTTCTTGGTGGTACCAGCCACTTCAGAGCGAGTCTTCTGTGCCTTGGTGCCGGCGCGACCGGCGTTGCGGTAAGCAACGACGACCTGGTGAACCAGATCTTCGCTGAAATCGCGACCGAACACGGCATCGGAGACCGAGACCTTGTTGTTGCTACCCGTGATAACGAGTTCCATCGTCATCTCTCCTTATGCCTTGCTAGCCGGACGAACGATCACGTCACCACCCGCTGCGCCCGGAACGGCACCACGGATCGCGATCAGACCACGTTCGACATCGACCTTCACCACTTCCAGGTTCTGGGTGCTCTGCTGCACCGAACCCATGTGGCCGGACATCTTCTTGCCCGGGAAAACGCGACCCGGGGTCTGGCGCTGGCCCAAGGAACCCGGCGCGCGATGCGACAGCGAGTTACCGTGGGTTGCATCGCCCATACGGAAGTTGTAGCGCTTGATGGTGCCCTGGAAGCCCTTACCCTTGGTGACACCCTGGACGTCGACCTTCTGGCCAACTTCAAAGATGTCCGCCTTGACTTCGCCACCAACGGCGAATTCGCCGAGCTGGGCGTCTTCAACGCGGAATTCCCACAGGCCACGACCGGCTTCGACCTTCGCCTTGGCGAAGTGACCGGCTTCCGGCTTGTTGACCAGGGCAGCGCGACGCGCGCCGACGGTCACCTGCACGGCGCTGTAGCCGTCGGATTCGACGGTCTTGATCTGCGCGATGCGGTTCGGGGTAGCTTCAATCAGGGTCACCGGGATGGCCTGGCCATCTTCGGTGAACACGCGGCTCATGCCAGCCTTGCGGCCCACGAAGCCCAACGAATATTTCTTCGTCATGGTCGTAGTCCTCAGGTCAGCTTGATCTGAACGTCGACGCCGGCAGCCAGTTCGAGCTTCATCAGCGCGTCCACGGTCTTGTCGTTGGGGTCGACGATATCGAGCACGCGCTTGTGCGTGCGGGTCTCGTACTGGTCACGCGCGTCCTTGTCGACGTGCGGGGAGACGAGGATGGTGTAGCGCTCGATCTTGGTCGGCAGCGGGATCGGGCCACGCACTTGCGCGCCGGTCCGCTTTGCCGTTTCTACGATCTCGCTGGCCGAACGGTCGATCAGACGATGATCGAACGCCTTCAGCCGAATTCGGATCTTTTGGTCCGCCATGACGGTGGGTTCCTTCGTTAAAAGAGCGACGGACAAGGCCTCTGGGTTGCCTTGTCCCATGAATATCCTGAATGCGGACGCCGCACAGTCCTGCGCGGCGCCAAGATCTTTCCATAGACCTCAAAAATCGAGGCAGACCGGTCTCCCGATCTGCCCAGACAAAAAGTATAGCGCGCATACAAAGCGCCCGTCAACAGGAGACCTATTGACAAAGCCTGAATGGCGCGACCCTTCCTGGTCTGGGGAACACGAGGTGCGTCCTGCGCCTCTTTTCCCGTTGTTGAACGCCCCGATGCCCTACCCAGGCAACATCGGGGCGCCGATTCTAGCAGATTACTCGATGATCTTGGAGACCACGCCGGCGCCGACGGTGCGGCCGCCTTCGCGGATCGCGAAGCGCAGACCGTCGTCCATTGCGACCGGGTTGATCAGGGTGACGACCATCTTGATGTTGTCGCCCGGCATGACCATTTCCACGCCTTCCGGCAGCTCGACCGCACCGGTGATGTCGGTGGTACGGAAGTAGAACTGCGGACGGTAGCCCTTGAAGAACGGGGTGTGGCGGCCGCCTTCGTCCTTGGACAGGACGTAGACTTCGGCGTCGAACTTGGTGTGCGGCTTGATCGAACCCGGCTTGGCCAGGACCTGGCCACGCTCGACGTCGTCACGCTTGGTGCCGCGCAGCAGCAGACCGGCGTTGTCGCCTGCCTGACCCTGGTCGAGCAGCTTGCGGAACATTTCCACGCCGGTGACGGTGGTCTTCTGGACCGGACGGATACCGACGATTTCGATTTCTTCGCCGACCTTGATCACGCCGCGCTCGATACGACCGGTCACCACGGTGCCGCGGCCCGAGATCGAGAACACGTCTTCCACCGGCATCAGGAACGGCTTGTCGATGTCGCGTTCCGGGGTCGGAATCCAGCTGTCGAGCGCCTCGACCAGCTTGATCACGGCCGGCACGCCGATGTCGCTCTGGTCGCCTTCCAGCGCCAGACGGGCCGAACCGGCGATGATCGGGGTGTCGTCGCCCGGGAAGTCGTACTTGCTCAGCAGCTCGCGGACTTCCATTTCGACCAGTTCCAGCAGCTCGGCGTCGTCCACCATGTCGGCCTTGTTCAGGAACACGACGATGTACGGCACGCCGACCTGACGCGACAGCAGGATGTGCTCGCGGGTCTGCGGCATCGGGCCGTCAGCGGCCGAGCACACCAGGATCGCGCCGTCCATCTGGGCAGCACCGGTGATCATGTTCTTGACGTAGTCGGCGTGGCCCGGGCAATCCACGTGGGCGTAATGACGCTCGGTGGATTCATATTCGACGTGCGCGGTCGAGATCGTGATGCCACGTGCCTTTTCTTCCGGCGCGGCGTCGATCGCGGAGTAATCCTTGAACTCGCCACCGAAGCGCTCGGCGCCGATCTTGGTCAGTGCGGCGGTCAGCGTGGTCTTGCCGTGATCGACGTGACCGATGGTGCCGACGTTGACGTGCGGCTTGGTGCGCTCGAACTTACCCTTTGCCATTGTTGTATACCTTGGATATCAGAAAAGAGGGAGGTAAAGACCTGAGCTTACGCTCAGGCCTTCTTGACCACGGCTTCGGCGATGTTGTTCGGCGCCGGCTCGTAGTGGTCGAATTCCATCGTGAACGTCGCACGACCCTGGGTCTGCGAACGCAGCGAGGTGGCATAACCGAACATTTCACCCAGCGGGATCATCGCGTTGATGATGCTGGCCGAACCGTCACCGGTGGTGCTGGAACCCTGCAGAACGCCACGACGACGGCTCACGTCGCCCATCACGTCACCCTGGTAATCCTCCGGGGTCACGATCTCGACCTTCATGATCGGCTCCAGCAGAACCGGCTTGGCCTTCGCGAAGCCCTGCTTGAAGGCCATCGAGGACGCCAGCTTGAACGCCATTTCCGAGGAGTCGACGTCGTGGTACGAGCCGAACACCAGCTTGACCTTGACGTCAACGACCGGGAAGCCAGCCAGCGGACCGCTGGTGATGGTTTCGCGCAGGCCCTTTTCGATCGACGGAATGAATTCCTTCGGAATCACGCCACCGGTGATGTCGTTGATGAACAGGAAATCGTCCTTGATCATCGGAGCGATCTTCGGATCGGCGCGGTCTTCAGCGGTGATCGGCGACAGCTCGATCACGACGTGACCGTACTGACCCTTACCACCGGACTGCTTGGCGTGCTTGTAATCCGACTTGACGTCCGCGGCCTGGATGGTTTCGCGGTACGCAACCTGCGGCTTGCCGACGTTGGCTTCGACGTTGAACTCGCGCTTCATGCGGTCAACGATGATGTCCAGGTGCAGCTCGCCCATGCCCGAGATGATGGTCTGACCGGATTCTTCGTCGGTCTTGACGCGGAACGACGGATCTTCCTGCGCCAGACGGCCCAAGGCCAGACCCATCTTTTCCTGGTCGGACTTGGTCTTCGGTTCGACGGCCATCGAGATCACCGGCTCCGGGAACACCATGCGCTCCAGGATGATCGGGTGATCCAGCGAGCACAGGGTGTCGCCCGTGGTGGTGTCCTTCAGACCCACGGCAGCGGCGATGTCACCGGCCAGCACTTCCTTGATTTCTTCGCGATCGTTGGAGTGCATCTGCAGGATGCGGCCGATGCGCTCCTTCTTGCCCTTGACCGAGTTCATCACCTGGTCGCCGGCGTTCAGCGTGCCCGAGTAGACACGGAAGAAGGTCAGCGCGCCCACGAACGGGTCGGTGATGATCTTGAAGGCCAGCGACGAGAAGGGAGCCTTGTCGTCGGACTTGCGGCTCATCTCGATGGTTTCGTCGTCGACGTCGGTACCGGTCACGTCCGGCACGTCGATCGGCGACGGCAGCAGCTG
Organism: Stenotrophomonas sp. Marseille-Q5258; assembly: GCF_946900935.1. Lineage (NCBI taxonomy): Bacteria > Pseudomonadati > Pseudomonadota > Gammaproteobacteria > Lysobacterales > Lysobacteraceae > Stenotrophomonas > Stenotrophomonas sp. Marseille-Q5258. The sequence goes on from NZ_CAMPPN010000010.1 coordinate 95,704, forward strand.
CACCACGCCGTCCAGCATGGCCTGCACGCCCTTGTTCTTGAACGCCGAGCCGCAGTACATCGGCACGATGTCGGTGGCCAGGGTGCGCGCGCGCAGCGCCGAGATGATTTCAGCCTCGGTCAGCTCTTCGCCGCCCAGGTACTTTTCCATCAGCTCTTCGTTGGCTTCGGCAGCCGCTTCGATCATGTAGGTACGGGCTTCTTCAGCCTCTTCCTTCATGTCGGCCGGGATGTCCAGGTATTCGAACTTCATGCCCTGCGAGGCTTCATCCCAATGGATGGCCTTCATCTTGAGCAGGTCGACCACGCCCTTGAAGCCTTCTTCAGCGCCGATCGGCAGCTGCATCGGCACGGCGACGGCACCCAGTTTGGCCTTCAGCTGGCCAACGACCTTGGTGAAGTTGGCACCGGTGCGGTCCATCTTGTTGACGAACGCGATGCGCGGCACCTTGTAGCGGTTGGCCTGGCGCCACACGGTTTCCGACTGCGGCTGCACGCCACCGACGGCGCACAGCACGAACACCGCACCGTCGAGCACGCGCAGCGAGCGCTCCACTTCGATGGTGAAGTCAACGTGTCCGGGGGTATCGATGATGTTGAAGCGGTGCTCCGGCAGGGACTTGTCCATGCCCTTCCAGAACGCGGTGGTGGCAGCGGACTGGATCGTGATGCCACGCTCCTGCTCCTGCTCCATCCAGTCCATGGTGGCAGCGCCGTCATGCACTTCACCGATCTTGTGGCTCTTGCCGGTGTAGAACAGGATGCGCTCGGACGTGGTGGTCTTGCCGGCATCGATGTGGGCCATGATGCCGAAGTTACGGTAACGCTCGATGGGAGTGGTGCGGGCCACGGGAGCCTCTCAATTTCTTGGAATTCGGATGGCCGAACGCCGCCTTTCGGCGGCCTTCGGATTGGCGCAGCCCTTCTGGGGCCGCGAGGCAGCACCTCAATGGTGCTGCCGTGCCTGTTTTACAAGGCCGTCAAACTCACCAGCGGTAGTGGGCGAAGGCCTTGTTGGCTTCGGCCATGCGGTGGGTTTCTTCGCGCTTCTTGATGGCGCCACCACGATTTTCCGAGGCGTCCAGCAGTTCGGCAGCCAGCTTCTTCGGCATGGTGTTTTCACCACGCTTGCGAGCGGAGTCGATCAGCCAACGCATGGCCAGCGCCATCTTGCGCGACGAACGCACTTCGACCGGCACCTGGTAGGTCGCACCGCCGACGCGGCGGGACTTGACTTCGACCGACGGAGCCACGTTGTCCAGAGCCTTCTGCACCAGCTCGACGGAGTTCGGGTTCTTCTCACCGATCACGTCCATGGCGCCATAGACGATCTTTTCAGCGACGGACTTCTTGCCGCTCAGCATCACCATGTTGATGAAGCGCGCGATGGTTTCACTTCCGTGCTTGGGATCCGGCAGGACGGAGCGCTGCGGCGTATTACCTTTACGAGACATGTGTACTTTCCCTTAGCTCTTCGGACGCTTGGCGCCGTACTTGGAACGGCCCTGACGACGCTTGGCAACGCCGGAGGCGTCCAGCGAGCCACGCACGGTGTGGTAACGCACACCCGGCAGATCCTTGACGCGACCGCCGCGGATGAGGACCACGGAGTGCTCCTGCAGGTTGTGGCCTTCGCCACCGATGTAGCTGATGACCTCTTCCTGGTTGGTCAGGCGGACCTTGGCAACCTTGCGGAGCGCCGAGTTCGGCTTCTTCGGGGTGGTGGTGTACACGCGCGTGCAGACGCCACGGCGCTGGGGGCACTTATCAAGTGCCGGCGAGGCACTCTTGTAAGTGGTGGCCTGCCGCGGCTTGCGGACAAGCTGATTGATCGTCGCCATCAGTATGTTCTTCTGAGAGAGGCCAAGGGAAAAACTGGCCATGAATGCGGAAATGTGCGAGCAGGCCAAGGAATCTGGCCTGCTGAGACAGACGATTGTAGCAACCTGGCGAAAACGCGGTCAACCGCGCACACGCCAAGCCAGCCCTGATCCTGGGCCGTTACAGGGGAGCCTTCTCCTTGCCCCCCGTTCAGGTTGTCAACCGACCCATGCGTGGGCCGGCCGGCATCCTACCCTATCGGTGGCGCGGACGCCACCGGCAGGAAGGTCAGGGAACCACCGGGGTGGTGCCCTGCCCCTTCGAATGTTGTCGGACCCACGGTCCGCCGCGACGCGAAGGTGGTCCGACCCGGGGGCCGGACCGGGTTTCTCATTCCTCGCCCACCACCGGGTCGGCGTCGCTCGAATCGACCACGGCGACCGGTGCGGCGTCGGCCAGGACCGGAGTGCCGGCCAGGGTCTGCAGCTCCGAGTCGGTCAGGCCGGAGGCACCGCGACGACGCTGGGAGTGGTACGCCAGACCGGTACCCGCCGGGATCAGGCGGCCGACGATGACGTTCTCCTTCAGGCCGCGCAGGTTGTCCGAGGTGCCGCGGACGGCAGCTTCGGTCAGCACGCGGGTGGTTTCCTGGAACGACGCGGCCGAGATGAACGACTCGGTCGCCAGCGAGGCCTTGGTGATGCCCAGCAGCACCGGGTCGAAACGGGCCGGCAGTTCGTTGCGGACGGCCAGACGTGCATTTTCCTCGATGACGCGCTGGCGCTCGGCCTGCTCGCCATTCAGGAACTTGCTGCTGCCCTGGTCGGTGATTTCGACCTTGCGCAGCATCTGACGGGTGATCACTTCAATGTGCTTGTCGTTGATCTTCACGCCCTGCAGGCGGTACACGTCCTGGATTTCCTTGACCAGGTAGGCGGCCAGCGGCTCGACGCCCAGCAGACGCAGGATGTCCTGCGGGCTCGGTTCGCCGTCCACGATGGTTTCGCCCTTGGTCACGTGCTCGCCTTCGAACACGATGACCTGACGGTACTTCGGAATCAGTTCTTCGTGCTCCGAACCATCGGTGTCCTTGATGATCAGGCGCTGCTTGCCCTTGGTGTCCTTGCCGAAGCTGATGATGCCCGAACGCTCGGCCAGGATCGCCGGATCCTTCGGCTTGCGCGCTTCGAACAGATCGGCCACGCGCGGCAGACCACCGGTGATGTCGCGGGTCTTGGACGCTTCCTGCGGGATCTTGGCGACCACGTCGCCCACGCCGACGGCAGCGCCGTCCTGCAGGTTGACGATGGAGCGCGGCGGCAACAGGTACTGGGCCGGCAGATCGGTGTTCGGGATGGTCAGGTCATTGCCCTTGGCATCCACGATACGCACGATCGGACGCAGGTCCTTGGCCTGCGAACCGCGACGCTTCGGGTCGGTGATTTCACGCGAGGCCAGGCCGGTCAGTTCGTCGGTCTTCTCGATGACGGTGACGCCGTCGATGAAGTCGATGAAGCGGATGAAGCCGGCCACTTCGGACACGATCGGGTGGTTATGCGGATCCCAGTTGGCCACGGTCTGGCCAGCCTTCACTGCATCACCGTCCTTGGACGCGATCATCGAGCCGTAGGGCAGCTTGTAACGCTCGCGCTCACGGCCGTGCGCATCCAGCACCGAGATTTCGCCCGAACGCGACACCGCCACCAGCGAGCCATTGGCATGCTCGACGGACTTCAGGTTGTTGAACTTCACCGAACCGGTGGTCTTCACGGTGATGTTGTCCACCGCAGCCGCACGCGATGCCGCACCACCGATGTGGAACGTACGCATGGTGAGCTGGGTACCCGGCTCACCGATCGACTGTGCGGCGATGACGCCCACCGCTTCACCGATGTTGACGATGTGGCCACGGGCCAGATCGCGGCCGTAGCAGCGGCCGCAGACACCGAACGCCGAGGCGCACGAAATCGTCGAGCGCACCTTGATGCTCTGCACGCCGGCGTCTTCCAGCTTGGCCACCCACTGTTCGTCCAGCAGGGTGTTGCGGGTCACGATCGGATCTTCATCGTTGCCCGGCAGGAACACGTCCTCGGCCACGACGCGACCCAGCACGCGCTCCTTCAACGGCTCCACGACGTCGCCGCCTTCCACGATCGGGGTCATGGTCAGGCCTTCGGTGGTACCGCAATCCACCTCGGTGATGACCACGTCCTGCGCGACGTCGACCAGACGACGGGTCAGGTAACCCGAGTTCGCCGTCTTCAGCGCGGTATCGGCCAGACCCTTACGGGCACCGTGGGTGGAGTTGAAGTACTCCTGCACGTTCAGGCCTTCACGGAAGTTCGCCTTGATGGGCGTTTCGATGATCGAGCCATCCGGACGGGCCATCAGGCCACGCATACCGGCCAGCTGACGGATCTGCGCCTGCGAACCACGGGCACCGGAGTCGGCCATGATGTACAGCGAGTTCATCGACTTCTGGTCGATGGTCTCGCCCTTGGCGTTGACCACCTTCTCGGTACCGATGGTGTCCATCATCGCCTTGGCGATGCGTTCGTTGGTGCGCGACCAGATGTCGACCACCTTGTTGTAGCGCTCGCCGGCGGTGACCAGGCCCGACTGGTACTGCTCCTGGATTTCCAGCACTTCAGCCTCGGCCTCGGTGAGGATGCCGCGCTTTTCGTCCGGGATCAGCATGTCGTCGATGCCGATCGACACGCCGGCGCGGGTTGCGTAGGCGAAGCCGGTGTACATCAGCTTGTCGGCGAACACGACCGTGTCCTTCAAGCCCAGCTGACGGTAGCTGGAGTTGATCAGGCGGCTGATGTTCTTCTTGGTCAGCTCGACGTTGGCCAGGGCGAACGGCAGGCCTTCCGGCAGGATTTCGGCCAGCAGGGCACGACCGATCGTGGTGTCCACGATCGAGGTCTTGTTCTGCTTGTCGCCGTTCTCGTCGGTCACCACCTCGGTGATGCGGACCTTCACCTTGGCGTGCAGTTCCACCACGCGGTTGTCATAGGCGCGCTTGACTTCGGCGATGTTGGCGAAGGCCATGCCCTCGCCCTTCTTGTTTTCCAGGGCGCGGGTCATGTAGTACAGACCCAGCACCACGTCCTGCGACGGCACGATGATCGGCTCGCCGTTGGCCGGCGACAGGATGTTGTTGGTCGACATCATCAGCGCACGCGCTTCCAGCTGGGCTTCCAGCGAGAGCGGCACGTGGACGGCCATCTGGTCACCGTCGAAGTCGGCGTTGAACGCGGTGCAGACCAGCGGGTGCAGCTGGATGGCCTTGCCCTCGATCAGCACCGGCTCGAACGCCTGGATGCCCAGACGGTGCAGGGTCGGCGCACGGTTCAGCATCACCGGGTGCTCGCGGATGACCTCTTCCAGGATGTCCCAGACTTCGGCTTCTTCGCGCTCGACCAGCTTCTTGGCGGCCTTGATGGTGGTGGCCAGGCCACGACGCTGCAGCTTGGCGAACACGAACGGCTTGAACAGTTCCAGCGCCATCTTCTTCGGCAGGCCGCACTGGTGCAGGCGCAGGTACGGACCGACCACGATGACCGAACGGCCCGAGTAGTCCACGCGCTTGCCCAGCAGGTTCTGACGGAAGCGACCCTGCTTGCCCTTGATCATGTCGGCCAGCGACTTCAGCGGACGCTTGTTGGTGCCGGTGATGGCACGGCCACGACGGCCGTTGTCCAGCAGCGCATCGACCGATTCCTGCAGCATGCGCTTTTCATTGCGCACGATGATGTCCGGCGCGTTCAGCTCGAGCAGGCGGCGCAGGCGGTTGTTGCGGTTGATGACGCGGCGGTACAGGTCGTTCAGGTCGGAGGTCGCGAAGCGACCGCCGTCCAGCGGCACCAGCGGACGCAGGTCCGGCGGCAGCACCGGCAGCACGGTCATGACCATCCACTCGGGGCGGTTGCCCGACTCGAGGAAGGCCTCGACCAGCTTGATGCGCTTGGTCAGTCGCTTCAGCTTGGTTTCCGAACCGGTGCTGGCGATTTCTTCGCGCAGGCGGGTCATTTCCGACTGCAGGTCGATGGTGCGCAGCAGCTCGTACACGGCCTCGGCGCCCATTGCGGCGTCGAAGTCGTCACCGTGCTCCTGGCGTGCCTGCAGGTACTGCTCTTCGGTCAGCAGCTGGCGACGCTCCAGGGCGGTCAGGCCCGGCTCGGTCACCACATAGGCTTCGAAGTACAGCACGCGCTCGATGTCACGCAGGGTCATGTCCAGCATCAGGCCGATGCGCGACGGCAGCGACTTGAGGAACCAGATGTGCGCGACCGGGGACGCCAGGTCGATGTGGCCCATGCGCTCGCGGCGCACCTTGGCCAGGGTGACTTCGGTGCCGCACTTTTCGCAGACCACGCCGCGGTGCTTCATGCGCTTGTACTTGCCGCACAGGCACTCGTAGTCCTTGACCGGCCCGAAGATGGCGGCGCAGAACAGGCCGTCACGCTCCGGCTTGAAGGTACGGTAGTTGATGGTTTCCGGCTTCTTCACTTCGCCGAAGGACCACGAACGGATCAGATCCGGCGAGGCCAGCGCGATCTTGATCGCGTCGAAGTCCAGCGTCTGGCGCTGCTGGTTGAAGAGGTTCAGCAAGTCTTTCATGGTGTTTCTCCGAAAGGAGGAAATCTCGTGTCGATGGGGCTGTCAGGTCACATCCGGCGGCGCGGCTGCCGGGGCAGCCGCGCCTGCACGATCAGTTGCCGTCCAGTTCCATGTTGATGGCCAGCGAGCGGATTTCCTTCACGAGCACGTTGAAGGATTCCGGCATGCCCGCGACCATCTCGTGCTCACCGTCGACGATGTTCTTGTACATCTGGTTACGACCCTGCACGTCATCGGACTTCACCGTCAGCATTTCCTGCAGGGTGTAGGCCGCGCCGTAGGCTTCCAGCGCCCAGACTTCCATTTCACCGAAGCGCTGGCCGCCGAACTGCGCCTTGCCGCCCAGCGGCTGCTGGGTAACGAGCGAGTACGGGCCGGTCGAACGGGCGTGCATCTTGTCGTCGACCAGGTGGTTCAGCTTCAGGTAGTGCATGTAGCCGACGGTGGTGTGGCGATCGAACGCTTCACCGGTGCGGCCGTCATACAGCTGGGTCTGGCCGCTCAGCGGCAGGTCGGCGAGTTCGAGCATGCGCTTGATCTCGGCCTCGGTCGCACCGTCGAACACCGGGGTGGCCATCGGCACGCCATCGGTCAGGTTGTTGGCCAGACGCAGCAGTTCCTCATCGCTGAACTGCGACAGGTCCACGTGGTTGGCCACCTGGGTCTTGTCGTGGTTGTAGATGTCGTCCAGGAAGCTGCGCAGCTGGGTGATCGCGGCCTGCGCCTCGAGCATGCCCTGGATCTTGCGGCCCAGGCCCTTGGCGGCCCAGCCCAGATGCACTTCCAGGATCTGCCCGATGTTCATACGGGACGGCACGCCCAGCGGGTTCAGCACGATGTCCACGGTTTCGCCCGAAGCCATGTACGGCATGTCTTCGACCGGCACCACGTTGGAGACCACACCCTTGTTGCCGTGGCGGCCTGCCATCTTGTCGCCCGGCTGGATGCGGCGCTTCACGGCCAGGAACACCTTGACCATCTTCAGCACGCCCGGAGCCAGGTCGTCGCCCGCGGTGATCTTGCCGCGCTTGTCGGCGAAGCGACGCTCGAACTCCTTCTCGTGCGCCTGGATCTGCTTCTGCGCGCGCTCGATGGCTTCGGAGGCGTCCTCGTCCTTCATGCGCAGCGCGAACCAGTCAGCCTTCTTCAGGCCGTCCAGGTAGGCGTCGGTGACGCTGTCGCCCTTCTTCAGGCCGGCGCCGCCGTTGACCACCTTACCCACGATCTGCGAACGCAGACGGGCGTAGATGGCGCCTTCCAGGATGCGGAACTGGTCGTCGAAGTCCTTCTTGACGCGCTTGATCTCGTTTTCCTCGATCTGGCGCGCACGCTTGTCCTTCTCGATGCCGTCGCGGGTGAAGACCTGCACGTCGATGACGGTGCCGTCCATGCCCGGCGGCACGCGCAGCGAGCTGTCCTTAACGTCGGAGGCCTTCTCGCCGAAGATCGCGCGCAGCAGCTTCTCTTCCGGGGTCAGCTGGCTTTCGCCCTTCGGCGTGACCTTGCCGACCATGATGTCGCCGGCGCGGACTTCCGCACCGATGTACACCACGCCCGACTCGTCGAGGCGGTTCAGCGCCTGCTCGGAGACGTTCGGGATGTCGGCGGAGATTTCCTCCGGCCCCAGCTTGGTGTCACGCGCAACGCAGGTCAGCTCTTCGATGTGGATCGTGGTGTAACGATCCTCTTCCACCACGCGCTCGGAGAGCAGGATGGAGTCTTCGAAGTTGTAGCCGTTCCACGGCATGAACGCGATCAGCATGTTCTGGCCCAGGGCCAGTTCGCCGATGTCGGTGGACGGACCGTCGGCCAGCACGTCGCCGCGCGCCACCACGTTGCCCACTTCGACCAGCGGACGCTGGTTGATGCAGGTGTTCTGGTTGGAGCGGGTGTACTTGATCAGGTTGTAGATGTCCACGCCGGCGTCGGTCGCGTCGGTGATCTCCGACTCGTTGACCTTGACCACGATGCGGCCGGCGTCGATCTGCACGATCTCGCCGCCACGACGGGCGTTCACGGTCACACCCGAGTCGCGGGCCACGGCGCGTTCGATACCGGTACCCACCAGCGGCTTCTGCGCACGCAGGGTCGGCACGGCCTGGCGCTGCATGTTGGCGCCCATCAGTGCACGGTTGGCGTCATCGTGCTCCAGGAACGGAACCAGCGCGGCAGCGATCGACACGGTCTGCATCGGCGAGACGTCCATGAAGTGGACTTCCGCCGGCGGCTTCAGCAGCGACTCACCCTGGTAACGGCACGGCACGAACTGCTCGGTGAGCATGCTCTTGGCGTCGGTCAGGGCGTTGGCCTGCGCGATGACGTATTCGTTCTCTTCGATCGCCGACAGGAACTCGATCTCGTCGGAGACCTTGCCGTCGGACACCTTGCGGTACGGGGTCTCGAGGAAGCCGTACTGGTTGGTGCGGGCGTACACGGCCAGCGAGTTGATCAGGCCGATGTTCGGGCCTTCCGGGGTTTCGATGGTGCAGACGCGGCCGTAATGGGTCGGGTGCACGTCGCGCACTTCGAAGCCGGCGCGTTCGCGGGTCAGACCGCCCGGGCCCAGTGCGGACACGCGGCGCTTGTGCGTCACTTCCGACAGCGGGTTGTTCTGATCCATGAACTGGGACAGCTGCGAGGAGCCGAAGAACTCCTTGATGGCAGCGGCGACCGGCTTGGCGTTGATCAGCTCCTGCGGGGTCAGGCCTTCGGACTCGGCCATCGACAGGCGCTCCTTGACCGCGCGCTCGACGCGGACCAGGCCCACGCGGAACACGTTCTCGGCCATTTCGCCGACCGAACGGACGCGACGGTTGCCCAGGTGATCGATGTCATCGACCACGCCACGACCGTTGCGGATCTCGGTCAGCACCTTGATCACGTCCAGGATGTCGGAGCTCTCGCCATGCTCGGCGACCAGGCGCTTGGACTCTTCGTCGTTGCGCTCGCCAAAATACTTGCGGTCGTACAGCACGGCTTCGCCGGTGACTTCCTTGCGGCCGACACGACGGTTGAACTTCATGCGGCCGACCGTGGACAGGTCGTAGCGCTCGAAGGTGAAGAACAGGTTGTGGAACAGGTTCTGCGCGGCGTCCTTGGTCGGCGGCTCGCCCGGACGCATCATGCGGTAGATTTCGACCAGGGCTTCCAGCTGGGTCTTGGTCGGATCGATGCGCAGGGTGTTGGACAGGTACGGACCACGATCAAGATCGTTCACCCACAGGGTGCCCACGGCATCCACGCCGGCCTTGCGGAAGGCCTGCAGCTGCTCGTCGGTGATTTCGTCGTTGGCCTGGGCCAGCAGCTCTCCGGTGTTGGCGTCGACCACGTCGTGCGACAGGATGCGGCCGACGATGTAGTCGTCCGGCACGGCCAGGGCGGCAATGCCCGAGGCTTCCAGCTGCTTGACGTGACGCGCGGTGATGCGCTTGCCGGCTTCCACGATGACCTTGTCGCCATCGGCCAGGTCGAAGTTCAGGGTCTCGCCGCGCAGGCGCTCGGAGACCAGTTCGAGCTGCACGCCTTCATCGGGGTTGATGTGGAACGTGTTGATCTCGAAGAACTCGGCCAGCATTTCTTCGTTGCTGTAGCCCAGCGCACGCAGCAGGATCGACACCGGCAGCTTGCGGCGACGGTCGATACGGGTGAACAGCGCGTCCTTCGGGTCGAACTCGAAGTCCAGCCAGGAGCCGCGGTAGGGAATGATGCGGGCGCTGTACAGCAGCTTGCCCGAGCTGTGGGTCTTGCCACGGTCGTGGTCGAAGAACACGCCCGGCGAGCGGTGCAGCTGCGACACGATGACGCGCTCGGTACCGTTGACGATGAAGGTGCCGTTCTCGGTCATCAGCGGGATCTCGCCGAGATAGACCTCCTGCTCCTTCACGTACTTGATGGCCTTGGTGGACGACTCACGGTCGTAGATCACCAGGCGCACGGTCACGCGCAGCGGCGCGCCGTAGCTCATGCCACGCTGGCGGCACTCGCGCTCGTCGAACACGGGATCGCCGAGCTTGTAGCCGACGTACTCCAGGGCAGCGTTGCCGCTGTAGCTGGAAATCGGGAACACCGACTTCAGGGCCGCGTGCAGACCGTGGTCCGTGCGCTTGGCCGGATCGACGTTTTCCTGCAGGAATTCACGGTAGGAATCCACCTGGATGGCGAGCAGGAACGGCACTTCGAGGATCGAGCGCTGCTTGCCGAAATCCTTGCGGATACGCTTCTTTTCGGTGAACGAATAAGACGTCATGAGGTATCACCTTGGCTGTGCGGATCGTGCGTCCACGACCCGAAGGGAAACTGAAATTGTCAGTTGGAAGTCGCTGGTATTGCCGGCACCAGCACGCCTTCTCCCGCTACTTCCAACTGCCAACTCGTCTGCATCCACTACCCTGCCCGCGCGCCGGGGCGCTGCTGTGGCGGGGCATGACCGCAGCCCGTGTTGGGCTAGTTACATCAGGTACTGCATGAAACGACCAAAGGCCGGGGGCTTACGCCCCCAGCCTTGGCTGCATCGCCGTGATTCGATGGCGAGGCAAGGAAGTGCTTACTTGACTTCGACAGTCGCGCCAGCAGCTTCCAGGTCCTTCTTGAACTTGGCAGCGTCGTCCTTCGAAGCGCCTTCCTTGATCATGCCGCCGGCTTCAGCCAGGTCCTTCGCTTCCTTCAGGCCCAGGCCGGTGATGGCGCGGACAGCCTTGATGACTTCGACCTTCTTGTCGCCGGCCGACTTCAGGATGACGTCGAACTCGGTCTGCTCTTCGACGGCAGCAGCCGGGCCAGCGGCAGCAGCCACGGCGACCGGAGCAGCGGCGGAGACGCCGAACTTCTCTTCGATGGCCTTGACCAGCTCCATCACTTCCATCAGGGACTTCTCGGCGATGGCGTCGACGATCTGTTCGTTGGTAAGGGACATTTTGATTACCTTTGGATAATTTTCTGGGTTGAGGTTCCGTTCGGAACCACGGAAACGTCGACTCAGGCGGTCTCGGCGACCGGTTCAGCAGCGTCAGCGGTTTCACCGCCATTCTGCTTGTCACCGATGGCCTTGATGGCGCGGGCGAACATCGTGACCGGCTCGGTCAGGACGCGGGCCAGCATGGCCAGGGCCTGATCGCGGGTCGGCAGCGATGCCAGCACGTCAACGTGGCTGGCCGGGAACACTTCACCACCAATCGAAACGACCTTGGCCTTGAGCTTGTCGTTGGTCTTGGCAGCTTCCTTGATCAGGCGACCGGCAGCGCCGGGCTCCTCGAGCGAGAACGCATACAGCAGCGGACCAACCAGCTTGTCCTGTGCGACTGCGAACTCGGTGCCTTCAACGGCACGCGAAGCCAGGGTGTTCTTGACAACTTTCAAGAAAACGCCGGTTTCGCGAGCCTGCTTGCGCATCGCGGTCATCTGGGCGACCGTGGTGCCAGCGTATTCGGCTGCGATCAAGGAGTGGGCCTTGGCGGCGACGTCTGCCAGCTCGGCGACTACTTCTTGCTTCTGGGACAGATTGAGAGCCATTGCACTCCTCCAATTGAACTCCGCTTACGGCTCCTGCCGTGTGCGGTCCTGGGCGGCATCCGTCCTGGACACCGGGAACATCGGGACGATGTTCCAAGGGTGGGCCGTTCTAGACCTGGATGGCCAACCTGGGAGAACCCAGACGTGCGTAAACCAGAAAAACTCCAGAAGGGCACCATCTACGCAGGGTGATTCCCGGGGGAATCGATTAAGCGATCGGTACTGCGCCGGCGGCGACTCCCTGCCAATGCGAGCATCCGTGCCCGTCGCCGGTGTGCAACGACCGCGCCTGCGGTCTTTGACGGCTATCGTCGCGGGCATGCCCGCTCGGATTGCCTTCAAATGTCACGGGTACGCGACCGGAGCCGCGTACCCGCTTGAAACGATTACTTCAGGGTCAGCGACGACTGGTCGACGGTGACGCCCGGGCCCATCGTCGAGCTGACCGAAACCTTCTGCAGGTAGGTGCCCTTCGAGGTAGCCGGCTTGGCCTTGATCAGGTCCATCAGCAGCGCCTGCAGGTTCGACTTCAGCGCGTCTTCGGCGAAGTCGGCCTTGCCGATGGTGCAGTGGATGATGCCGGCCTTGTCGGTGCGGTAACGCACCTGACCCGACTTGGCATTCTTGACGGCTTCGCCCGGGTTGGCCGAGACGGTGCCGACCTTCGGGTTCGGCATCAGGCCGCGCGGGCCGAGCACGGTGCCCAGCTTACCCACGACGCGCATGGCGTCCGGGGTCGCGATCACGACGTCGTAGTTCAGATCGCCGGCCTGCATCTTCTCGGCCAGGTCGTCCATGCCGACGGCTTCCGCGCCAGCGGCCAGGGCTTCGTCAGCCTTGGCACCGGCCGGGGCGAAGACGGCAACGCGCACGCTCTTGCCGGTACCGGCCGGCAGCACGGTGGAACCGCGCACCTGCTGGTCGGACTTCTTGGCGTCCACGCCCAGGCGCACGGCAACGTCGAAGGACTCGACGAACTTGGCCTTGGTAGCGGTCTTCAGGATCTTGATCGCGTCCTCGAAGGCATATGCCTTGCCCGGGACGACGGCGGCCTTGATGGCCTTCTCACGCTTGGTCTGTGCCATCTTCTTAACCCTCCACCACGAGGCCCATGGAACGGGCAGAACCGGCAATCGTGCGCACCGCGGCGTCCAGGTCGGCGGCCGTCAGGTCGGCTTCCTTGGTCTTGGCGATTTCTTCCAGCTGCTTACGGGTCACCTTGCCCACCTTGTCGGTGTTCGGGCGCTTGGAGCCCGAGGAGATGCCAGCAGCCTTCTTGAGCAGCACGGCAGCCGGGGTGCTCTTGGTGATGAAGGTGAAGGTACGGTCCGAGTAGGCCGTGATGATCACCGGGACCGGCAGACCCGGCTCCAGCTTCTGCGTGGCAGCATTGAAGGCCTTGCAGAATTCCATGATGTTCAGGCCGCGCTGACCCAGCGCAGGACCGACCGGCGGCGAGGGGTTGGCCTGACCGGCCTTCACCTGCAGCTTGATATAACCGACAACTTTCTTTGCCATGTGAGTACTCTCCGGGTGCTAGCGCCTTGCGACAACAGGCTCCCCATCGGACCGGGAATCACGCGTCCCGGCATCGCGTTTTGAAAATTCACGCAGAAGGCCACCTCGCGGCGGCCCTTGCTTTTGCCAGCTTCCTGGCAGGAAGCCGCGCACTATATCAGGTTTTTGGAGTGGTGCGTGAATGCGGCCGGGCAGCGCTCGGCGCGACTGTCGCGGGATCCACGGATCCCGCCAGTCAACTCGTGGGTCAGACGGCCTTTTCGACCTGGCCGAACTCGAGTTCGACCGGGGTGGCACGCCCGAAGATCAGCACCGAGACGCGCAGACGGCTCTTCTCGTAGTTGACCTCTTCGACAACGCCATTGAAGTCGTTGAACGGACCTTCGGTGACGCGGACCATCTGGCCCGGCTCGAACAGCACCTTCGGACGGGGCTTTTCCACACCTTCCTGAACACGATCCAGGATGGCGGCAGCCTCTTCGTCACGGATCGGCAGCGGGCGATCGGCGGTGCCGCCGATGAAACCCATCACCTTGGAGGTGTCTTTCACCAGGTGCCAGCTTTCGTTGTCGATGCGCGGGATACCGTTTTCTTCGTGGGTCTCGATCTGGACCAGCACGTAGCCCGGGAAGAACTTGCGCTCGGAACGACGCTTCTGGCCGGAGCGCATTTCAACCACTTCCTCGGTCGGGACCAGGACGTCACCGAAGCGCTCCTGCATCTCGTCACGCACGATGCGATCGCGCAGAGCCTGCGCCACCGACTTTTCGAAGCCCGAATAGGCGTGAACGACGTACCAACGCTTCACTGGTTTCTCCTTATCGACCCAGGAACCACTGGGTCGCTTTCTGAATCAGGAAATCAAATCCGCCCAGGACCAGGCTGAGGATGATCACGACAACGACCACCACCCAGGTCATGCGGATGGCTTCCTGGCGGGTCGGCCAGACCACCTTGCGCAGTTCGAAACGCGATTCGGAAAGGAATTCACGCGTGTCGCGACCCTTGCCGGTCAGCAGGAACACGCCAAGGCCGGCCACCAGGCCAACCACAACGGCCAGACCGCGAAGCGGACCGGCCCATGCACTCTGGGAAGCATGCTCGGGAGCACCGAACCAGAACCAAGCAAAAAGACCCGCAACAACCAGAATGGCTGCAACGGCGTACTTGACGATATCACCCCCACTGGAGGCGTTGTCTTTGGAATGCTCGATCTTGCTGTTCATCCGGCTCTGGCTGCAGTGGCGGCATGGCCGCTGGAAGGGAGAAGTGGCACGCCAGGAGGGACTCGAACCCCCAACCTGCGGTTTTGGAGACCGCTGCTCTGCCAATTGAGCTACTGGCGTACTGAAAAAACTTGCCTTCCCTAAGACAGCGAAGGCGGACCGAGGTTCCCGGCCCGCCATTCGCGAGACCGGCAGCGCTATGCAACCGCCGGTAGTGCAAACTTACTCGATGATCTTGGAGACCACGCCGGCGCCGACGGTGCGGCCGCCTTCGCGGATCGCGAAGCGCAGACCGTCGTCCATTGCGACCGGGTTGATCAGGGTGACGACCATCTTGATGTTGTCGCCCGGCATGACCATTTCCACGCCTTCCGGCAGCTCGACCGCACCGGTGATGTCGGTGGTACGGAAGTAGAACTGCGGACGGTAGCCCTTGAAGAACGGGGTGTGGCGGCCGCCTTCGTCCTTGGACAGGACGTAGACTTCGGCGTCGAACTTGGTGTGCGGCTTGATCGAACCCGGCTTGGCCAGGACCTGGCCACGCTCGACGTCGTCACGCTTGGTGCCGCGCAGCAGCAGACCGGCGTTGTCGCCTGCCTGACCCTGGTCGAGCAGCTTGCGGAACATTTCCACGCCGGTGACGGTGGTCTTCTGGACCGGACGGATACCGACGATTTCGATTTCTTCGCCGACCTTGATCACGCCGCGCTCGATACGACCGGTCACCACGGTGCCGCGGCCCGAGATCGAGAACACGTCTTCCACCGGCATCAGGAACGGCTTGTCGATGTCGCGTTCCGGGGTCGGAATCCAGCTGTCGAGCGCCTCGACCAGCTTGATCACGGCCGGCACGCCGATGTCGCTCTGGTCGCCTTCCAGCGCCAGACGGGCCGAACCGGCGATGATCGGGGTGTCGTCGCCCGGGAAGTCGTACTTGCTCAGCAGCTCGCGGACTTCCATTTCGACCAGTTCCAGCAGCTCGGCGTCGTCCACCATGTCGGCCTTGTTCAGGAACACGACGATGTACGGCACGCCGACCTGACGCGACAGCAGGATGTGCTCGCGGGTCTGCGGCATCGGGCCGTCAGCGGCCGAGCACACCAGGATCGCGCCGTCCATCTGGGCAGCACCGGTGATCATGTTCTTGACGTAGTCGGCGTGGCCCGGGCAATCCACGTGGGCGTAATGACGCTCGGTGGATTCATATTCGACGTGCGCGGTCGAGATCGTGATGCCACGTGCCTTTTCTTCCGGCGCGGCGTCGATCGCGGAGTAATCCTTGAACTCGCCACCGAAGCGCTCGGCGCCGATCTTGGTCAGTGCGGCGGTCAGCGTGGTCTTGCCGTGGTCGACGTGACCGATGGTGCCGACGTTGACGTGCGGCTTGGTGCGCTCGAACTTACCCTTGGCCATGGCTGCTTATCTCGAATCGTCTGAAGTGTGGTGCACTAGATGGTGCTCACGAAAGGAATCGAACCTTCGACCTCCTCCTTACCAAGGAGGTGCTCTACCGACTGAGCTACGTGAGCGAGTTTTGTATTATGGCACGAATTTGAATATATTCAAACTCATTCAATGGAGCGGGAGACGGGGATCGAACCCGCACCATCAGCTTGGAAGGCTGAGGTTCTACCATTGAACTACTCCCGCATCGGAAGCTCTTGCCACAACATGAAACTGGTGGAGGGAGGTGGATTCGAACCACCGAAGGCGTAAGCCAGCAGATTTACAGTCTGCCCCCGTTGGCCGCTTGGGTATCCCTCCTTACCACCCTGTCCCGTTGCGCCGAAGCGTTTTCGGTGTGGGGTGGAAGAGCCGTGAATTTTGGGGGTGAACGAGGGTTCTGTCAACAACCTTTTTGAATTTTTTCACACGAATTTCGAATTGCCCTGCGATTGCAGGCTATTGGCCTGGCAGCGGCAGTGGTTCGTCGGCAAAGATCGCCACGTGCGGCACGCCGTCGGCGCCGATCCAGCCCCGGTACATGCCCTGCGTATTGAACGGCGTCGCGGCACGACCGTCGGCCGAGAGCACGATCGCGCCACCATCGCCGCCGAGCGCGGGAATGCGCTCATTGATCACCGCGCGCCCTGCTTCGTCCGGACCCTGCTTTAGGTACTGCATGCGCGCACAGATGTCGTGGGCCGCCGCCGTACGGATGTAGAACTCGCCCCAGCCCGTACCCGACACCGCGCAGGTCGCGTTGGCGTATGTGCCGGCACCGATGATCGGCGAATCGCCGACCCGGCCATAGCGCTTGTTGGTCATGCCGCCGGTGGACGTGCCCGCCGCCAGCCTGCCCTGGGCGTCCAGCGCCACGGCGCCGACGGTACCGAAGTGACGTGCGGTCTCCAGATCGGCATGCGCCTGGCCGGCCGCGTCCTCGCGGAGTGCCTTCTGCAGCTGCTGCCAGCGTTTTTCAGTGCGGAAGTACGACGGATCGACCAGCGCGATGTGCTGGGTGGCGGCGAAGGTCTCGGCGCCCTCGCCCACCATCATCACGTGCGGGGAATGCTGCATCACCGCGTTGGCCAGCAGGATCGGATTGCGTACCCGGTGCACGCCCGCGACGGCGCCGGCCTTGAGGGTGGCGCCGTCCATCAGCGAGGCGTCCAGCTCGTTGCGCCCGTCATGGGTGAACACGGCGCCCTTGCCGGCATTGAAGGTGGGGTCATCCTCCAGCACCGTGATCGCGGCGGTGACCGCCTCCAGCGCCGGGCGACCCGCCGCGAGTGCCTGGTGTCCCTTCACAAGCGCCTGGCGCAGCGCCGTGCGCGCCGCCGCTTCCTCGGTGGGCGACAGATCCCCGCGCTCGACCCCTGCGCCACCGTGGATCACCAGGACAGGCTCGGCCGCCGATGCAAGCGGGCTCGACAGGCACAACGACAGCAGCAACGCGGTTCGGCGGGTCATGACAGGGTCTCCGGCAGGCAAGACCCCCATCATGGCGTCAGCGGGGCTGCAGTTCCAAGGCCCCGTCGCGGATATCGGCGGTGATCTGGAACGCCGGATCGTCGACCCGGAACCCGTCCAGGTGCAGACGGCTGGCACTGCCCACACCGGTGACGGGGATCGCGTGGAAGTCCAGCGGCTCGCCATCGCGCAGGCGGTCGGCGGTGTGGCGCGGCATGACCAGCCAGGCGTACCCGTCGTCGTTGCTGAACACACGGCCGCGACCATCGGCCTCGACGCACAGGGCGGTGTCTTCGTCCACGCCGATGCCGACCATGTCCGGCCGCCCGCTCTGCCGCGCGGCACGAGCGACGAAGACGATCAGGCGACCGAGCCGGTCACGCTTGCCGAAATGGGTGTCGGTGACCACGTTCGACAGGTACGGCATGGTCAGGAAATCGTTGTCCAGCGTCACCGCACTGCCCATCGGGTCCTGCAGCGCCCGGTCCGAAGTGATGCTGCCGCCATCCAGTGCGCCGTAGCTGTAGCCGCCGAGAATGGCCAGACCGGCACTGGTGCCGGCGATGGGACGGCCGGCGCGCACATGGGCGTTGAGGGCGTCATTGAGGGCGGTGCCCTTCCAGAAGCGGATGTAGCGCGACTGGTCGCCACCGGCGATGAAGATCGCATCGGCCGCGGCCACCACCTGCAGGACATTGGGGTCATCGGCGGCGCGGCGGCTGTCGAAGACCAGGGTCTGGACGGTGCTCACACCGCCGATGTCGCGGTAGAGGCGCTCCTGGAGCTCATCGCCGCCCGACGCGCGCAGGATCACCACCCGACCGTGGCCGGCGCGCTCCAGCCACCACGCGAAGGCGGCCGGCACCCACTCGCCGCCACCCATGAGCATCATCGCCGGCTCGGTCCGGGCGGCCCGCGGCGCGTCCAGGTCACCGATCTCGTAGTAGCGGTAGCCCGGCTCCTGCAGGCTGCGCGACGACTGGCCCTGGGCCGGCAGCGCCAGGACAGCCAGCAGCAGCCAGAGGAGCGGTCTGAAACGGCGGAAAGCCTTGTGCACGTTGATCTCCCTGAACAGATCGGGGGTGTAAGCGCTTTCACTCTTTGCCAGAGAACATGGCAGTGGTCAACCCCATGAAAAAGGCGTTAAATGCGCGCCGTCCATTCGCGAAATGTGAATGGGGGACAGGCCTCCCTCGAGGCCGACACTTTCTTCTCGAGAATTCTCATGCGTAAACAGGCGATGGCGTGGTCGATCCAGCTGGCGTTGATGGGTGTGGCCGCGACTGCGGCGGCCCAGTCGGCCGCCCCCGGAGTGCAGCAACTGGACACGGTGCAGGTCACCGGCTCGCGCATTCCGCGCGCGCAGGTGGAAGGACCCGCACCGGTCACGGTGATCACCGCCGAGCAGATCCAGGCCAGCGGCTTCACCAGCGTGCCGGACGTGCTCCGTTCCATGACCCAGAACGGCGGTGAGACCCAGAGCCAGCAGTCCTCCAGCGGCGCGGACTTCTCGCCGGGTGCGCAGCAGGTCGACCTGCGCGGCCTCGGCCCCAACCACACCCTGGTGCTGGTCAACGGCCGCCGCATCGCCGACTTCCCGATGCCCTTCCAGGGCCGCAGCAACTTCACCGACGTCTCCAACATTCCGATCGGGATGATCGAGCGGATCGAAGTACTGACCGGCAGCGCCTCGGCGATCTACGGGTCGGACGCGATCGCCGGCGTGGTCAACTTCATCCTCAAGAAGCGGGTGGATGGCACCACGGTGGACGTGCGCATGGGCACGACCAGCGAAGGCGGCGGCGAGTCGTTCGACATGAGCATTGCCAGCGGCTTCGACGCCGGTCGCTTCAGCGCGGTGTACAGCCTGGAACTGCAGTCGCAGACACCGCTGTGGGCCTATGAGCGCGAGCAGCAGGACTCCACCCTGGACGCGCCGACCGACAGCGCCCGCGCCGCGCGCCGTGCCTACCTGCGCACCGACTGGAACGACGACTACCTGGACCCGGGCCAGGCCACCTGCGATGCACTGGCCGGCCAGAACAACGGCAGCACCCACTACGCCGAACGCGCGCGCTACGGCTTCTACTGCGGCAGCGACCGCTCGATCGGCTACGGCACGATCCTGAGCAAGCGTCGCGGCGCCAATGGCTACGCGTCGCTGAACTACGCCTTCGACAATGGCGCCAGCTGGTTTGCC
Organism: Stenotrophomonas sp. Marseille-Q5258; assembly: GCF_946900935.1. Classification (NCBI taxonomy): domain Bacteria; kingdom Pseudomonadati; phylum Pseudomonadota; class Gammaproteobacteria; order Lysobacterales; family Lysobacteraceae; genus Stenotrophomonas; species Stenotrophomonas sp. Marseille-Q5258. Next base: position 115,515 of record NZ_CAMPPN010000010.1, read on the forward strand.
GACGTGCAGATGGGCTACCACGACATCGCGCTGATGCGCGATGTGACCCAGTGGGGCCGCATGGCCGCCGACGGCAATGAGGACGGCTACTTCTACAACCAGGCCACCGACCAGGTCGAGTTCTGGCAGCGCCAGTTCTCGCCCGAAGAAATGGGCGGGCTGCGCAACGGCATGATCCGCAGCACGCAGAAGACCTTCAGCGTCACCACCGGCTTCAAAGGCAGCCTGAACGGGGCGTGGGACTACGAGGCCTCGTTGAGCCATTCGCAGTACCAGTCGTCGATCCGCTGGCCGCAGATCGTTGCGGCCAAGGCCAACGCGCTGTTCCTTGGCGAGCAGCTCGGCGAGTACACCGACGATGACGACAACGTCTTTCCGATCTTCAACGCCGACCCGGCACGTCTTTACCGCCCGCTGAGCCGCGCCGAATACGATTCGATTGCCGCGCGCACGACCTATACGCCGAAGTCGCGCACCGACACCGTCGCCCTGACGCTGACCAACGGCGAACTGTTCGAGCTGCCGGGCGGCAAGGCCGGTTTTGCGGCCACCGCGGAGTTCGGCAACCAGTCCTACGCCCTCAACCCCGATCCGCTGGCCACGCAGTACTACTACTACAGCTGGAAGGACTCCGACGGCCACGGCAGCCGCAACCGCTGGGCCACCGCCGCCGAACTGCGCCTGCCGCTGCACGACACGCTCAATGTGAGCGTGGCCGGTCGCTACGACCAGTACCGCTACTCGGGCAACAGCATCGGCAAGGCGACCTGGAGTGGCGGCATCGAGTGGCGCCCGATCGATACGCTGCTGGTGCGCGGCTCCTACGGCACGGCGTTCCGCGCGCCGGACCTGCACTACGTGTACGCCGGGCCGGGCAACGACGAGACCAGCAACAACGACTACTACACATGCCAGCTGGACCAGGCCGACGACTGCTCGGACTACGAGGAAGACCTGATCCGCACGCGCGAGGGCAATCGCAGGCTCGACCCGGAAACCAGCACGTCGTGGAGTGCCGGCTTCGTGTGGTCGCCGGCCATCGGGCTGGATCTGTCGGTGGACTGGTTTGACATCGATATGCGCGACCAGGTGCAGGACATGGACGTGGGCACCATCCTGCGCGACGAGGCGGCCTGCCGTCTGGGCGGCGCGGACCCGACCTCGCCGACCTGCGTGGATGCGATCGCCCGGGTCACCCGCACCAGCGACGGCCGCCTGTACGGCGTGCACGTCAACCCGATCAACATCGCCCGCGAAACCACCCGCGGCATCGATGTGGGCCTGCGCTACCGCCTGCCGACGTCCATCGGCGACTTCACCCTCAGTGGCAACCACACCTGGGTGAAGACGCACGATTTCCAGCAGTTCGACGGCGACGTGGTCGAAGACCAGTTCGCGGTCAACAGCGGCTTCGACATCCCGCGCACCAAGACCAGCGCCAGCATCACCTGGGAAAAGGACGCCTGGTCGGCCACCGTGTACGGCTCGCGCCTGGGCAGGCTGCCCACCTACGACAGCTACGATCAGAGCTTCGATCCGGACAGCGGCGACAGCCCGTGGATCGGCGCGACCTACCGCTACAACGTGTCGGTGCAGTACCGCTTCGACGACCACGCACGCCTGTCGCTGTCGGTGGTCAACGTGGGCAACAAGATGCCGCCCAAGGACGCGACCTACACCCCGTACCCGTATTACGACGTGTCCTGGTTCGACACCGTCGGCCGCACGATCAACCTGCAGTACACCCACAAGTTCGGCGGTACGCCGCTGTAAGGCGCCTGCCAGGGGACGCAGCAGGAAGGACGGAGGCACTGCCTCCGTCCTTTTTTTTTGGGGGCGCTGGCCCCGAGTGGAGAACGTGCGCGGGTTTTCCACATGACACGTGGAGAGCCGTGGGGGTTTGCTGTGGACAAGCCGGTGCGAGCGTTGCGCCGCGGGCGTTTCCGCGGGTGGTCAATTATTGTCCAGCGCTGGCGCGACGTGATCGCCGTCCGGTCGAACACGTTTTCCACACGCGGCGTGGAAAGCCGTGGGAGTTTGTTGTGGACAACCCTGTGTGAGCGTTGCAGCGCAGCGGTTCTGGAGGGTGATCAATTATTGTCCAGGCCGGGCTCCGTGCCGACCAGCGGCCGGCGCCCGCCGGTTTGCCACGTCCAGCGCATCACCGAACGGGGTTCTCCACATGGCACGTGGAAAGCCGTGGGGGTTTGCTGTGGACAAGCTGGTGCGAGCGTTGCGCCGCAGGCGTTTCCACGGATGGTCAATTATTGTCCAGCACAGGAAGCGTGCCGGCCAATGGTCGGCACCTGCTGCTCCGGCACCACCTGCAAACGCAAACGCCCCGCACAAGGCGGGGCGTTTGCGGGCGTACAACGCAGATGCGATCAGACGTTGAAGCGGAAGTGCAGGATGTCGCCTTCCTGGACGCGGTATTCCTTGCCTTCCAGACGCAGGCGGCCGGCTTCCTTCGCACCGGCCTCGCCCTTGTACTTGATGAAGTCGTCATACGCGATGGTTTCGGCGCGGATGAAGCCCTTCTCGAAGTCGGTGTGGATGACGGCAGCCGCCTGCGGTGCGGTGGCGCCCTTGCGCACGGTCCACGCGCGGACTTCCTTCACGCCTGCGGTGAAATAGGTCTGCAGGCCGAGCAGGTTGTAGGCGGCGTTGATGACGCGGTTCAAGCCCGGCTCGGACAGGCCCAGGTCGGCCAGGAAGGTGTCGCGGTCGTCGTCGTCGAGCTGGGACAGCTCTTCTTCGATGGCGGCCGAGACCGGCACCACCTGTGCGCCTTCTTCGGCAGCGCGGGCGCGCACGGCGTCCAGGTGCGGGTTGTTCTCGAAGCCGTCTTCCAGCACGTTGGCGATGTACATCACCGGCTTGAGGGTGAGCAGGAACAGATCGCGGACCAGCGCCTTCTCTTCCTCGTCCAGGCCGGCAGTGCGGCCGGCCTTGCCGTCGGACAGCGCGGCCTGCAGCTTGGCCAGCACCGGCTTGCGGGCAGCCGCGTCCTTGTCGCCGCCCTTGGCCGCGCGCTCGGCACGGTTCAACGCCTTCTCGACGCTGTCCAGATCGGCCAGGGCCAGCTCGGTGTCGATGGTGTCGATGTCCGAGATCGGGTCGACCTTGTTGTTGACGTGGATGACGTCGGCGTTCTCGAAGCAGCGCACGACGTGGGTGATCGCATCCACTTCGCGGATGTGGGCCAGGAACTTGTTGCCCAGGCCTTCGCCACTGGCGGCACCGGCGACCAGGCCGGCGATGTCGACGAACTCCACGGCGGTCGGGATGACCTTCTGCGGGTTGATGATCGCCGCCAGTTCGTTCAGGCGCGGATCGGGCACCGGCACGATGCCGACGTTCGGTTCGATCGTGCAGAACGGGAAGTTGGCCGCCGCGATGCCCGCCTTGGTCAGCGCATTGAACAGGGTCGATTTGCCGACGTTGGGCAGACCGACGATGCCGCATTTGATACCCATCTTTGACAACCTCTGGGGTGAAAGTGATTGGTAAAAGGGCGCGCTGCCGGGCACCGTTTTACCGATCATTTTCCGTACCGACCAACGGTCGGTACCTACCGGATTGCTGTGCCTACCGGGCGATCATTTCGGGGTATGCAGGCGTTTCATGGCCTCGCTGTAGTCGCCCTTTACGGCCAGCGGCAGCACGTCGATGGCGTCGTTGATGGCATGGCCGATCAACACGTCGTCATCCTTGCCGGCGCGGCCGAGCACCCACGGAACCACGCGGTCCTTGTGACCGGGATGGCCGATGCCGATACGCAGGCGGTGGAATCTGCCATGCCCCAGCAGACGGATGGTGTCGCGCAGTCCGTTCTGGCCGCCGTGACCGCCATCGAACTTGAGCCGTGCCACGCCGGGCGGGAGGTCCAGCTCATCGTGCGCCAGCAGGGTTTCTTCGGGCTCGATCTTCCAGAAGCGCTGCGCGGCGGTAACCGACTTGCCGCTGAGGTTCATGAAGGTGGCGGGCTTGAGCAGCCACACCGGTTGCCCGGCGATGTCGACCTTGGCGGTCTCGCCGAACAGCTTGCTGTCCACGCTCCAGCGCGCGCCGGCCTGTTCGACCAGGGCGTCAATGAAACGAAACCCGGCGTTGTGCCGGGTCTGGGCGTGCTCGGGTCCGGGGTTGCCCAGACCAACGATCAATCGCAATCCTGTCATCACTCTTCTTCGTCGGTACCGACCCTGTGCCGGCACATACAGAAACGGCGCCTGCCCCGAAGGACAGGCGCCGCAACCACTTACTCTGCGGCCGGCGCTTCGTCGGCAACGTCTTCCTTGCCGTGCTTGGCGGTGACGATCGCGTCGTCGTGGTCCTTGCCCTGGGCCAGGGCCGGGATCTCGACGCCCTTCGGCAGCTTGATGTCCGACAGGTAGATCACGTCACCGGCCTTCAGGTCGGCCAGGTCGACGTCGATCGATTCCGGCAGGTCCTTCGGCAGGCAGGAGATGGTCACTTCCTTCAGTTCGTGGGTGACCACGACGTCGGCAGCCTTGCCAGCCGGCGAGGTGTCTTCGTTGATGAAGTGCAGCGGGACGTTGGCGGTCAGGGCCTCGTTCTCGTTCACGCGCAGGAAATCCAGGTGGATGATCAGCTGCTTGAACGGGTGGCGCTGCATGTCACGCAGCAGCACCTTGGTGACCTGGCCGTCCAGGTTCAGGTCCAGGATCGAGGAGTAGAACCACTCGTTCTGCTGGGCCAGCCAGATCTGGTTGTGGTCCAGGTTGATGTTGATCGGAGCGGCGCCGCCGCCGTACACAACGGCCGGGATCACGCCGGCGTGACGCAGGCGGCGGCTCGCACCCTTGCCCTGCACGTCACGAGCGGTGACCTTGATTTCATGAGTCTTCGACATGTTTGCACTACCAGTAGTTGCCTTGCCCGAAGGCGTGGCGGTTGAAGGTACGTCCGCGACCAGACGTACCCAGGACCCGACTGCCGTTGCCGGCAGCCGGAGATTTCATTGCGACAGCATCAATCCACGTACAGCGAGCTGACGGACTCGCCGAAGGCGATGCGGCGCATCGTTTCGGCCAGCATCTCCGCCACGCTGAGCTGACGGATCTTGCTGCACACCCGCGCCGCTTCATTGAGCGGAATGGTGTCGGTCACCACCAGCTCATCGAGCTGGGAGTTGTTGATGTTGTCCACCGCCGGGCCCGAAAGCACGGCGTGGGTGCAGTACGCGGCGACCTTGAGGGCGCCGCGCGCCTTCAGGGCAGCAGCGGCCGCACACAGGGTGCCGGCGGTATCGACGATGTCATCGACCATCACGCAGGTCTTGCCTTCGACGTCACCGATGATGTTCATCACGGTGGAGACGTTGGCGCGCGGACGGCGCTTGTCGATGATCGCCAGGTCGGCATCGTCCAGGCGCTTGGCGACGGCGCGCGCACGCACCACACCGCCCACGTCCGGGGACACCACGATCAGGTTTTCAGTGCCGTAGGCACGCCAGATATCGGCGAGCAGCAGCGGCGAGGCATACACGTTGTCGACCGGCATGTCGAAGAAACCCTGGATCTGGTCGGCATGCAGGTCCACCGTCAGGACCCGGTCGGCCCCCACGGCGCTGAACATCTTGGCGGCGACCTTGGCCGTGATCGGCACGCGCGAGGAGCGCATGCGGCGATCCTGGCGCGAGTAGCCGAAGTACGGCACCACCGCAGTGACGCTGTTGACCGAGGCGCGCTTGAGCGCATCGATCAGGACCAGCAGCTCCATCAGGTTCTCGGCGCTGGGGGCACAGGTCGGCTGGATCACGAAGACGTCCTGCTTGCGGACGTTCTCTTCGATTTCCACCTGCACTTCACCATCGGAGAAGCGCGAGACCAGTGCCTTGCCCGGTCGCACCCCCAGTTCCTTGCAGATGCTCTGCGCAAGGCGCTTGTTGGCGTTGCCGGAAAAGACCAGCAGGTTGGGGGATTCTTGCATCATGGGACGGTCTCGGGCGGGAGCGATTGGCGGAGAACTCTGCCGCAGGCACCCGGAGGCGTCGGCGGTGACGACACTGCGGAGGTTCGACCGCGCCCGCGCAGATCGCGTGCGCAAGGGTTCGCGGCAAAACATCCGCAAGTGGCAGGGGCGGGAGGATTCGAACCTCCGAATGCCAGGATCAAAACCTGGTGCCTTGGGCCTCTTGGCGACGCCCCTGCATCAAAAATCAATAACGCTCGAGTACATCAAGCAGTGGCGAGCGCTCCACGCCCGCAGCCACCCATGCCCGCAGTCCTTCCGGCAACTCCGCCAACGCCTGCTCGGCGGCAGCGCGCGTGGTGAACTCGACGAAACAACCGCTTCCCGACCCGGTGAGTCGTGCCCGGCCGATACTGCTCAACGCCACCAGCGCCGCCTCTACGGCAGGCTCGTGACGGCGCAGGACCGGCTCGAACGCATTCCCGAGCAAAGACCCGGAAGCGAAGTCCTCTATTTTCGCCACTGGGGCATCGCGCGTCAAATCTGGTGATGCAAAAAGCGCAGCCGTCGGGACGTGAACGCCCGGATCGGCAAGCACATACCAGGCCGGCGGCAGGTCCATCGGGGTCAACTGCTCCCCCACTCCCTCCGCCCAGGCATTGTGGCCGCGCACAAACACCGGCACATCCGCACCAAGCTGCAGGCCCAGCGCGGCCAGCGCATCCACGTCCAGACCCGCCCTCCACAAGCGGTTCAGGGCCACCAGCACGGTGGCCGCGTCGGACGAACCGCCGCCGAAGCCACCGCCTGCCGGAATGCGCTTTTCGATGCCGATATCCGCACCTTGAGAGCTGTTGGTCGCACGTTTGAGCAACAACGCCGCGCGCACGGCAAGGTCGTCGGTCTCGGCCACGCCCGCCACCGATGGCCCGTCACGACGCACCTGGCCATCCTCGCGTACCCGCAGGCGCAGCCGGTCGCCCCAGTCGAGCAGGCGGAACACGGTCTGCAGCTGGTGATAACCGTCAGCACGACGACCGGTGATGTGCAGGAACAGGTTCAGCTTGGCCGGGGCCGGCCAGTGCGACCAGCCTGCGTTCAGGTCCGGCGCGCTCATGGGGTGCCGACCACCCAGCTGTCGACCACCAGGCGCACTTTGGCGTCGCCGTTGACCGCTTCGATGCGCCGCGGCAGCACCGGGCGATCGCCCTCGGCCGGGTACCAGTCCAGGTACTGGATCTGCCAGCCCATCTGCTGCACGCGACGCGGGCGGCCGTCGCCATCGCGCTCGACCTGCTCGGCCGGGCCCGCCGCATCAGCCACCAGGCCACGCACCCAGTCGGGCAGCTGGTTGACCGGAATGTCCCAGCCCGTCGCCTCCAGCAGCACCTGCTGGGCGTCGTCACCCTGGCGCGGTCCGCCGTCCAGCCCTTCCAGCCGCCCGCCGGCGTGCCGGGTATCGCCGGTCAGTTTCCAGCTCTGGCGGGTCACCGGCGCGCTCAGCTCGACCACGTACTGGCGGGCCTGCTGCTGCCAGTCGATGCGGCCATTGCCGCCGTTGCGGCCCTTGTTGATGGCTACCCGGCCCTGGAACGCCCACTGCGGCTGTGCCCGGACAGCGGCGACGCGATCGCTTTCTGCCTGCTGCGCTTCGGCCGACACCGTGGTCACCACCGCCGGCGCCGACGGGGCCTTGCGCTCGTCCAGCGACACGCACGCCGACAGCGAGAGGGCCGCGACAAGGGCCGCGGCAGATTTCAGGAACTGCAGGTTCATACGCCGTATTTCTCGATCACGCGCTGCAGGGCGCGGTTGTCAGGGTCCAGCTTGCGGGCTTCGTCGAAGAACTGACGGGCCTCGTCCTTGCGGCCGAGCACCCACAGCACTTCGCCGACATGGGCGGCGATCTCGGCATCCTTGGCCAGGCTCCAGGCGCGGCGCAGCTGCACCAGCGCCTGCTCGTTGCGCCCCAGGCGGTAGAGTACCCAGCCGTAGCTGTCGACGATGGCGGCGTTGTCCGGCTCGGCCACGCGGGCGCGGTCGATCAGTTCCAAGGCCTCCTGGTAGCGCTGGGTGCGATCGGCCAGGGTGTAGCCCAGCGCATTGAGCGCGGCCACGTTTTCCGGATCGGTCACCAGCACCTTGCGCAGGTCGGCCTCGGCGCGCGCGATGTCGTCGCGGCGCTCCCACGCCAGCGCGCGGGCATACAGCAAGGCGTTCTCGTCGGGATAGGCGGCCAGGCCGCGGCCGAGTGCATCCAGTTCGCCGGCATCGTCGTTGCCGCGCTGGCGCAGCTCCGCTTCGAGCAGGTAGGCGTCGCGACGCGCTTCGTCATCGACGGTCGCGTCGGACTGGATCGCATGTACTTCAGCCAGCGCCTTGTCGGTGCGGCCCAGTTCGTACTGGGCGTTGGCGGCGCGCAGGCGGGCTTCGTCGCGTTCCGGACCACCAGGCACACCGTGGTACCACTCCACCGCTTCGGCGGGACGCTTGAGGTACTCGGCAATCTTGCCGAGCAGCAGGCGCTGGGCCGGATCGGGCTTGGTCGCCTTGCCGGACAGTTCGGTGTACAGCGCCAGCAGCGCTGCGGTGTCGTTCTGCTTGGCCAGCAGCGAGGCGCGCATGCCGTAGGTCTGCACGTCCTGCGGGCCCACTGACAGCACGCGCTCGGCGGCCCTGGATTCGCCCATCGCGTCGTAGGTGATCGCCACCGCGTTGCGCAGTTCCGGGTCCTGTGTGGTCCTGGGCTCCACGCCGCGCAACAGCGCCAGCGCCTCGTCGGTCTTGCCGGACTGGCTCAACTGGCTGGCATGCAGCAGGGCCACGCGCGGCTCATCGGGGAAGCGGCGGACCACTTCATCGACCATGCGTCGGGCCAATTCGGGCTTGTCCATGCGCAGGGCCAGGCGACCAAACTCCTGCCAGGCCTCCAGGGTGTCGGGGATCGCGTTGGCGTCCACCAGCCCGTCCAGCACCTGGGCCGGCACGGCCGGATCGCGGCCGCCCCCCACCAGGGCGGCGATGGCGAACTTCCAGCCCTGCGGATCCGGATCGCGCAGTATCGCCACCAGTTCGGCCTGGGCGGTCTTCACCTGGTTCTGGCGCATGGCCAGGGCCGCAGCACTGCTGCGCATGGCCAGCGAGCGCGGCGCGCGCGCCTCCCACAGCTTCAGCGCCCGGGCGGCACGGACATCATCGTTGGCCAGCATGGCGATGCGCGTGGCGCGCTCGGCCAGCCCGGCGTCGTCACGGCCGGCCTCGGCTGCATCCAGATACCAGCGCGCGGCGTCCTCCAGTTTGCCGGCCTGGAGGGCGAATTCGCCGGCCAGGACCGGGGTCAGCGAGGCAGGCTCGGCGGCGCGGTCCCTGCCCGCCGGAACCGTGGCAGGACGGGCTGCCAGGGCGTTGGCGGTGAACAAAGACAGCAGCAGAACGCTGGAGATGCGAATCAATGCGGGCATCGGGGGCATCTGAGCCTTAAAATGACGACTTGAATGGCCAGCAGCTTATCGCAAGCAACTGAACAATGACCCTGTGGGTGCTCGGACTGAACCACCAGACCGCGCCAGTGGAACTGCGCGAACGCGCGTCCTTTGGCGGCGATGCGCTGCCGCGGGCGCTCGCCTCGCTGCGTGACACCCCGCAGGTGGCCGAAGCGGTGCTGCTGTCCACCTGCAACCGCACCGAGCTGTATGCCATCGCCGAGTCCGGACAGGCCCTGGCCGACTGGCTGGAGGCGCACGCCGGCCAGCTCCAGGGTTACCTGTACCAGCATGCCGATGCGGACGCCGTACGCCACCTGTTCCGGGTCGCGACCGGGTTGGACTCCATGGTGCTGGGCGAACCGCAGATCCTGGGCCAGGTGAAGGACGCCTGGGCCACCTCGCGCGATCACGGGCTGCTCGGCCAGCGCCTGGACCGCCTGTTCCAGCAGACCTTCTCGGTGGCCAAGCGGGCCCGTACCGATACCCGCGTCGGCGCCAATCCGGTGTCGGTGGCCTCCACGGCGGTGCGCCTGGCGCAGAACTCGTTCGCCCGGCTGGAAGATTCCACCGTGCTGCTGGTTGGCGCCGGCGAGACCATCGAGCTGGCGGCGCGGCATCTCAGCGAGGGGCGCGTGCGCCGGCTGCTGATCGCCAACCGCACCCTCGCCCACGCCCAGGACCTGGCCAGCCGCCACGGCGGCGTCGCCCTGCCCCTGACCGAGCTGGAGCGCCACCTCGGCGAGGCCGACGTGGTGTTTTCGGCCACCGCCGCGCGCGAGCCGGTGATCGCCAAGGCACATGTCGCCGCCGCGCTGCGGGCGCGCCGGCACAAGCCGATGCTGCTGTTCGACCTGGCTGTGCCGCGCGATATCGAATCGGGCGTGGGCGACCTCAGTGATGCCTTCCTGTACACCGTGGACGATCTTGAGCGGGCGGTCGAGGACAATCGCCGCAGCCGCCGCGAAGCCGCCGCCGAGGCCGAGGCGATCATCGACCTGCAGGTTGCCCGGTTCGTGGAGACCCTCCACGCCGGCGCGCACCAGGCGCCGCTGCTGCAGCTGCGCGCCTACGGCGATGCGACGCGGACGGAGATGCTGGAAAAAGCCCGACAGCAGCTGGCCAACGGCAAGCCGGCCGAGGACGTACTGGAACTGCTCGCGCACGGCTTGACCAACCGCCTGCTGCACCCGCCGACGGCCGCGCTGCGCGCGGCGGCGTTGAGCGGCGATACTGAACTGACCCGCGCCGCCGAGCGCCTGTTCCCGGCCAAGCCCGGCTACCAGCACCCTGTTGTGAGGAATGATGACGCCGACCCTGCGCCGTAAGCTGGAAGCGCTGGCCGAGCGCCGCGAAGAACTTGAACGCCTGCTTGCCGATCCGGGTGTGGTCGGCGACAACGAACGCTTCCGCGCGTTCTCGCGCGAGTTCTCGCAGCTGCAGCCGATCGCCACCGCACTGGCCGACGAAGCCCGGGCCAAGGCCGACCTGGCCGCCGCAGAGGCGATGCGCGCCGAGCCGGACCTGCGCGAGCTGGCCGAAGAGGAAATCACTGCGGCCCAGCAACGCCTGGAACAGCTTGACCAGGACCTGGCGCTGCTGCTGGTGCCGCGCGACCCGCGCGACGACGGCAACCTGTTCCTGGAAGTACGCGCCGGCACCGGCGGCGACGAGGCGGCGATCTTCGCCGGCGACCTGTTCCGGATGTACGCGCGTTATGCCGAGCGCCAGGGCTGGAAGGTGGAGGTCGAATCGGACAGCCCCGGCGAACATGGCGGCTACAAGGAAATCGTGGCCCGGGTGGTCGGTCGCGGTGCCTACTCGAAGCTGAAGTTCGAATCGGGCACGCACCGCGTGCAGCGCGTGCCGGCGACCGAATCGCAGGGACGCATCCACACCTCGGCGGCCACCGTGGCGATCATCCCCGAAGCCGACGATGTGGACGAAGTGACGATCAACCCGGCCGACCTGCGGGTGGATACGTTCCGCTCGTCCGGCGCCGGCGGCCAGCACGTCAACAAGACCGAATCGGCGATCCGCATCACCCACCTGCCGACCGGCGTGGTGGTGGAGTGCCAGACCGAGCGCAGCCAGCATGCCAACCGCGACAAGGCCATGAAGCGCCTGAAGGCGCAGCTGCTCGACGCCGAACGCAGCCGGCAGGCCGCCGCCACCGCCGAGAGCCGCCGCCTGCAGGTGGGCAGCGGCGACCGCAGCCAGCGCATCCGTACCTACAGCTTCCCGCAGGGCCGGATCACCGACCACCGCGTGGAAGGACTGACGCTGTACGACCTGCCCAACATCATTGCCGGCGAGCTCGATCCGCTGGTCGAACGGCTGATACACGAACATCAGGCCGACGAACTGGCGCAGCTGGCTGCCGGACCCTGAGCGTGGGCGCACCGGACCAGGAACGCCGGCAGCTGCGCGAGGCCGTGCAGCGCCAGCCGAGCGACTTCATCGCGTGGGTCATGCTGGCAGACGCCGAACTGGAAGCCGGCGACGTCGCCCGTGGCGCGGCCGCCGCCACGCAGGCGCTGCAGTTGCGCGACGATCATCCCGAAGCCCTGGCCCGGCTCGGGCGTGCCCGCTGGATGCAGGGCCAGCCCGGCGACGCAGCCGTCCTGCTGCGCCGTGCGGCTGAGCAGGTACCGCAGCATCCCGGCATCGCCCTGTGGCTCGGCCATGCGCTGGAGGATGCCGGCCAGCCCGAGGCCGCCGCCGATGCCTATCGCCATGCGCACCGGCTGCTGCCGGGTGAGCCCTACATCACCGCGCAGTTGCTCAACTGGCAGCGCCGCCTGTGCGACTGGCGCGATCTGGACCGGCTGTCGGCGCTGGTCCGTCGGGCCGTGGCGCAAGGCCAGGCGGTGGTCGAGCCGTTCGCCTTCCTCAGTGAAGATGCCAGCGCCACCGAGCAGCTGACCTGTGCGCGGCAACGCGCGGCAGCGATCGGGACGGATCTGCCCGCCCTGCCCCCGACAACCGTGCGGGACCACGGAAGACTCCGCGTCGGCTTCCTCTCCAATGGCTTCGGCGCGCATCCGACCGGGCTGCTGACGGTGGCCCTGTTCGAGCAGCTGGCCCTCGCCGATCGGCTGGACCTGCATCTGTTCGCGCTCAACGGCGATGACGGCAGCGACATCCGCGTCCGCCTCCAGGCGGCGGCCAGCGTGCTGCACGAGGTGGGCGGACAGCCGCACGACCGTGTTGCCGCGCGCATCCGCGACGCCGGCATCGATGTGCTGTTCGACCTGCGCGGCTGGGGCGGCGGCGGCACGCCGCAGGTGCTGGCGATGCGTCCGGCACCGATACAGGTGAATTGGCTGGCGTATCCGGGCACGTCCGGGGCGCCGTGGATCGACCACGTGCTGGCCGATGCCTTCGTGCTGCCAGATGCGCTGGCATCGGCCTTCAGCGAGCGCATCTGGCGCCTGTCACGCGCGTTCCAGCCGTCGGACAACACGCGCGAGGTTGCGACGCCACCGTCGCGCGTCGCCTGCGGCCTGCCGGCGCAGGGGGTGGTGCTGTGCTGTTTCAACAACAGCTACAAGCTCACCCCGCGCAGCATGCAGCGCCTGTTCGCGGTCCTGCAGGGCGTACCGGGCAGCGTGCTGTGGCTGTTGTCCGGCCCGGGCAACGCCGATGCGCGGCTCCGTGCGGCGGCCCGCCAGGCAGGGCTGGAGCCGGCGCGCCTGGTGTTCATGCCGCGCCTGCCCCACGCCGAGTACCTGGCCCGGTACCAGCACGCTGATCTGTTCCTTGATACACACCCCTACAACGCCCACACCACCGCCTCCGACGCGCTGTGGGCCGGCTGCCCCGTACTGACCTGCCCGGGCACCACGTTTGCCGCGCGCGTGGCCGGCAGCCTCAATCACCATCTGGGACTCACCCGGATGAATGCTGCCGATGACCGTGCCTTCATCGCCACGGCAATCCGGCTCGGCAACGATGCCCCGGCGCTGCAGGCGCTGCGCGCCGAACTGGCCGTGCAACGGACGCGCAGCGGGCTGTTCGACATGGCGGCGTTCGCCGTCGATTTCACTGCTGCGGTCGAGGGCATGGCGCACGAGCGCGGCTGGCAGGGCGCACACACGCCCTGATCCGGCCATGCGCTAGGCTCGAGCCTCCACGACAGAACCGGGGCGGCGGATGGGCAAGCTCAAGCGCAAGGCATACCAGGAACAGCTGGAACCGATGCAGTTGGAACTCGCGGCAATGGCGCGCTGGGTGCAGCACACCGGCCAGCGCGTGCTCGTGCTGTTCGAAGGCCGCGACACCGCCGGGAAGGGCGGCGCGATCCAGGCGATCGCCGAACACCTCAATCCCCGCCAATGCAGGGTAGTGGCACTGCCCAAGCCCACCGACCGCGAAAGCACCCAATGGTATTTCCAGCGCTACGTGTCGCATCTGCCGGCCGCTGGCGAGATCGTGCTGATGGATCGCAGCTGGTACAACCGCGCCGGCGTCGAGCATGTGATGGGCTACTGCACCGAAGCGCAGTACCGCGCGTTTCTGGCGCAGACGCCGGTGTTCGAAACGCTGCTGGTGGACGACGGCATCCTGCTGTTCAAGTACTGGCTGACGGTGGACCAGGCGCAGCAGGAGAAGCGTTTCGCCGAGCGCCACCTCGATCCGCTCAAGGGCTGGAAACTGTCACCGGTGGACCTGAAGTCGCGCAGCAAGTACAGCGCCTACACCGAAGCGCGCGAAGCGATGCTGCGCGCCACCCACCGCGAAGCAGCGCCCTGGACGCTGGTTGATTTCAATGACCAGAAGCGCGGGCGGCTGGGATTGATCCGCAATCTGCTGGACCGCCTGCCCGACACCCGCGTGGACGAGCCCGTGCTGGCACTGCCACCGCTGAAAGGCAAGCTGCACACAGAGCATTTCGGCGTTCTGAAACCGATCGAAGACATCGACACCCCGTAGTGCCGGGCTCTGCCCGGCAACGGGCGCTTGCGCGGTACAGGCCGCGTGCGCGGGCGGGGGGTACGGGGGCGGATCGGAGAGCAGCCGGGCAGAGCCCGGCTCTACGAGGTGCGGTGCGATGATCAACGCATGTCCAACGCGATGCGGTGACCGGCACGTAGTGCCGGGCTCTGCCCGGCAACAGGCGCTTGCACGGCAAAGGCCACGCGCGCGGGCGGGGGGTACGGGGGCGGATCGGAGAGCAGCCGGGCAGAGCCCGGCTCTACGAGGTGCGGTGCGATGATCAACGCATGTCCAACGCGATGCGGTGACCGACACGTAGTGCCGGGCTCTGCCCGGCAACGGGCGCTTGCGCGGTACAGGCCGCGTGCGCGGGCGGGAGGTACGGGGGCGGATCGGCGAGCAGCCGGGCAGAGCCCGGCTCTACGGGACCTGCGTGACATGGTCATCAACGCCGGTCCAACGCGATGCGGTGTTGATCAACGCATGTCCAACGCGATGCGGTGACCGACACGTAGTGCCGGGCTCTGCCCGGCAACAGGCGCTTGCGCGGTACAGGCCGCGTGCGCGGGCGGGAGGTGCGGGGTCGGATCGGCGAGCAGCCGGGCAGAGCCCGGCTCTACGGGACCTGCGTGACATGGTCATCAACGCCGGTCCACCGCGATGCGGTGTTGATCGACGCATGTCCACCGCGATGCGGTGACCGACACGTAGTGCCGGGCTCTGCCCGGCAACAGGCGCTGGCGCGGTGCCGCGCGCGCGGCTATTTGGCGGCAATGCGCTGTTCGATGTCGGCGGCGGTGACCGGGCCGAGGTACTCCTTGGCGACCGTGCCATCGGGTGCGATCAGGTAGGTCAACGGCAGGCCACGCGGAATCGCGAAGTCTTCCGGCGGGTTGTACGTATCGACGATGACGATCGGATAGGTTACCGGTCGCTTCTCCAGGAACGCCTTCATCTCGGCCGGTTCGATGTCTTCATAGGCCAGGCCCACCACCTCGATTTCGTCGCGCATGGCATGCAGCGCGGACAGTTCCGGCATTTCCTTGCGGCACGGCGCACACCAGGTCGCCCAGAAGTTCACTACCACCCATTTGCCACGATGCGCGGCCAGATCGTAGTCGCTGCCGTCCAGCGCCTTGAGTTTGAGCGTGGGGCGCTCCACGGTACGCCGGTCCGTATCGGGCGCGGCCGCAGGCGCGGGGGCCGCAGGGGCTGGCGACGGCGTGGCGGCCGGCTCAGGCTGCGCGGTCGGGGCGGGCTTGTTGCACGCAGCCAGCGCCAGCAGGCCCAGCGCAAGCAGCAGGGGCTTGGCAGTCATGGTTTGTCTCCGAGGTTTGTATAGATGTCGCTGACGCGTCGCTTGAGCAGTTCGCGCAGCGGCAGGCGCAGCGCGTCCAGCGCGGCCACCGAGGCATCGCCCAGGCTGTCGTCGCGGTAAGGCAGGTACGCTTCCTTGACCGGGATGCGCATCTGGGTGGTTTCGTACAGATCCGACAGCGTCAGCTTGTCCAGGTCGCGCGCCAGCAGCCATTCGCCCTGTTCGTCGCGCCGCACCACGCGGATCGCTTCCAGGTCGCACAGCATGGTCTGCAGGAGCGAGTCGGTCAGCATCGGCTCCAGCCTGAGGATCTCGTCGTCATCCAGACTGCGTCCGCTCTGCCGCGCCTGCTGGAACCGCCCGATCAATCGCAGCAGGCCGTAGAGCTCGTAGCCGGTGGGCAGGCGCAGGTCCGCCGGCTGGTAGCGGAAGGCGGCGATCGAGGACGCCAGCGACGCGCCCAGCAGCACCGACACCCAGCACAGGTAGATCCACAGCAGCAGGATCGGCACGAAGGCCACGGTGCCGTACAGCTTCTGGTAGGACTGGAAGCTGCCCAGGTAGGCGCCCATGCCCCACTTCACCAGCTCCAGCATCACCGCGGCCAGGATCGCGCCGGGGATGGCATGCCGCCATTTGACGGTGTGGTGCGGAACCACGCGGTAGACCAGCATGATGCAGACGAATTCGATCAGTACCGGTGCCAGCCCCAGCGACAGATTGGCCAGCCATCGGCCTTCGCTGGTGCCGAACAGCGGCAACGCGAACACCCGCGCCGAGACCGCGAGCGAGGCGGCCGCCAGCATCGCGCCCAGGGTCAGCACCGTCCAGTAGACCAGGAAACGGGTCAGCTTGGGTCGCGCCGAGCTGACCCGCCAGATCTGGTTGAAGGTCTGCTCGACGCTGTTGAGCGTGATCAGCAGCGACACCACCAGCGCGATGAAGCCGGCGGCGGTGAGCTGGCCGGCACTGGCCGAGAACTGGCGCAGGTAGCCTTCGGCCGCGCGCGCCGCGTTGGGCACGAAGTTGGAGAACACGTAGTCGCTGAGCTGGTCGCTCCAGCGGTCGAACACCGGGAATGCCGAGAGCACCCCGAACACCACGATCGCCAGTGGCACCAGCGCGAACACGGTCGTGTAAGCCAGCGACGCGGCCGCCTGGAACAGACGGTCGTCGAGGAAGCGGTGCCACAGGAAGCGGCCGAAACTGGCGGCGCGCGCGCGATCCCGCACACGTTCCATCCACAGGTTGAGGGTGTCCAGAGGTTCCATCGGCGCAAGGGTACCCGATGCGGCGAAACGTGCACGCATCGGCCGCGCTCGCCCTGCGCCCGCCGCATCGCCATACTGGCCCCTGGCCCCAAGATGAGATGAAGGCGCGATGGCGGAGATTCTGGTGCTGTACTACAGCCGCGGCGGTTCGGTGGCCCGGCTTGCCCGCCAGATTGCGCGGGGCATCGGCGAAGTGCCCGGCATGGGCGCGCGTCTGCGCACGGTGCCGCCAGTGACGGCGATCACCCAGACCGCGCGGCCGCCGGTGCCCGAGGAAGGCGCGCCGTACGTGAGCGTGGAGGATCTGGCCGAGTGCGACGGCCTGATCCTGGGCAGCCCGACCCGCTTCGGCAACATGGCCGCCCCGGTGAAGCACTTCCTGGATGGGCTGGGCGCCGAGTGGGTCAACGGCACACTCGCGGGCAAGCCGGCGGCAGTGTTCACCTCGACCGCGTCGCTGCACGGCGGCCAGGAGTCGACGCTGCTGTCGATGCAGGTGCCGCTGCTCCACCACGGTTGCCTGATCGTCGGCATTCCCTTCACCGAACCGGCCTTGAGCCACACCACCACCGGCGGCACGCCTTATGGCGCCAGCCACGTGGCCGGCGCCAACGATGACCCGACGCCCAGCGAGGACGAAGCGATCCTGGCGCGTGCGCTGGGCCGGCGCGTGGCCGACATCGCACGGCGGCTGGCATGAGCACGCGCGCGACCGAGGTCGTTCTCGCGCTGCTGCTGGCGGCGCTGGCCGCGCTGTATGCGCTGTGGTTCGCGCATGACAGGCACTGGCTGGCCACGCAACTGGTGTTCACCGCACCGCCGCTGCTGCTGGCCGTGGGCGTGCTGGTGCGCCGGGGCAAGGCCGCGTTCTGGGCCGGCGTACTGGCGTTGTTCTGGTTCAGCCACGGGGTGATGAGCGCCTGGAGCCATCCGGAGATCGCGGTGTGGGCCTGGACCGAGCTGGTGCTGGCGCTGGCGGTGATTGCCGTGGCCAGCGCGCCGGGCCTGCGCCGGCGGTTCGGGAAGAAGCGCTGACGGCAGACGGGCGACGCACGGCTCTCCGGGATCGCGCGGTATCATGGCGCCAGGGCGCGGCGACGCCGCCCAGCTCACCGTCAACCCAGGATTGCTGCAATGGACGAACTACTGATCATCACCACCGGCGGGACGATCGACAAGATCTACTTCGACGACAAGTCGGACTACCAGATCGGCGATCCCCAGATCGGGATGATCCTGCGCGAACTGGGCGTGACCTTCCGTTTCAACGTGATTCCGATCCTGCGCAAGGATTCGTTGCACATCACCGATGACGACCGCGAACTGATCCGCGCGACCATCGCCGCCCAACCGACCCGCCACGTGCTGGTCACCCACGGTACGGACTCGATGGTGCAGACCGGCAAGGTGCTCAAGTCGATTGCCGACAAGACCATCGTCATGACCGGCGCGCTGAGCCCGGCGCGCTTCCGCGGCTCGGATGCGGAGTTCAACATCGGCTGTGCGATCGGTGCGGTGCAGTCGCTCGCCAGCGGCGTGTACATCGCCATGAACGGCCGCATCTGGAATCCCGAGCAGGTGCGCAAGAACGTGGCGGCCAACCGGTTCGAGGAAGCCTGACGCGCCACCGCCTGGCGGACATGAAGACGCCCCGGCATGCCGGGGCGTCTTTGTTGCAGCTCCCGATCAGTACTGCGCGGTCAGGCTCAGGCCGGAGAAGGTCGTGTAGGCCTTCACCCGCACGTGCCAGGTGCCCGCAGCCGGGGCATTGATGGTGCAGGTTTCATTGTTGCCGCTCAGGTACGGGCGGCAGTTGTACACGGTGTCGGTCGGAGCGCTGCCCGAGCGCACGTACAGGTCCGCATCGCCGCTGCCGCCGGCAATGGTGACCTTCAGCTGCGCGCTGCCCGAGGGCACGTTCACGGTGTAGGCCAGCGATGCGCCGCTGGCGGCGCCGAGGCCGGTGACCGGAACGTTGTTCTGCAGCACCGTGCCGGTGCCCGGGCCGGGGCCGGTCCCGTTGAGAGCTGCGGTGACCGCGGCATCGGCATCGACGATGCCCGCGCCGCACCCGCCGGTGCAGGCACCCGGCAGTGCACGCGCGGTGTTCTTGAGCAGGGTCTCGACCGCGGCCGGCGACAGCGCCGTCGGTGCCACCGACTGCACCAGCGCGACCACGCCCGCCACGTGCGGCGCCGCCATCGAGGTGCCGTTGTAGGACGCGTAGGAGGCTGCGCCCGGCACCGTGGTGCCGCTGTTGAGGGTGGACAGAATCGCCTGGCCCGGTGCCGAGATGTCGATGCCGGCGCCATAGTTGGAGAAGCTGGCGCGGGCACCGGCCGAGGTGGTGGCGGCCACCGCGATCACGTTGGCGCAGTTGGCCGGCACCGACGAGGACACGTTGGTGTTGCTGTTGCCCGCGGCCACCACGACGGTGGTGCCGCGCGACACCGCGCCATTGATCGCGTTCTGGTAGGTGGTCGAGCAGCTGCCACCGCCCCCCAGCGACATGTTGATCACTTCGGCCGGGTTGGCATTGGCCGGAACGCCGCTGACGGTGCCGCCCGAGGCCCACACGATCGCATCGGCGATGTCGGAGGTGTAACCGCCGCACTTGCCGAGCACGCGCACCGGCACGACCTTGGCATTGAAGGCGGTACCGGCCACGCCGGTGCTGTTGTTGGTCACTGCGGCGATGGTGCCGGCCACATGGGTGCCATGCCAGCTCGAGTTGGATGCCGGGATGCCGGAGCCGCACTCGTTGGCGCCGTACCAGTCGCCTTCATCGTTGGCGTTGTTGTCGCGCCCGCCGCCATCGCGCGCCATCGCGGCGTCGCTGATGAAGTCGTAGCCCGGCAGGATGTTCGCGTTGAGGTCGGGATGGCTGGTGATGCCGGTATCGATCACCGCCACGACCACGCCGGCGCCGGTGGCCTTGTCCCAGGCCGGGCGCACGTTGATGGACGCGTTGCTGGTGCCGAAGCCCCATTGCTCGGACAGACGCGTATCGTTGGGCACCAGGGTGGCCTGCATCAGCTGGTCGACCTCGACATATTCCACGTTCGGGTCGGCCGCAAGGCGGCGCATCAGCAGTTCGGATTCGGCCTGATCGAGCGGACGATCGGTCTTGACCACGGTCGGACCGATGGCGAGCTGACGCAGTTTCTGCAGGCCCAGCGCGCGCCCTTGGGCGGCGGGCACGGCGCTGGCGGCCGCCTTGAGCGAGCTGGCCAGTGCGGTGGGCGTGGCGATCGCGCTGCTGCCGTCCTTGTACTTCACGATGAAGCGCTGGTGGGTCGGCGCCGAGGACAGGCCGCTCAGCTGTACGTCACCTGCCAACGCCGGCGAGGCCAGCAGCAGCGAGGTGAGTACGGACGCGCCCAGTACAACCAATGCACGCTGACGCAAACGGTGTTGCGAATCATGAGACATCGGATTTCCCTTTCAGACTGAAGGATGCCGTCTATGCGGCGAAAATCCGGCGCGATCCGTGGCTACGGATCTATGGCAGTGATCGCGACCGGTTGTTGGATCGGTTTCCCCTAACAAAAACCGCCCGACGACGGACGCTATTGGTTTCGCCGCCACGCAACAACGTGTCAATGCCTTTTCAGTCTTGTGAACATTCCGATCTGAGACTTTTCGGGTCAACGGTTTGTGAATGTGAAGGAACTTTCACGACAGAAACCGCCACATGAACGGCTTTTTCAAGTCCATCCTCTGTCTTGCCCGACAAAAACCGGACATCCCGTTGCGCAACAACGACTTGCGTGGGGCCATCCACACAAAGGCCCGCCTGTTGCCAGGCGGGCCTTGGGAAACGCGCGATCAGGGCGCCAACCGGATCAGGCGTCCAGGCGCACCAGCCAGCCGTGGCGGTCCGGCAGGCGGCCGTACTGGATGTCGGTCAGTTCCTTGCGCAGGGACATCGTCACTTCACCGGCCGGCGCGTTGATGTCGCCCACCGCGAAGCCGTCGCCCTTGAGCTGGCCGATCGGGGTCACCACGGCGGCGGTACCGCAGGCGAACACTTCGGCGATGTCGCCGGAGGCCACGCCCTGCTTCCACTCGTCGATGCTCACCTTGCGCTCTTCAACCTTCATGCCGCGGTCGCGGGCCAGCTGCAGGATGCTCTCGCGGGTGATGCCCTCAAGGATGCTGCCGGACAGTTCCGGCGTCACCAGCGTGCCGTCCTTGTAGACCAGGAACACGTTCATGCCGCCCAGTTCTTCCAGGTACTTGCCTTCCACCGGATCCAGGAACAATACCTGCGAGCAGCCCTGGGCCTGCGCCTTCTGCTGCGGCAGCAGCGAGGCGGCGTAGTTGCCGCCGCACTTGGCCGCGCCGGTGCCGCCCTTGGCGGCGCGGGCGTATTCGGTGGACAGCCAGATGGACACCGGCGCCACGCCCTTGGCGAAGTACGGACCCGCCGGGCTGGCGATCACGTAGTAACCGGCCTTGTGTGCGCCGCGCACGCCGAGGAAGGCTTCATCGCCGATCATGAACGGACGGAAGTACAGGCTGGATTCGTCGGCCGACGGCACCCAGCTGGCGTCCACGGCGATCATCTGCCTGAGCGACTCGACGAAGATGTCCACCGGCAGTTCCGGCAGCGCCAGGCGCTGCGCCGAACGCTGCAGGCGCCGGCCGTTGGCATCCGGGCGGAAGGTCCAGATCGAGCCATCGGCGTGGCGGTAGGCCTTGATGCCTTCGAAGATCTCCTGGCCGTAGTGCAGCACCGCGGCGGCCGGGTCCAGCTGCAGCGGGCCATACGGGCGCACGCTGGCATCGTGCCAGCCGGTGTCCTTGTCCCAGCGCACTTCCACCATGTGGTCGGTGAAGTGCAGGCCGAAACCGGGCGCGGCCAGAATGCGATCGCGCTCCTCGCTGCTGCGCGGGTGGGCCGAACGGGTGGTGCTGAAGCTCACGGAAGACTGGGACACCGGATATTTCCTGTTCTGGTTACGGGGAACGCCACCACCACCAAACGCGCGGTGGAGCGGTTACAACATGCCGGTTTCAAGCCGGGCGGCCTCGGACATCATGTGGCGGCCCCACGGCGGATCGAACACCAGCTCGACGTCGGCCTCGGCCACCGTCGGGATCATTTCCAGCTTGCTGCGCACGTCGTCGACCAGGATCTCGCCCATGCCGCAGCCCGGCGCGGTGAGCGTCATCTTGATGTCCACCTCGCGCCGGCCATCGTCCAGGTGCTTGAGATCCACTTCATAGACCAGGCCCAGATCGACGATGTTGAACGGAATCTCGGGATCGAAACAGGTGCGCAGCTGCTGCCACACCAGTTTTTCCACTTCCTCGTCGGAGGCGTTTTCGGGGAGTTCCAGCGCGGGCGGCGGTTCCTTGCCGATAGCGTCGCCGTCCTTGCCGGCGATGCGGAACAGATTGCCTTCGACAAACACGGTATAGCTCCCACCCAGCGCCTGGGTGATATAGCCATAGCTGCCGGCCGGCAGCGTCACCGTTTCGCCCTGCGGGACCATGACGGCCTCGCAGTCGCGTTCGAAGTGGACAGGTTCACTGCTACGGGAATACATGTGGATGGATATGGGGTCGCGGCCAATTCCCGCAAGGCCGCCATTTTAGCCCAGCCGCCGGCCACGCGCCGGTCACCACGCAAGCCGGTATCCTGTGGGGACTTACAGGAAGATCGAATGTCGCCCACGTCCGTGTCTGCCCGGCCCCGTCACTGGCTCTGGCCCCCGCTGTTGCTGCTTGGTATCGCCACGGCCACGCTGGCCTGGTTGTTCATCGCCCTCCTCAGCGGCCAGCAGGCCGGCTGGATGGCCGTTCTGGGAGCCCTGGACGTGGTGCTGATGCTGCGGCTGGGCACCTTCCGCCCGGGGGCAACCCGGGTCGTGGTGACCGTGCTGGCCACGGCAGTGGTGGCACTGGCGGCCAACTGGTTCATCGCCTCGGCCTACCTGGGCGGCTCGATGGGGCTCAACCCGTGGGAATCTGCGTTGCGCATGGGCCCGTTCATGGCCAGCACGCTGATCCAGCTGGCCAACGGGCCGCTTGAAGCGATCTGGCTGGCCGTCGCGCTGGTGGTTGGCGGGTGGCTGGCGCGGTGATGCCGGCCGCTGGGCGGCACCACCGGTCGGGCCCGGTGGCGGTCAATGGCCGCCGTCGAGCGCCTTCAGTTCGCTGACCAGGGCACTGGCGGCACCGGCACCATCGCCGTACAGCATGCGCGCGTTGTCGGCATAGAAGAGCGCGTTCTCGATGCCGGCAAAGCCGGTGCCCTTGCCACGCTTGATCACCACCACGTTGCGCGCGTTGACCACATCCAGGATCGGCATGCCGTAGATCGGGCTCGCCGGGTCGGTGCGCGCGACCGGGTTGACCACGTCATTGGCACCGATCACCAGCACCACATCGGTGTTGGGGAATTCGGGATTGATGTCGTCCATGTCGGCGATCAGGTCGTAGGGCACGCCGGCTTCGGCCAGCAGGACATTCATGTGCCCGGGCATGCGCCCGGCGACGGGATGGATCGCGAACTTCACCTTGATGCCGCGTTCGATCAACCGCTGCGCCAGTTCCCACACCTTGTGCTGGGCCTGGGCCACGGCCATGCCGTAGCCCGGCACGATCACCACGCGTTCGGCGAAGGCGAGCATCGCCGCCACGTCGCTGGCCTCGATCGGTTTCTGCGCGCCACTGATCTCCTGCGCGGTACCGCCGCCGCCAAAGTTGGAAAACAGCACGCCGCTGATCGGCCGGTTCATCGCCTTGGCCATCAGGCGGGTCAGCAGGATGCCGGCCGCGCCGACCATCATGCCGGCGATGATCAGCGCCTCGTTGCCCAGCACATAGCCCTCGAACGCCACCGCCAGGCCGGTAAAGGCGTTGTAGAGCGAGATCACCACGGGCATGTCGGCGCCGCCGATCGGCAGGGTCATCAGAACGCCCAGGGCGAGCGCGACCACGAAGAAGGCGATGATCGCCACCGGGCTCAGGCTGACGCCGGCCCAGATGCCCAGCCCGACCATCGCCACTGCAACCGCCAGGTTGAAGGCCTGCTGCCCGGGGAAGGTCACGCGTCGGTCCAGCCGTCCGTCCAGCTTGGCCCAGGCGATGATCGAACCGGACAGTGACACCGCACCGATCGCCGAGCCGATGATCGCCAGCGCCAGCACCGTGGCCGAGGGCTGGCGCGCGGCCAGTTCAGCAATGGCCTGTTCGCTCCAGTGCGTGGTATCGCGATTGGCCAGGAAGGAGAAGCGCAGCAGCTCCACCGCACCGATCGCCGCGGCCGAGCCACCGCCCATGCCGTTGTAGAGGGCCACCATCTGCGGCATGTCGGTGATCGCCACGCGCTTGGCCGACCACCAGGCCACGCCGGTGCCGATCGCCACCGCCGCCAGGATCAACGGCACGTTGTGCAGCTCGGGCAGGAAGAAGGTTGCCACCGTGGCAATCAACATGCCCAGCCCGGCCCAGCGGATGCCGCTGCGCGCGGTCATGGGCGAGGCCATGCGCTGCAGGCCCAGCAGGAACAGCGTGGCGGCGACCAGGTAGCTGACCTGGACCAGCCACTGCAGCAGGTGTGCGGTGCTCACGTTCAAGGCGACTTCTCCCCCGCGTCGCGCTTGGCGCTGGGCTTGAACATGTCGAGCATCCGCTCGGTGACCACATAGCCACCGGCCGCATTGCCGGCGCCGAGCACCACCGCGACGAAGCCGATGATCTTCTCCAGCGGTGTCTGCGCGTGGCCCAGCACCACCATCGCACCGATCAGCACGATGCCGTGGATGAAGTTGGACCCGGACATCAGGGGGGTATGCAGGATCACCGGCACCCGTGAAATGATCACATGGCCGGCGATGGCGGCCAGCATGAAGATGTACAACGCCACGAACCCGTCGCTCATTGCAGTCTGTCTCCCAGGCGGTGATCCCGTCCCGCCCATCATAACCATGCGCTGAACCGTTCTGCAGGCCGGTCAACCGATGGCGCACTGGTGCGTTCTCACGTTGTCCCCCTGCGCGAGCGCTACCCTGTGCTGGTGAGCCCCTCCCTACCGACGCTGCCCACCGAGGCCGATGCGCCGCTGCCGGTATCGCTGGACGCGTTTCTGGCCGGTATCGGCCCGCGCGCGTTCCGCTTCGCCGAAGCCGGCCTGCGCCAGCGCGACGACGCCCTCGATGCCGTGCAGGACAGCATGCTGCGGATGCTGTCCTACCGTGACAAACCCGCCGCCGAGTGGGCGCCGCTGTTCTGGAGCATCCTGCGCCGCCGGGTGGTGGACCTGCAGCGCCGCCGCGGGTTCCGCCTGCGCTTCTGGCGCAGCAGCGATGCGCCTGCGGAGGATCACGACATCGACTGGGCCGACAGCGCGCCCGGTCCGGCCCAGGCGCACGAGCAGCGCGATCAGTACACGCGTCTGGTCGCCGCGCTGCGCCAGCTCCCGGCCCGCCAGCGCGAGGCCTTCACCCTGCGCGTGCTGCAGCAGCTCGACGGCGCCACCACCGCCCGGGCGATGGGCTGCAGCGAAGGCGCGGTCAAAACCCATCTTTCGCGCGCACGCGCAGCCCTGCAGCAGCACCTGGAGATCGAACTGTGAGCCGCCCGCCTCTTCCTTCCAGCACCGACGCGGCCCTGCAGCAGTTGCATGCGCAGGCGGTTGCGCGGCTTTCCCCGGCCACCCTGGCGCGGCTGCATGGCGCGCGCCACGCCGCGCCGCAGCGCACCCGCGCGCATGGCTGGTGGCTGGCCACGGCCTGCTCGGCGGTCGCCGCACTGGGACTGGGCTACAGTTTCACGGTCAGCCCGCCGCGTCCGGCCGCGCTGCCGGTCACCGCGACACTGGATGACGGCATCGACGTACTCGACGAGAATCCCGATCTGTACGTGTGGCTGGCCGGCACCGATCTGGCAATGGAGTGAATCGATGAAACCGCGACTGATGCTGGGACTGGCACTGCTGACGCTGACGGCGACCGGCTGGGCACAGACGTCCCCGTTACCGAACTGGGACCAACTGACCCCGCAGCAGCGCGAGGCGTTGATCGCGCCGGTGCGTGACCGGTGGAACGATGCGCCGCCGCCGCAACGCGAGCGGATGCTCCAGCATGGGCAGCGCTGGCAGGAGATGACCCCGGAACAACGCGATCTGGCGCGCCGTGGCCGACACCGCTTCGAGAACATGTCGCCCGAGCAGCGCGAGCAGGCCCGCGCGCTGTTTGCGCAGATGCGCACGATGAACCCGGCCCAGCGCGACGAACTGCGCGCCCGCTGGGCGCGCATGACCCCTGACCAGCGCCAGGACTGGCTCAAGGCCAACCCCATCGTCGAGCCGCCCGCCGCGCCCAGAAAGCCCTGAGCGCCGCGCCGCCGGGCCATGCTCAGCCGGCGGCGTCCGCGCCCTGCCAGCGGGTTCTGGCCTGCAGTTCGTCGGTCCAGTCGAAGGCGATTGCACCGTCCTTGAGGAACAGCGCGACGAAGTTGTACAGGTTGCGCGCGTACATCTCGCTGGCGTGCACGGCCCCCTGGCTGGCCAGGTTGAGCGGACCGTCGACGGTGATGCCGTCCAGGTCGATGGTCTGCCCCGGCACGGTCGCTTCGCAGTTGCCGCCGGTCTCGGCGGCCAGGTCCACCACCACGCTGCCCGGCTTCATGCCGCGCACCATCGCGGTGCTGAGGATCCGCGGTGCAGGGCGACCCGGCACGGCCGCCGTGCACACCACGACGTCCACCAGGCGCAGATGGTCGCCGAGCCGGCGCTGCTGTTCGGCCCGCTCGTCCTCGGTCAGCGCGCGGGCATAGCCGCCTTCACCGGCGGCGCTGACTCCCAGGTCAAGGAATTTGCCGCCCAGCGATTCGATCTGCTCGCGGGTTTCCGGGCGCACATCGAACCCTTCGACCTGCGCGCCGAGCCGGCGCGCGGTGGCGATCGCCTGCAGTCCGGCCACACCGGCGCCCACCACCAGCACCCGCGAGGGGCGGATGGTGCCGGCGGCCGTGGTCAGCATCGGGAAGAAGCGCGGCGCGCGCTGGGCCGCGATCAACATGGCCTTGTAGCCCGCCATGCCGGCCTGGGAACTGAGCACGTCCATCGACTGCGCGCGCGTGGTGCGCGGCAGACGCTCCAACGGAAAGGCATGCAGCGCGCGCGATTGGATGGTCGCCGCACGGCCTGCGTCAGCCTGCGGGTAAAGCATGCCCACCAGGGTGGCGCCGGTCTTGAGCTGGGCCCACTGGGCCGGGGATGGCGGCTGCACGCACAGCACGATATCAGCCGTGGACAGGCCGCCGGCGTCGGCCACCTGCGCGCCGGCGTCCAGATACGCCGCATCCGGGAAACCGGCCGCCTGTCCGGCACCGGCCTCGAAACGAACGGTCGCGCCGAGCGCGGCCAGCTTGCGCGCCGTCTCCGGCGTCATTGCCACGCGCCGTTCCCCCGGCGCGCCTTCCTTGACCACCAACACCTCGACAGCCATGCCTGTCCCCGTCGTTCAGCGGATAGTGCCGTGATCGTAACCTGATCGGTGGGCGCCGGGTCGGCCTAGTGGACGGTGGCGTTCTTGGTGTCCAGGCGGTCGATCACGCCCTGCATGGCGCTGTCGAAGGCGCCATCGTCGATATGCGCGCGCAGGCGGCCCAGCCGCACCATCACCGCCAGTTCTTCCGGCGAGGCCACGCAGAAGCGCACGCCGCGGCGGTTGACGAACAGCAGACGCGAGGAGATCGGGCTGACCCAGGACAGCTTGCCGGCCTGCACCTTGCCGTCCTTGTCGACGAAGTCCAGCCAACTGCCGATCTCCATGCCGCGGAAGCGGTCGGCATCGGCGTTGTCGAAGTCGCTGACATCCACCTTGCTGCCCAGCTCCACCGCCGGGGCTTCCTGCGCGGGCGGTGCCGGCAGCACCACCTGCGGCAGTTCCGGCAGCGCGCGCTCCAGTTCCGGGCGCGATTCAGCGATGCCCTGCAACGTGTCATGCAACGCGTCGATGGCGCTGGTGGCGGCATCGGCGTGCACGCCCACACTGGCAAACACCTTGCGCAGCGCCGGGTGCCAGGCCTGCAGCCAGGGCTTGCCGACGATCTTGCGGCGCGCTTCGGCCACCTCTTCCAGCAGCCCGTCGGCCAGGGCCAGCGCCTCACCCACCGACGCGCCGTCTTCGCCTTCGCGCAGCACACTCAAGGTGAGGTGGTGCTGCCACGGCTGGCGCAGGAACTCGCCGATGGCCTGCGGCAGGGTGGCATCGGCAATGCGACGGTCCAGTTCGGCGGCCGCCCGGGTGCGCGCCATTTCCAGCTTTTCCTGACCGCGCTGGGTCTCGGCCGCACGCCGCTCGGCGATTTCGATCCGGCGCCGATGCTGGGCCAGGAAATCGCGGAATTCTTCTTCCAGCGTAAGGAAGATGGCGAGGTTCTCGTTGAACTCGGCCACCAGCCGCTCGATGATCTCCTCGACCTTGCCCATCAGCACGCGCTCGGCCTGGCTTTCGCCGGTATTGCCTTCGCACGCTTCGGCCAGCGAGTTGAGCAGCTTGCGCGCCGGGTGCGTCTTCTGCACGAACATGCGGCGGTCGAGCATGGCGACCTTCACGAACGGCACCACCAGCCGACCGATCAGCTCACGCGAGCGACCTTCCAGATCGCGCTCGTCCAGCATCACATCAAACAGCATGCCGACCAGGTCGATCGCGTCCTCGTCCTGCGGGTCCAGCCGGGCCTGGCCCGGGTCGACACCGAGGCGCGTGGCACCGGACAGCACTTCGCTCTTCAGGCGCTGGGCCAGCGATTCGCCGTCCTCGCCGATCGCCGCGCGCAGGGTGGCGCTGGGCGTGGCCTGGAGCAGCGACAGCACCGACATCATTTCGCGTTGGCTGAGCGGACGCTGCTGGCCCACCGCCACACTCGCGGCGGAGGTGGCGTCTTCGCGCACATGGCGGGTCTGCTGCAGCAGTTCATGCAGCGCTTCCAGCAACATGCCCTGGTTGCCGCTCAGACCCTCGGCGCCGTCCGCACCGCCGGCATGGCTGCTGGCGCCGTGCGAGGACTGCATGCGGCCACGGCTTTCGGCCCAGCGGTCGGCAAACCGCCTGGCCCAGGCCGGCGCGGTCGCGTCGTCATTGCCGTGCTGTGCCGTGTCCAGCGCGTCGACCAGTTCGTCCAGCTCGTCGCGCGGCGTCGGCGGGCGCGGGGCCGGGCGACGCGGCGCGGCCATCTGCGGCATCACGCCGGCAGCGGCCAGTTGTTCGTCCACTTTTTCGTAGCGCTTGCCGATCGGGGCGTGCAGGTCGCGCTCGCACAGTTTGATCAGCACCAGCCGCACTTCCGGGGCCAGCTCACAGCCGGCGAAGGCCTCGTGGATGGCCACACCGATGTGTTCCGGGCTGATCGGGTTGGTGTCCGCGTTCAGCTCCAGGCCCCCGGCAATCATGCCCAGGCGGCGGTCCAGACGGGCCAGCACCGGCTTCCAGTCGCGCAGCAGCACGGTGGCGAAATTGCGCACGGCCAGCCGCGATTCCAGCACGTGCTCGGGCACCAGGCTCAGGCCGTCCTCGATCTGACCGGCCAGCGTGGCCTCGGCCGACAGGGGCTCGCCCTGCTCCAGCGCCGACCAGGCGCGGGCCAGATGGGTGCGGAAGCCGACCACGATGTCGTCGCGGCGGCGGCGCAGTTCGCGCATGCCGTCCAGGAACAGCAGCTGCGACGCGCCTGCGGTGCCGGCACGGTCGAACAGCACATCGTCAAAGCGCGCCAGTACGGTCGCGAACGACTCGGCCAGCGCGGGCAGCGCCGCGTCGCGCGCAAGCGTCAGCAGCGCGGCGTTGCGACCCGGATGGCCCGTAGCAGTGGGCGTGGCGATCATGCGAAAAGGCTCCCCACCCTCGCAGGCACTCTAAGCAGCGTGAATACAGCCGACGCAGGTACACCCCATGCACCCGCATACGGATCGTAGGCCGGCCGGCCGGTAGCGGACAGTGAAGCAGTCCTCACTTCATACCTCATGACCGGGGCGCCGGCAGGCCTTGTATCGTACGGGGAGCGGTCGCGGGAAGCGAGTACAGCCACGTGAACGACTTCCGTTAATTAGGTGATGTTCATCACGTTTTGTCGCAAATTGCACCGAGAACGCCCAAAGCCGTGTCACAAACTGCCGCGACTATACTGAGAGGCCCGTGAAAGCCGATCGAGATCCCATGCTGCTTCCCGCTGCGCTGCAGGCGCTGGACATGCGCCGTTCCGTCCCCGCCCGACACCTGGGCGAGCCCGGGCCGGACCCGCAGACGCTGGCGCGGATGCTCGCCTCGGCGGTGCGGGTGCCCGATCACGGCAAGCTGGTGCCGTTCCGCTTCCTGCGGATCACTGGCGATGCACGTCACACTCTGGGCACCTTCCTGGCCGAACGCAGCCGCGAGCGCGACCCCAACGTGGCCCAGGCCCAGTTGGAGAAGGACCGTCAGCGGTTCTCGCACGCCCCGCTGGTCATTGTGGTGGTCACCCGCCACACGCCCAGCCCCAAGGTGCCCGCGCAGGAACAGCTGATGACCGCCGGCTGCGTCTGCTTTGCCCTGCTGCAGGCCGCGCAGGCGTTCGGCTTCGGCGCCCAGTGGCTGACGGCCTGGATGGCCTTCGACCCGGCCGTCCATGCCCACCTGGGGCTGGCCGACAACGAGGGCATCGCCGGTTTCATCCATATCGGCACGCCGAAGACCGAGGTGCCCGAGCGCGACCGTCCAGACCCGGCCGCCCTGCTGCAGGACTGGAATGGCTGAGATGAGCGTTCCGTCCCCCGTGGTGGCACCGCGCCCGCCGCTGTATCTGGTGGATGCCAGTCTGTATGTGTTCCGCGCCTGGCACTCGATGCCCGACGAATTCCAGGACCAGCAGGGCTGGCCGACCAATGCCGTGCACGGTTTTGCCCGCTTCCTGCTCGACCTGCTTGAACGCGAACGCCCGCGGCATATCGCCATTGCCTTCGACGAGGCGCTGGACAGCTGTTTCCGGCACCGCCTGTATGCCGCCTACAAGGCCAACCGCGACCCGGCACCGGATGCGCTGCGCCGCCAGTTCGCGCACTGCAAGGCGCTGTGCGTGGCGCTTGGGCTGGCGGTACTGGCCCACCATGAGTACGAAGCCGACGACCTGATCGGCAGCGCCCTGCACGCGCGCCGCGAGGCGGGCATGCGCGGGGTGATCGTCTCCGCCGACAAGGACCTGTCGCAGCTGCTGTTCGAGCACGACGAACAGTGGGACTACGCACGCAACCAGCGTTGGGGCATGGCCGGGGTCAAGGCCCGCCACGGCGTCCATGCCCACCAGATCGCCGATTACCTGGCGTTGTGCGGCGACGCGGTCGACAACATCCCCGGCGTGACCGGCGTGGGCGCCAAGTCCGCGGCGGTGCTGCTGGCCCACTTCGGCAGCCTGGACACGTTGTACGAACGCATCGACGAAGTGCCGTTCCTGCGCCTGCGTGGCGCCGCGCAGATGGCGGTGCGCCTGCGCGAGCAGCGTGAGCACGCCTTGTTGTGGCGGCAGTTGACCACCATCGCGCTGGATGCGCCGCTGGACGGCGGCCCCGCCGACTTCAGCCGGGTCAGCGCCGATGCGCAGATGCTGCAGGGCCTGTGCGATGCGCTGCGGTTCGGGCCACTGACCCGTCGCCGCCTGTTCGCCGCCGCCGGCCTGTCCGATTCCCCTTCCGTAGCCAGCGAGATCGCATGAGCCCCAACACGCAAGCCCCCAAGGTCGTCTACGAAGGCAAGTACCAGCGCATGGTCGTGCGCGGTACGTGGGAATACAGCGAGCGCACCCACGCCGGCGGCCTGGCCGCGATCATCATCGCCGTCACGCCCGAGGACAACGTGCTGTTCGTCGAACAGTTCCGGGTGCCGCTGCAGGCCAACACCATCGAGATGCCGGCCGGCCTGGTCGGCGACATCGACGCCGGCGAGTCGATCGAAGTCTCGGCGGTGCGCGAGCTGGAAGAAGAAACCGGCTGGACCGCCGCACATGCCGAGGTGCTGATGATCGGCCCGACCTCGTCGGGCGCGAGCAGCGAGCAGATCGCGTTTGTGCGCGCCACCGGCCTGCGTCGGGTCGGTGCCGGTGGTGGCGATGACAGCGAGGACATCACCGTGCACGAAGTCCCGCGCGCCCGCGCGGCGGCGTGGCTGGTCGAGAAAATGGGCCAGGGCTACGCATTGGACGCCAAGCTGTGGGCCGGGCTGTGGATGATCGAGCACCACCTGGACGGTACCCCGCGTGGCTGATGCGTTTGTCCCGCCGCTGCACGCCGCCACGCTGCTGGGACCGTCGGATCCCGCGCCGTTCACGGTGCACCCGGCCCGGGGCCGCTCGCCGTTCGTGTTGATTGCCGACCATGCCGGCCAGCAGGTGCCCGCGGCGCTGGCCGATCTGGGGCTGCCGCAGGCCGAGCTGGACCGGCACATCGGCTGGGACATCGGCATCGCCGGGGTCACCCGTGCCCTGGCGGGCCTGCTGGGTGCCTGGGCCATCGAACAGACGTATTCGCGGCTGGTGATCGACTGCAACCGCCCGCCCGGCGCGCCGGGCCGGTTCGCGCCGGTCAGCGACCACACCGTGGTGCCCGGCAACCAGCGCCTGGACGCCGCCGCGCAGGAGGCTCGGGTACGCGAGATTTTCGACCCCTATCACCAGCGCATCAGCGCCGAGCTGGATGCGCGCTCTGTCGCCGGCACCCGGACGATTCTGATTGCCATGCACAGCTTCACTCCGGCAATGCAGGGCGTGGCGCGGCCGTGGCACGCCGGCGTGCTGTACCAGCGCGATGCGCGCTTCGCGCATGCACTGCTGCACGCGCTGCAGGCCGAGGGGGATCTGGTGGTGGGTGACAACCAGCCCTATGCGGTCAGCGACGCCACCGACTATGCGATCCCGGTGCATGCCGAAGCGCGTGGTCTGGCGCACGTGGAACTGGAAATCCGCCAGGACCTGATTGCCGACAGCGCCGGGCAGCTCGCCTGGGCGCAACGTCTGGCACGCGTCTTCAACCAGCTCGAACCCGCCTTCCGCTGACACCCGGCGCTGCTCCGCTCCGACAGCACCCCGCATTGCGCCCGTAGAGCCGGGCTCTGCCCGGCTGCTCTCCGTTCCGGCACCGAAAAACCCCCGCATTGCGCCCGTAGAGCCGGGCTCTGCCCGGCTGCTCTCCGTTCCGGCGTCGGCAACCCCGCGCTTCGCGCGCCAGCCGACCAACGGTCGGCGCTACCCGGAAGCTGCGGCTACGCGGTAGCGCGTTGATCGGCCGGGTCTTCCTGCGGCCGCAGCCACAGCGCCACCGCGACGCCCAGCAGCGCAAAGGCGGCCGCGCCGTATTGCGCGTTCACCAGCCCCTGCAGTGCGTCCGGGCCGGTGCCCGCCGCCGATGCGCTGCGTCCGGCATTGGCCAGCATCACCAGCAGCGCCAGGCCCAGCGCGCCACCGATCTGCTGGGCAGTGGCCGCCATGCCGGAGGCCACGCCCTGCTGCGCAGCCGGCACGCCCTGCCCGGCCACAATCCACATCGCCGTCCAGGTCATGCCCTGCCCGAGGCTCAACACCACGATGCCCGGCAGCAGCGGCCAGTATGTCGCCCCATAGGGCAGCGCGACCGCCACGGCCGCGATACCGATCGCGCCGGCCGCCATGCCCCGTGCCAGCACCTGGCGGGGCGAGCGACGGGCGAGCATGCGTTCGGTGATGCGGATGCCGACGGTGCACACCAGCGTCGGCGGCAGGAATGCCAGCCCCGCCTGCAGCGCGCTCCAGCCATAGCCATCCTGGTAGTACAGCGCCAGGAAGTAGTACTGCACGCCGAAGCTGCTCATGAACACGAACGTCAGCAGCATCGCGGCCCGCAGGCTGCGCAGACGCAGCAGGGCGAACTGCATCAACGGATCGCGGCTGCGCTGCTCGATCTGCACGAAGGCGACCAGCAGCACCACCGACAGCGCCAGGCAGCCCAGCGTGCGCGGCGCCAGCCAGCCCCACTCCGGCCCCTGCACCAGGGTGGTCACCAGCAGGCTGCCGCCCAGGGTGACGGTGAGGCAGCCGGCCAGGTCGAACGAGCGCCCGGCCTGCGGCGCGGAGTCGCGCGGCAGCCACCACCCGCCCAGCAGCGCACAGGCGCTGGCGAACGGCACGATCACCAGCAGCACCGAGGCCCAGCCGAA
The DNA here is from genome assembly GCF_946900935.1 of Stenotrophomonas sp. Marseille-Q5258. NCBI lineage: Bacteria > Pseudomonadati > Pseudomonadota > Gammaproteobacteria > Lysobacterales > Lysobacteraceae > Stenotrophomonas > Stenotrophomonas sp. Marseille-Q5258. The sequence goes on from NZ_CAMPPN010000010.1 coordinate 149,632, forward strand.
GCTCTGGGTGAGCACTCCGCCGAGCAGCGTGCCCAACGCCAGGCCACCGGCGCTGGCCATCGACCAGATCGCCAGCGCACGGTTGCGTGGCGCACCCTCGGCGTACAGCGTGTTGATCAGCGACAACGTGGCCGGGAACAGCAACGCCGCGCCGATGCCCTGCACCGCCCGGGCCGCGATCAGCAGCCACGCACTGGTGCTGAAACCACCGACCAGCGAGGCCAGCGCGAACAGCGCCATGCCGAGCCGATAGACCCGGCGGCGCCCGAGCAGATCGGCCGCGCGGCCGCCGAGCAGCAGGCAGCCGCCGAAGGCCACGGTGTAACCGCTCACGATCCATTGCAGCTGCTGCGCATTGATCCGCAGCTGCACCCCCATCTCGTGCAGGGCCACAAAGATGATGGTCGCGTCGAGCGCGATGATCAGCTGGGCCATTGCCAGCAGGGTCAGCGCCAGGCGCGGCGGGAAGGAACGGGGAGCGTCGGTCATGCCAGTCGGTACGGGGGAAAGGCGGGCAGTCTCATTGATGACGCAAGACAAATAAACCCGGATACTTCGATTTCTGTCATGCATTTTCGCATCAATCGAGGGCGGACATGGATCTCAATGCGGTGCGCATGCTGGTACAGGTCGCCGAGGCGCGCAGTTTCACCCTCGCCGCCGGCCAGCTCGGGGTCAGCCAATCGGGGCTGTCGCGCGCGATCAGTCGGCTGGAAGGCACGCTCGGTGTGCGCCTGCTCCACCGCAACACACGCAACGTCAGCCTGACCCCCGACGGGCAGCAGTTCGTGGCGCACTGCGCGCCCCTGCTGAGTGGCCTGGAGGATGCCGAGCGGCGCCTCGGCGACCGCCCGTGCACGCCGTCGGGCGTACTCAAAGTCACCGCCCCCTCGATGTTCGGTCGCAAAGTGCTGGTGCCGCTGGCCGGCCAGTTGATGGGTGCGCATCCGCACCTGCAGTTCGACCTGGTGCTCAACGACCGCCTGGTCGACCTGGTCGAGGAAGGCTTCGATGCCGCCCTGCGCACCGGCCCGATCAGCGACGTGCGCATGGTGGCGCGGCCGTTGCGGCCGTTGCACTGGGTGACGGTGGCCTCGCCGGCTTACCTGGCCCGGTGCGGTGCGCCGGCCACGGTGGACGATCTGCACGGGCATGCCTGCCTGGCGGTGCGCAACCTGCGCAGCGGGCGGCTGGTGGACTGGCAGTTCCGCGACGGCGACGGGCTGCGTGACGTCACCCCACCGGCGCGGATGGTGTTCGACAGTGGTGATCCGCTGGTCGAAGGCGCACTGGCCGGCGTCGGGATCGTGCAGGTGATGGACTTCGCGGTGGCCGATGCCCTGGCTGACGGCCGCCTGCAGCGCGTGCTGCAGCCTTTCGAGGGCCGCAGCCGCGCGTTGTCACTGGTGTACCCGCCGTCGCGGCAGGCCTCACCGAAGCTGAAGGTGCTGGCCGAGGCGCTGCTGGCCGGCCACTGGTAGCAGCAGCGCGTGCCGCCCCACCGATGAGGCGCATGCCCCACCGGTGGGACCGGCCGATCAGCCGGCGAAACGGTCGGTGGCGCGCACCAGCGCGTCCACATTCTCCGCTTCGAACGCCGAGTGGCCCGAGGCCGGGCTGATTTCCAGCGTCGATGCCGGCCACGCCTTGTGCAGCTCCCAGGCATTCTGCAGCGGGCACACCACGTCATAGCGCCCGTGCACGATCACGCCGGGAATATCGGCGATGCGGTGCGCGTCGCGCAGCAGTTGCTCTTCCACCTCGAAGAAGCCGCCGTTGACGAAGTAATGGTTCTCGATGCGGGCGAACGCCAGCGCGAACTGCGGGTCTTCATGGCTGTTCACGAAGTCGTCGTCCACGTGCAGGAAACTGGTTGCCCCTTCCCACACGCTCCACGCCTTGGCGGCGGCCAGGCGGGTGGCTTCGTCGTCACTGGTCAGGCGGCGGTGGAAGGCCGAGATCAGGTCGTGGCGCTCCACGGCCGGAATCGGCTTGAGGTAGTGCTCCCACGCGTCCGGGAACAGGCGGTTGGCACCTTCCTGGTAGAACCACTCCAGCTCCCAGCGGCGCAGCATGAAGATGCCGCGCAGCACCAGTTCGGTCACGCGCTGCGGGTGGGTCTGGGCGTAGGCCAATGCCAGGGTGGAGCCCCAACTGCCGCCGAACACCTGCCAGCGATCCACCTTGAGGTGCTCGCGCAACGTCTCGATATCGGCCACCAGGTCCCAGGTGGTGTTGTCCACCAGGTCGGCGTGCGGCGTGGAACGGCCGGCACCGCGCTGGTCGAACAGGATGATGCGGTACTTGGCCGGGTCGTGGAACTGGCGCATTTTCTCGCTGCAGCCACCGCCCGGGCCACCATGCAGCATCACCACCGGCTTGCCGTCGGGGTTGCCGCACTGCTCGAAGTACAGCGTGTGGCGATCATCGACCTTCAGGCTGCCGACGTCGTAGGGGGTAATGGCGGGGTACAGCGTACGCATGACGGAACTCCGTTGTTGGGGACAGGCACGCACGGGCGGGTTCACCACTCGCGCGGGCTGATCAGGTCTTCGACATCCACATCGAACCCGTAGCTGCGCGCGATGAAATCGACATCGCTGCCGATGTTGTCGCGTGCCACGGATTCCAGTTCGCTGCCCTGCGCCTCGAATGCTTCGCCGAGCACGTTGAATTCAAGCGTGGCGGCGTGGGTCAGCGCGCACAGCGCCGCCGCATCGGCGGGCGGCTCGCGCTCGATGCGCTCGCACAGGCGCAGCAGGATCTGCCGGCCCTGTTCAACCAGGGGCGCGGGAAAATAGCTGTCCTGGCGCATGTCGTGCAGGAACGGGTGGGCCATAACCTTGGCATTGCGAAGCAGCATGGCGCGTCCTTTCGGGTGGAACGCCATTCTACCCACGGCATTGTTGCCGCCGGGTTCAAACCCCGCCGGGCAGACAGCCGCAGGTCACGCGCTCGCGCTGTTCGAGATCGCGGACGGTGGACACGTGATCGAAGCCAGCCTGTTCGAACAGCGCGCGGATCGCGTCGCCCTGATCCCAGCCATGTTCGATGAGCAGCCAGCCGCCGGGCAGCAGGTGCGCGCCGGCGCCGGCGACGATCACGCGGATGTCGTCCAGACCATCGGCCCCGGATGCCAGCGCGCTGGCCGGTTCATGGCGCAGATCGCCCTGCAGCAGGTGCGGGTCGCCGCTGGCGATGTACGGCGGGTTGCTGGCGATCAGCGCAAAGCGCTGACCGGCCAACGGTGCATACCAGGACCCTGCGACGAACACCACGTTGTGCACGCCGTTCGCTGCGGCGTTGCGGCGCGCCATCTGAAGGGCCTCGGCGCTGGCGTCGGTGGCGGTGATGCGGGCGTGCGGCCGTTCGCTGGCCAGCGCCAGGGCGATCGCGCCGCTGCCGGTACCGAGGTCGGCCACCTCCAGGGCGGTCTCCCGCGGCAGCCGATCCAACGCCAGCTCGACCAGCAGCTCGGTTTCCGGGCGCGGAATCAGCGTGGCCGGGCTGACCGCCAGATCCAGCGTCCAGAAACCGCGTCGGCCAAGCAGGTAGGCAACCGGCTCGCCGGCCTGGCGGCGGGCCAGCAGAGCCTGGAAGGTCGCTACGGCGTCGGCGTCGAGCAGATCGGTGGCATGCGCGAACAGCCAACCGCGCTCCCGCCCGAGCACATGCAGCAGCAGCAGTTCGGCCTCATGCCGCCCCTCAACGCCGGGCAGGGTGGCGGCGGCTTCGGCCAGCAGCTGTCGAACGTCGCGCGGGGCGGCAGTCATGGCGGGGATCGTGCAGGAACGGGCGCGCAGTGTAGTGCACCGTCACCGCGCGCCTGCAGCCGGTGGCGACGCCGCCTCCCCGTGCGCCACAGGCGGGCTGACCGAGCGGTTCATTCAGGTTTCACCTTGGGCGGATACACGCGGGCTATGGCACCGATCAGCCGCGGCGGCGGCGATGTCATTGCGCTGCAATGCATTCGGGCGATATCGACCCGAGGGTTCATCTCTGGATCAGCTCATTTCGATAGACTATGTCTATCGTATAGATGCAATCAATGGATTGTCCTTATGGGAACGGAGCCGCTAACCTGTGTTGGTCGCTTCACCCACCCCTTCACCAAGAGGAACAACGATGTCGCTCATCAACACCCAGATCCAGCCGTTCGAAGCCAACGCCTACCAGAACGGCGAGTTCATCAAGGTCTCCGACAGCACCCTGAAGGGCCAGTGGTCCGTGCTGATCTTCATGCCGGCCGCGTTCACCTTCAACTGCCCGACCGAAATCGAAGACGCCGCCGACCATTACGCCGAGTTCCAGAAGGCCGGTGCCGAGGTGTACATCGTCACCACCGACACCCATTTCTCGCACAAGGTGTGGCACGAAACCTCGCCGGCCGTCGGCAAGGCCCAGTTCCCGCTGGTGGGTGACCCGACCCACGCCCTGACCAACGCCTTCGGCGTGCACATCCCGGAAGAAGGCCTGGCCCTGCGCGGCACCTTCATCATCAACCCGGAAGGCGTGATCAAGACCCTGGAGATCCACTCCAACGAGATCGCCCGTGACGTCTCCGAAACGCTGCGCAAGCTCAAGGCTGCCCAGTTCACCGCCGCCAACCCGAACCAGGTGTGCCCGGCCAAGTGGAAGGAAGGCGAGAAGACCCTGACCCCGTCGCTGGATCTGGTCGGCAAGATCTAAGCAACGCCTCATCCCCATTCCCGCTTCGACGGGAGTGGGGGTGAACCCAAGCCGGTGCCGCCACGCGCCCGCTTCGGTTCACCCCCCTGCTGCGCAGATGCACCTTCGGGGTTCGTCGACGCTGTCCCCTTGCCTGAATCAAGGAGTTTTTTCGATGTTGGATGCCAACCTCCAGTCCCAGCTCAAGACCTACCTGGAACGCGTCACCCGTCCGATCCAGATCACGGCCCACGTGGACGATGGCGCCAAGTCGCAGGAGATGCTGGAGCTGCTCAACACCCTGACCACCCTGTCGGCGCAGATCCAGCTGGACGTGCGCCGCGATGGCAGCGAGCGCACCCCCTCCTTCGCGCTGACCACCCCAGGCCAGGACATCCACCTGGCCTTCGCCGGGCTGCCGATGGGGCACGAGTTCACCTCGCTGGTGCTGGCCCTGCTGCAGGTGGGCGGACACCCGTCCAAGGCCACTGCCGAGCTGATCGAACAGGTGCGCAACCTGGACGGCGACTACCGCTTTGAAACCTATTTCTCGTTGTCCTGCCAGAACTGCCCGGACGTGGTGCAGGCGCTGAACCTGGCGGCGGTGCTCAATCCGCGCATCCAGCATGTGGCGATCGACGGCGCGCTGTTCCCGGCCGAGGTCGAGGCGCGTCAGATCATGTCCGTGCCCACCGTGTATCTCAATGGTGACGTGTTCGACCAGGGCCGCATGAGCCTGGAACAGATCGTGGCCAAGCTGGACACCGGCTCGGGCAAACGCGACGCCGAGAAGATCGCCGCCAAGGCGCCGTTCGACGTGCTGGTCGTCGGCGGTGGCCCGGCCGGTGCCGCAGCGGCGATCTACGCCGCGCGCAAGGGCATCCGGACCGGCGTGGCCGCCGAGCGTTTCGGTGGCCAGGTGCTGGATACGATGGCCATCGAGAACTTCATCTCGGTCAAGGAAACCGAAGGCCCCAAGCTCGCCGCCGCCCTGGAACAGCATGTGCGCGAGTACGAGGTGGACATCATGAACCTGCAGCGCGCCACCGCACTGGTGCCGGCCGGTGATGACGGCCTGGTCGAGGTCCAGCTGGAGAACGGCGCGTCGCTGAAGTCGCGCTCGGTGATCCTGTCCACCGGCGCACGGTGGCGCCAGATGAACGTGCCGGGCGAGGAGCAGTACCGCAACAAGGGCGTGGCGTATTGCCCGCACTGCGACGGTCCGCTGTTCAAGGGCAAGCGCGTGGCGGTGATCGGCGGCGGCAACTCCGGCGTCGAGGCGGCCATCGACCTGGCCGGCATCGTGTCGCATGTGACCCTTCTGGAATTTGATGACAAACTGCGCGCCGATGAGGTCCTGCAGCGGAAGCTGCGCAGCCTGGGCAACGTCACCATCATCACCAGCGCCCTGACCCAGGAAGTCCTGGGCGATGGGCAGAAGGTGAGTGGTCTGGTATATCAGGATCGTATCGGCGGCGATGCGCATCGGATCGAACTGGAAGGTATTTTCGTGCAGATCGGCCTGCTTCCCAACACCGAGTGGCTGAAGGACACCGTGGCGCTCTCTCCGCGCGGCGAAATCCTCATCGACGACCGTGGCCAGACCAGCGTTCCGGGCGTATTCGCAGCAGGAGATTGCACCACCGTTCCGTACAAGCAGATCGTCATCGCGATGGGGGCCGGCTCGACCGCCGCACTGAGCGCCTTCGATCACCTGATCCGCACCTCCGTTCCCAAGAGCAGCGGCGCTGTCGCCGAAGCTGCCTGATTTGCGTCGCTCCCGGCTGCATCGGGAGCGTCTTCTGCCCGCTGGGTAAACCACGCCATCACCCGGTCCATACCCCTAGAGGTCTAAGGATGAACCTACGTGATCTGAAGTATCTTGTGGCCCTGGCCGACCATCGCCACTTCGGCCGCGCCGCTGCCGCCTGTTTCGTCAGCCAACCCACGCTTTCCACCCAGATCCGCAAGCTGGAGGACGAGCTGGGGTTGCCACTGGTCGAGCGTGCGCCGCGAAAGGTCATGCTGACCCCGGCCGGCGTGGAAGCGGCAGCGCGTGCACGCACGATCGTTGCCGAAGTAGAGCAGATGAAAGAGGCTGCACGACGCAGCCGCGACCCTGAAGCGGGCACCGTTCGTCTGGGCATCTTCCCGACCCTTGGCCCGTACCTGTTGCCGCACGTCATCCCCAACATCCGCGAGCGCTTCCCGCACCTGGAACTGCTCCTGGTGGAAGAGAAAAGCGACGAGCTGCTGACCCGCCTGCGCGAAGGCAAGCTGGATGCGGCCCTGCTGGCGCTGCCGCTGGACGATGACCAGCTGCACGCCGAGTTCCTGTTCGAGGAACCGTTCCTGCTGGCGGTATCGGGCAAGCATCCGCTGGCACGGCGCCACCACCTGGATGTGCAGGAGCTGTCGGCGCAGAAGCTGCTGCTGCTCGAAGACGGCCACTGCCTGCGCGACCAGGCGCTGGCGGTGTGCCGCCTGTTCGGTGCCAACGAAAAATCCGAGTTCCGTGCCACCAGCCTGGAGACCCTGCGCCAGATGGTGGCCGCCGATGTGGGCATCACTCTGATGCCGACGCTGTCGGTCAAGCCGCCGGTACCGCGGTCGGAGAACATCCGCCTGCTGGATTTCAACGGCGACGACCGCCCCAGCCGTCGCATCGCGATGGCCTGGCGCCGCAGCTCGGCCATGAGCGGCTTCCTGGATCAGCTCGCCCAGCTGTTCAAGCGGTTGCCGCAGGAGCTGTTCACGCTGCAGGCCGGCGACAGCGGCGTGCTGCCGGCCGTCGTCCCGCAGCGGCCGGCCTGAGGCTGGCTGAACCACCCGACGGGCAGGTGGATCGGCACGGGTCGCATCCGCCTGCGATTGTCAGCACAATAGAACCAGGCGGCGCCAGCAGGCGCCGCCTTTTGCATGGGCCATTCACAAATACGCAAGGAGCTTCACCATGTCCACATCCAGCGGACTGCCGCCGTCGATCATTGTTTCCAGCCACGATATGGATCGCCTGGAAGCCATGCTTGACTCCCCCGCCGTCGGCCAGACGCCGGCCGCGCTCGCGCTTGCCCAGGAGCTCAACCGTGCCACGGTGGTGGCAGCGGACGCGATGCCCGCAGGCACCGTCATGATGCATTCGCGCGTGGAGTGCGAAGATGAACTGCAGAACGAAAAGCACGTCCTGACGCTGGTCTACCCCCGCGAAGCCGACGTGGAACAGGGCAAGGTCTCGATCCTTGCGCCGGTGGGCACCGCCCTGCTGGGCCTGTCGGTCGGCCAGAGCATGGACTGGGATGCCCCGGGCGGCCGCAAGCTGCGCCTGCGCGTCACCGCCGTCCACAACCCGAATTCCTGAACCGCGCTGCGTTGCGCGCCGGTTCTTCCGTCCCCTCCAGGAGTGGCAATGAACACCGTTTCTCCGTCCAAACTCACCCAGCTGCGTGATCTCTCCGTCGTCGTGGCCGATACCGGCGACTACGAGGCGATCAAGCGCTTGAAGCCGGTCGACTGCACGACCAACCCGACGCTGGTGAAGAAGGCGCTGGACCTGCCGGTGTACGCGGACCTGATCGAACGCGAGCTGGCCTGGGGCCGTGAGCAGACCGGCGAGCGCGAGACCATCGTGCATGCCGTCGCCGACCGTCTCACCGTGGGCGTGGGCACGCTCCTGAGCACGCTGGTGCCGGGCCGGGTGTCGACCGAAGTCGATGCCGACCAGGCCCACGACACGGCGGCCACGGTGACCAAGGCACGCCAGTTCATCGCGATGTACGAGGCCGCCGGCGTGCCGCGCAGCAAGGTGCTGATCAAGATCGCCGCGACCTGGGCCGGCGTGGAAGCCGCGCGCCAGCTGCAGAGCGAAGGCATCGACTGCAACCTGACGCTGATCTTCAATCCGACCCAGGCGCTGGCCTGCAGCGAGGCCGGCGCGTTCCTGATTTCGCCGTTCGTCGGCCGCATCCTGGATTGGTACGTCGCCAACGGGCAGACCCCGGCCACGATCGACGACGATCCGGGCGTGGTGTTCGTGCGCGGCGTCTACGCCGAGTTCAAGCGCCGCGGCTCGCCGACGGTGGTGATGGGCGCGTCGTTCCGTTCGACGGCGCAGATCGAGGCACTGGCCGGGTGCGACCGCCTGACCATCTCGCCGGACCTGCTGGAGAAGCTGGACGCCGACCACGGCGACCTGCCGCGCAGGCTCGTCGCCGGCGCGGTCGAAGCGGTCACCGCGCCGCCGATCGACGCCACCCGGTTCGCGACCGACCTGGCCGCCGACCCGATGGCCACCGAGAAGCTGGCCGCCGGCATCGATGCGTTCGCCAAGGACCTGGAGGCACTGCGCCAGACGATCCGCGACCGGCTGTAAGCGGCATCGCGTCTCTGGGCGCCAGGGCGGGACGGATGCAGCACGTGCATCCGTCCCGTTTTCGTTTGCGGAGGCTTACGCCCCCACCCCGATCGGGCAGCTGACGCCGGTGCCGCCGATGCCGCAGTAGCCGTTCGGGTTCTTGGCCAGATACTGCTGGTGGTAGTCCTCGGCGTAGTAATACGCAGGGGCGGGAAAGACGATGTCGGTGGTGATCGCGCCAAACCCGGCCTCGGTCAGCCGCTGCTGGTAGGCGGCGCGGCTGGCCAGCGCCGCCTCGTGCTGGGCCTGGCTGGTGGCGTGGATCGCCGAACGGTACTGGGTGCCGGTGTCGTTGCCCTGGCGCATGCCCTGGGTCGGGTCGTGGTTCTCCCAGAACACCTGCAGCAGCTCATGCAGGCTGATGATGGCGGGATCGAACACCACCTCCACGATCTCCGTGTGCCCGGTCAGGCCGGAACAGACCTCTTCGTAGGTCGGGTTCGGGGTCACTCCGCCGGCATAGCCCACCGAGGTGGAGTACACGCCCGGCAAGGTCCAGAACGTGCGCTCGGCCCCCCAGAAGCAGCCCATTGCCACGCGGATGCGCTGCAGGCCGGCAAAGCCGTCCTTGAGCGGGTGGCTGTTGACGTAGTGCTGGTTGTGCAGCGGCAGGGGATGCTCCCGGCCCGGCAGGGCCTCGTCCGGGCGCGGCAGGCGCTGTTTGAACGCGCCGATGCCCAACAGGCCCTTGGCAATTCCCAACATGGCGGTCTCCTAGGCCGGCAAGAGACCGGCGCTTTCGTCATCGTCGAATATGGGGTCGTGCTGCGGTCCGCCCAAGTCCAGGCCGGCCACGATCGCCTCGGCCTCCGGGCGGGCCAGGTCCGGCACGCAGACCCGCAGCACACCGAACAGCGGCAGCTCGCCCATGCCGCCCAGCAGCGATTCGCCGAACACGAAGGCCGGAATGCCGGCGTCCTCCAGGGCATGCTTGACCAGGTGGGCATCGAACAGGTTGTCGGCCTGGTAGATCACGTGCATGGGCGGGCTCCGGCGGGGTCGGCCCAGCATACCCCCGAGGGCTGAAGCTGTGCCGACCAACCGTCGGCACCTGCCGTTTAGCCTGTCGCCGTGCGACAGGCTAAACTGTTGGTCTTTCTGCCTTTCAGACTGCGACCGCGCATCATGTCCGAGCCTACCGCCGCCCCCACCGACGCCCTTCCGGAAACCCACGAAAAGCGGGATTTCATCCGTCAGATCGTCCGCGAGGACCTGGCCGCCGGCAAGCATGCCGCGATCAAGACGCGCTTCCCGCCCGAGCCCAACGGCTACCTGCACATCGGCCATGCCAAGTCGATCTGCCTGAACTTCGGCATTGCCGGTGAGTTCGGCGGCGTGTGCAACCTGCGTTTCGACGATACCAACCCGGCCAAGGAAGACCCCGAGTACGTGGCGGCGATCCAGGACGACGTGCGCTGGCTGGGCTTCGAGTGGAACGAGCTGCGCCACGCCTCGGACTACTTCGATGCGTACTACCTGGCCGCACAGAAGCTGATCCGCGACGGCAAGGCCTATGTGTGCGACCTGTCGGCCGAGGAAGTGCGCGCCTACCGCGGCACTCTGACAGAGCCGGGCCGCCCGTCGCCGTTCCGCGAGCGCAGCGTGGAAGAGAACCTGGACCTGTTCGCGCGCATGCGCGCCGGCGAGTTCCCGGACGGTGCGCGCACCGTGCGGGCCAAGATCGACATGGCCAGCGGCAACATCAACCTGCGCGACCCGGCGCTGTACCGGATCAAGCACGTCGAGCACCAGAACACCGGCAACGCCTGGCCGATCTACCCGATGTACGACTTCGCGCATGCGCTGGGCGACTCGCTCGAAGGCATCACCCACTCGCTGTGCACGCTGGAGTTCGAAGACCACCGCCCGCTGTACGACTGGTGCGTGGACAACGTGGACTTCGCGCACGACGACGCGCTGACCGCGCCGCTGGTGGAGCGCGGGCTGCCGCGCGAAGCGGCCAAGCCGCGCCAGATCGAATTCTCGCGCCTGAACATCAACTACACGGTGATGAGCAAGCGCAAGCTGATGGCGCTGGTCACCGAGCAGCTGGTCGATGGCTGGGAAGACCCGCGCATGCCGACCCTGCAGGGCCTGCGTCGCCGCGGTTACACCCCGGCCGCGATGCGCCTGTTCGCCGAACGGGTGGGCATCAGCAAGCAGAACTCGCTGATCGATTTCAGCGTGCTCGAAGGCGCTCTGCGTGAAGACCTCGACGGCGCCGCCGCGCGTCGCATGGCAGTGGTCGATCCGGTCAAGCTGGTACTGACCAACCTGCCGGAGGGCCACACCGAAACGCTGACCTTCTCCAACCACCCCAAGGACGAGGCCTTCGGTACCCGCGAGGTGCCGTTCGCGCGCGAGCTGTGGATCGAGCGCGAGGACTTCGCCGAGATTCCGCCGAAGGGCTGGAAGCGCCTGGTGCCGGGCGGCGAAGTGCGCCTGCGCGGTGCGGGCATCATCCGCTGCGATGAGGTGATCAAGGATGCCGACGGCGCCATCATCGAGCTGCGCGGCTGGCTGGACCCGGAATCGCGTCCGGGCATGGAAGGCGCCAACCGCAAGGTCAAGGGCACCATCCACTGGGTCAGCGCGGTGCACGCGGTGCCGGCGGAAATCCGCCTGTACGACCGCCTGTTCTCGGTCCCCAACCCGGACGACGAATCCGACGGCAAGACCTACCGCGATCACCTCAATCCGGCATCGCGCCGCACCGTTGCCGGCTATGTCGAACCGGCCGCGGCCAGCGCCGCTCCGGAGCAGTCCTTCCAGTTCGAGCGCACCGGCTACTTCGTTGCCGATCGCCGCGACCACACCGCGGCCACCCCGGTGTTCAACCGCAGCGTGACCCTGCGCGACACCTGGTCGGCGTAAGCCATCCGCGCCGGTGCCTGGCACCGGCCTCCGTCCAGCGGCGCCCTGCACCGGCAGGGCATCCGCCCCGGCATCCCCGCAACCGGCGCACCCTCGGCGCCGGCAGGCCCGTGGCCGCGTTCAGCGCGGACACGGCATCCCTACGCACGGCCCGATACACTGCCGCTGCTCCATCCCAGAAGAGGCCCACGCCCCGATGCTGTACGCGCAAGTCCACCTCACCCTGCCCGCCTGGATCCACGACCGGATCGATCTCAGCCGCGCCTATCCCGGCGATGCCGACAAGGTCGCGCTGGCGATCGAGCTGTCGCGCCTGAATGTCGAGGCGCAGACCGGCGGTCCGTTCGGCGCGGTGGTGTTCGGCCCGGACGACCGCGTCATCGCCGCCGGCGTCAACCGCGTGGTGCCGCACAACACCTCGCTGGCGCATGCCGAAAACATGGCCTACATGCTGGCCCAGCAGCGCCTGCAGACCCCGCGGTTGAACGACGTACTGAGCCCGGTCACGCTCGCCACGTCGTCCCAGCCCTGTTGCCAGTGCTATGGCGCGACCGTATGGGCCGGCATTGACCGCCTGCTGATCGGTGCCAGCGCACAGGATGTGGAAGAACTCACCGCGTTCGACGAAGGTCCACTGCCGGCAGACTGGGTGGGCGAGCTCAACCAGCGCGGCATCGAGGTTGTGCGCGACATCGAGCGCGACGCGGCACGTGCCGTGCTGCGCCAGTACGGGGAGACCAACGGTGCGCATTACTGACCGCCGCGCTTCGGGCGCGATTCGATGACCGGCCTGCTGTGTCTGTGCCGCCAGGGCTTCGAGCCTGAACTGGCCGCTGAACTGTCCGAGCGCGCCGCCCATGCGGGCATTGCCGGGTATGCGCGTACCCAGCGCAACGATGGCTACGTGCTGTTCGCCACCGGGGAAGGCGCCGCCCTGTCCAAGGCGTTGCCGTGGCGTTCGCTCATCTTCGCGCGGCAGAAGCTGGTGGTGCTGGCCGAGCTGCCGCAGCTGGACGCGGCCGACCGCATCACCCCGATCATGGCCGCGCTGCAGGGCCAGCAGCGGTTCGGTGACATGTGGGTGGAGCACCCGGATTCCGATGAAGGCAAGCCCTTGGCCGGCCTGGCCCGCGCGTTCGGCAATGCGCTGCGCCCCGCACTGCGCAAGGCCGGCCTGTTGACCGACAAGGCCAACACCGCACTGCCGCGCCTGCACATCGTGTTCGTGGACGGGCGCCATGCCTTTGTCTGCGTCGCCGACACCCGCGACAGCGCGCCGTGGGCGCTGGGCATCCCGCGCCTGAAACTGCTGCCCGATGCGCCCTCGCGCTCGGCACTGAAGCTGGATGAGGCGCTGCTCACCCTGATGACGCCGGAAGAGCGCGAGAAGCTGGTGGTGCCGGGCATGCGCGCGGCCGACCTTGGCGCCGCACCCGGCGGCTGGACCTGGGTGTTGACCCGCCAGCACGTCCACGTGATCAGCGTCGACAACGGCCCGCTGCGCGACCATGTGCTGGAGACCGGCCTGGTCGAGCACCTGCGCGCCGACGGCTTCCACTGGCAGCCGGAGACGCCGCTGGACTGGATGGTCTGCGACATGGTCGAACAACCGCGCCGGGTCGCCGAACGCATGGCCACCTGGTTCCGCGAGGGCTGGTGCCGGCATGCGATCTTCAACCTCAAGCTGCCGATGAAGAAGCGCTGGGACGAGACCCGCATGTGTCTGGAACTGTTCCAGGCGCAGGCAGACAAGCCGCTGGTGGTGCGTGCCAAGCAGCTGTACCACGACCGCGAGGAAATCACGGTGCTGGCGTCGCCGCTGCGCTGACCCGCGCGGCGGCCCCCTTTTCTTGGAGATCGCGATGCGACGTCTTTCCAGCCTGGTCCTGTTTCTGTGGGTGCCAGGCGTAGTGTTTGCCCAGACCCCTGCTCCGCCGCCGGCCATCAGCGAACCGCTGCGCGACGTGCCGGTCAGCGTGCGCACCCAACCGCTGGCACAGGGCAAGGTCACCCATCAGGTGACGCTGCCTGCGCCGGCCGGCGAGGCCGAGATCACCGTGCGGTCGGTGCAGCCGGTGGCCGTGATTGGCCAGTACCGGTTTGCTTTTCAGGCACTGGACAGCGATGGCGACGGTTTCATCAGCCGCGAGGAGGCACAGGCCAATCCCGCGCTGGCCGATGAATTCAGCGCCCTGGATGTAAAGCGTCGCGGCAAGCTCGACCGCGCCGACCTCGCCGGCTGGCTGGCCGACTAGGCCCCCGCTCACGCGGCCGGCGTCACACCCCGGCCGCGCGCTTCCAGAACATCGATACCAGTGGCGGCAGCTTGCCGGCACACCCCAGCGCGCGGCCGCGCGCCAGGGTGAGATGCATCTCATCGTTGGAGAACACCGTGTTGATGGCATCGAAGCCATAGGCGGCGACGGTGTTCTCGCTGCGTCGTTCGCGTGCCCACCGCTGCAGCCGGTGCGGCGACATCCCGTCCTGGCGGCGCTGCCGCGCATCGCGGAACAGGGCGCGCAGCGCGGCCACATCGCGCAGGCCCAGATTCACCCCCTGCCCGGCCAGCGGATGCACCACGTGTGCCGCATCGCCCAGTGCGAGGATGCGGCCGGTCATGTAGGCGGTCGCCAACTGGCGGCGCAACGGGAAGGCCACACGCCGCGAGGCCGGCTTCATCCACCCGAGTCGACCGGCGAAGGCCGCAGTCAGTTCCTGCCCGAACGCCGCGTCGCCCAGGGCCAGCACACGCTCGGCCTCTGCGTCGGGCAAGGTCCAGACGATCGAACTGCGGTGGGTACCGATCGGCAGTACGGCCAGCGGACCGGTCACCAGGAAACGCTGCCAGGCCGTGGCCTCGTTGTCGTGTTCGGTGTCCACATAGGCCACCACGCCGCGCTGGCCGTAGTCCTGGCGGGCGACCTCCAGCCCCGCCAGCCGGCGCAACGTGGACTCGGCGCCATCGGCGGCGATGGCCAGCGAAGACTCCAGGCGACGGCCGTCCTCCAGCCGCAGCCGCACGCCCTGTGCGTCCTGCTCCAGTGCTTCCACGCGCGCGGGACAGCACACCTCCACGCCAGCCGCCGGCAGCGCCGCCCACAGGCGGTCGACCAGCAGATCGTTCTCGACGATCCAGCCCAGTTGCGGCCGGCCGAGGCGATCGGCATCGAACCGCAACTCGTCGCCACCGGCCGCGTCCCAGACCCGCATGCGCCGATAGGCACACGCCCGCGCACGGCTGACCGCTGGCCACACGCCCAGCGACTGGAGCAGCTGCGCGTTGTCGGGCGCAAACGCGTACACGCGCAGGTCCGCCTGCTGCGGCTGCCACTGTGCCGGCTCGCGTCCTTCGACCAGGGTCACCTCCAGCCCGGCATCGGCCAGCGCCAGCGCGCAGGTCGCCCCGACCACGCCGCCGCCCACCACGATCACATCGCGCGCGCGCCGGCTCATGCGGCGCCCTCCCGGCACAGCGCCGGCACCTCGCCGCGGAACCCCATCGCGCCGCCGACCAGCATCGACTGCATCGGCGTGGCCTGCGCGGCCAGCAGGCCGAGGCTGCGCAACGGCCGCATCAACGGCGCCGGGTTGCTGGTCAGCCGGGCCAGCCCACCGGAGAAGGCGATGGTCTGCGCGCGGTCTTCCGCGCGGCGGGCCACGTGCGCGGCCAAGAGGGCATCGCTGCCCGGATCACCGGCAGCGCCCACCAGTTCGGCCAGGGTCAGCGCATCGCGCAGGCCCAGATTGAAGCCCTGCGCGCCGAGCGGGTGGATGGTCTGCGCGGCATTGCCCAGCAGCACCGCCCGCTCACCCACCAGCGACTGCGCCAGTACCTGGATCAGCGGGTAGGCGCTGCGCGGGCCGCTCTCCAGCAGCCGTCCGGCCCGCCAGCCGATCGCGTCCTGCAGGCGCTGCAGCCAGGCGGCATCGTCCAGCGCCAGTACCGCCTCGGCCTGCGCGCGGGCCACCCCGTGCACCGCACCGTAGTGGCGGTCGCCGCGCGGCAGCAGCGCCGTGGGGCCGGTGTCGGTGAAACGCTCGTAGGCCGTGCCGTCCGGCGCGCGCGCCGCGCGTACCCGTGCGACGAACAGGGTCTGCTCGAAATCATGATCGTCCACGCCGATGCCCAGCGCGTCGCGGACGCCGCTGCGGGTGCCATCGGCGCCGACCACCAGCCGCGCCAGCAGGCAGCGCTCGCCGCCGTCATCGGCGATGAAGACCTGGCGGTGGCCGTCGACCGTTTCGCCAAGGCGGATGAAGCGGGCCGGCCGGTAGCGGGTCAGGCGGGTCAGTTCGTCCAGGCGGATTTCCAGCGCCTGGCCGAAATCACGCGCCACCACCACCTGACCGAACCACGGGCGCTGGTACTGCGCCGCCTCCATCTGTACGCGGCCGAAATCGCCCGCGCGGCTGACGTGGATGCGGGTGATCGCGCCGGTGCCGGTGGCCAGCCGCTGCATCACGCCCAATGCGGTCAACGCGTTGACCGTGGCGGCGGCAAAACTCAGGTTGCGCTGGTCGAACACGGCCGGCAGCGTCCCCGCAGGCGTAGCTTCCACCAGGCCGACGTCGCGTCCGGCGCGGTCCAGCGCGATGGCCAGACTGGCACCGACCAGCCCACCGCCTACGATCACCACATCATGTCGTTCACTCATGCCGCCATGATAAGCGGCCACTGCGGTCCGCGCCGCCCCGCCGTAGCGGCCATCGTGTCCGGTGCGCCCGGCCGGGCCGGGCGGGGGCTAGAATGGATGCTGAATCCCCTCCCGTCGCCGCCATGACCTCCACCGCTCAACGCGCCTTCGTCCTGTCCGTGCTCGTGCTGCTGATGGCGGCCACACGGGTCAATCATTTCGCCGCGACCCCGGATGCCTCATGGGCGGTGTTCTTCCTCGGCGGGTTCTACCTGCGCGCCTGGACGCGCTGGGCGTTCCCGCTGCTGATGGCGCTGGCCCTGCTGGTAGACGTACTGGTGATCCGCAGCGCCGGCATGGCCTACCTGCAGCACTACTGCGTCTCGCCGGGCACCTGGATGCTGCTGCCGGCCTACTTCGCACTGTGGGCCGGCGGCATGCTGCTGCGCCAGCGCTATCGGGGCGCGAGCTGGGCGGCACTGGGCAAGGGCGCACTGCTGCTGGTGGCCGCAGTGGCGGTCTGCCACCTGTTTGCCCAAGGCGGTTTCTACTGGACCAGCGCCAACGTGTCCCAGCCGACCCTGGCCGGTTGGGCCAGCAACTACGGCGACTGGTACCTGCCCTACCTGCGCACCGCCGCGATCTACGTCGGCCTGGCTGCGGCGCTGCAGCTGGCCACCGAACAGGTGGCCAAGCTGCTGCAGGCGCGCCGCGACATCCTGCACTGAGCGCCGGAGCCACCGTGGGCAATCGCCTTTCCCGCATCTATACGCGCACCGGTGACGATGGCAGCACCGGCCTGGGCGATGGCAGCCGCGTGCGCAAGGATGCCGCCCGGGTCCAGGCCTACGGCACCGTGGACGAGGCCAACTCGGCGCTGGGCGTGCTGCTGGCGGTTGCGCTGCCGGACGACGTACGCGCGTTGCTGACCACGATCCAGCACCAGCTGTTCGACCTCGGCGGCGAGCTGTGCATCCCCGGCCATGCCGCCATCCATGCCACCGACATCGAGGCGCTGGAGGCCCGGCTGGACCACTTCAATGCCGACCTGCCGGCCCTGAAGGAGTTCATTCTGCCCGCCGGTGGCGAGGCCGCCGCACGCTGCCACCTGGCCCGCACCATCGTGCGCCGTGCCGAGCGCGAGACGGTCACCCTGGCCGCCCTGGAACCGGTGCGCGTCGAAGCGATCGGCTATCTCAACCGCCTGTCGGACCTGCTGTTCGTGCTCGCGCGCGTGCTGGCGCGCGCCGATGGCCAAGGCGATGTGCTGTGGCGCCACGAGCGCCGGCACGCCTGAGCCCCTACCGGAACCCCTGCCCGCATGCTGGTTTTCACCCATCCCGCCTGTCTGCAACACGATCCCGGCCGTGGCCACCCCGAAAGCCCCCAACGCCTGCAAACGGTCCTGGACGCCCTGGAAGCGGCATTCCCCGACCAGCTCGACTGGCGCCAGGCCCCGCCGGCGAAGCTGGGTGAGCTGGCCCGGGTCCACGACAGCGCGCTGATCGACCTGGTCCTGCAGCCGCAGACCGAGCCGCTGCGCCTGCTCGACATGGACACCATGACCTCGCCAGGCTCGGCCAGTGCGGCCCTGCACGCGGCCGGGGCCGGCGTGGCCGCGGTCGATGCGGTGATGCTGGGCGCGGACCCGGTGGCCTTCTGCGCGGTCCGTCCGCCGGGCCACCACGCCACCGCGACCACCGCGATGGGCTTCTGCCTGTTCAACAACATCGCCATCGCCGCTGCGTATGCGCGCGACCGGTATGGGCTGGAACGCATCGCGATCATCGATTTCGACGTCCACCACGGCAACGGCACCCAGGACATCTTCATCGCCGACCCGGGGGTGGCCTACTACAGCACCCACCAGGCCGGGCTGTTCCCGAACTCCGGGCTGCGCCGCGACCGCGGGGCCGGCAACCTGCTCAACATCCTGCTGCCGCCAGGCAGCGGTGGCTTCCGCTTCCGCAATACCTGGGCCGACGAGATGCTGCCGGCGATCGACGATTTCCGCCCGCAGCTGCTGCTGATCTCGGCCGGCTTCGATGCGCACATGCGCGACCCCCAGGCCGACCTGATGCTGGAAACCGACGATTTCGCCTGGATCACCACCGAGCTGCGTACCCTGGCGCGCCGCCACGGTGGCGGCCGGGTGGTGTCGATGCTGGAGGGCGGATACGACCTCCAGGCGCTGGCCGAATGCAGCGTGGCCCACGTCGGCGCGCTGCGCTGAGCCGGCGCAATCCGGGCCGGCGCTGAACCCGGACCCCTTGTCGCCAATCGCCTTCATTGCCCCTATGCAAGGGATGGGGCAAGCTACGGTCCGTTTTCGCCCGAATCCGATACCGCGTGCGCCGAGCCCTCCGCCTGCTGCCCCTCCCCCTCAGCATCGCCATCTGCCTGCCGGCCCTGGCCGACGAAAAGCCGGTGAGCTGGGGCCTGTGTCCGGCCACTGACGTGCTGCCCGTCTTCAACGATGCTCCCCAAGCCGACAAGGCCGCAGCCGCCACGCGCGACCAGCAGCCCACCGACATCGAGGGCGACCAGCTGACCGGCACCTCGACGGTGCCGCAATACCAGGGCAACGTCGCGCTCAAGCGTGGCGACCAGTTCCTGGGCACCGACCACCTGAGCTTCGACACCGAAAGCGGCAATTACATCGCCGAGGGCAACGTCCGCTACCAGGACTCCTCGATCCGCATGGTCGCCAAGCGGGCCGAAGGCAACCAGGAAGCGGACACCCACAAGATTTCCGACATCCAATACCAGCTGGTGTCCCGCCGTGGCAATGGTGGCGCCGAATCGATCGACCTGCAGGGCGCCGTGGGGCAGATGCACCGCTCCACCTACACCACCTGCGATCCGTCGCAGCCGGTGTGGAAGCTGTCGGCACCGCAGATCGAAGTGGACAACGACGAAGGCTTCGGCACGGCGCGCAACGCCGTGCTGCGCATCGGCAAGGTGCCGGTGCTGTGGGCGCCCTACTTCAAGTTCCCGATCGACGACCGGCGCCAGACCGGCCTGCTGTACCCCCAGCTGGGCCTGTCCGGCCGCAACGGCTTCGATTACACCCAGCCGATCTACCTGAACCTGGCCCCGAACTACGACGACACCCTGATGCCGCGCTACATGAGCAAGCGCGGTTTCATGCTCGACAACGAGTTCCGCTATCTGTACGACGGCGGCCGCGGCGAACTGCTGACCGCCTACCTGCCCAACGACAAGCTGCGCGACAAAGACCGTGGCCGCGTCGAATACACCGGTTATCACAACGTCAACGCGCAGTGGCAGGCGCGGGCAAGCCTGGCCTGGGTCAGCGACGAGCGCTACGTGGAGGACTTCTCCAACCGGCTGCTGGGCGTGACCACGTCCAATCTGCAGAGCCAGGCGGGCATCTACGGTACCGGCGAAACCTGGTCGGCCGGGCTGATGGCCGACTACTGGCAGCTCACGGACTACACGTTGACCGAAGCGGCCCTGCCGTATTCGCGCCAGCCGCGCCTGTACCTCAACTGGGACAAGCCGCTGCTGCCGTGGCTGGAGACCGGCGTCTACGCCGAAGCCGTGCGCTTCACCCATGACGATGTCCACCAGAAGATCCGCGACGACAGCGGCGAGTACGTCCGCAATGGCGTGACCACCCGCATGGACGGCGGTTCGCGCATCGACCTCAAGCCGTACGTCTCCATGCCGTTCAGCGGCGCGGCCTGGTACGTCACCCCGACCCTGGCCTACCGGTACACCGCCTACGACCTGGAACGCGGGCTGGCCGACGACATCCGCCGCAGCCAGCTGACCCCGGAACAGTTGGCGGTTGCCACCCCCGAGCAGCTGCGCGGCAACACCTCGCCCAGCCGCAGCCTGCCGATCGGCACGATCGACGCCGGCCTGTTCTTCGACCGCGAGACCACCATCGGCGGCACCCGCTTCCTGCACACGCTGGAACCGCGCCTGTTCTACCTGCGTACGCCCTACCGCGACCAGAGCGACCTGCCGGTCTTCGATACCCGCGATTTCACCTTCAGCTGGGGCCAGCTGTTCCGCGATTCGCGCTACTCCGGCGCCGACCGCCAGAACGATGCCAACCAGCTGACGATGGCATTGAGCACCCGCTTCATCGATCAGGAGACCGGCAAGGAACGCTTCTCCGGCAGCATCGGCCAGATCCTGTATTTCGATGATTCGCGGGTGACCCTCAACAGCAGCGAGACCCCGGTCGAGAAGGGCAAATCGGCCTGGGTGGCCGACGGCAACTACGCCATCAACGACCGCTGGACCTTGGGCGCCACCTACCAGTGGGATCCCAAGTACAAGCGCGAAGACCTGGCCAGCGTGCGTGCGCGCTACCTGATGTCCAACGACGGCATCATCAACCTGAGCTACAGAAGCCGCCTGAATCCGCAGGCGTCGAACACCACGACCCGCTTCGACCGGACGCTGCTGGAGCAGGCCGACCTGTCCTTCCTGTATCCCATCAACGAGCGCTGGAGCCTGGTCGGCCGCTACTACTACTCCATCAAGGACAGTGCCCCGCTGGAAATCATCGGCGGCGTGCAGTGGGACAGCTGCTGCCTGGCCGTGCGTGCGGTGGCCCGACGCTATGTGCGCAACCGCGAGGGCGACCTGAACAACTCCTTCCAGATCGAGTTCGTCCTCAAGGGCCTGAGCTCCATCGGCCAGAACACGGACCGCACCTTGCGCCGTGCTATTCTCGGTTATTACCGCGACGACCTGTATCTCGTGCCGCCCAGCAACACCGGCGCGTCGCGGGACGACTACGATCCGAACCAGATCCCATGACCAAGACCCTTCCCGTTCTTCTCGCTTCCCTGCTGGCGGTGTCCACCGCATCGGTGCCGTTGCAGGTCCTGGCCCAGCAGAGCCAGCCGCTGGATCGAATCGCTGCCGTGGTCGACGAAGACGTCGTGCTGCAGAGCGAACTGGACCGTGCGATCCAGAACATCAAGGCCCAGTACGCCGGCCGCGAGGGCCAGCTGCCTCCGGATGACGTGCTCAGCCGCCAGGTGCTCGAGCGACTGGTCCTGGTCAAGCTGCAGGTCGCCCGCGCCGAAAGCAGCGGCATCAAGATCAGCGATCAGGAACTGAACCAGGCCCTGAACGCGATTGCCCAGCAGAACGGCTCCAGCCTGGACGCCCTTCGCCAGCGCCTGGCCAAGGACGGGATCGATTTCAACGACTTCCGTGCCTCGGTGCGCGATGAAATCACCGTGCAGCGTCTGCGCCAGAGCTTCGCCCAGAGCCGCATCAGCGTCAGCGAGGGCGAAGTGGATGCCGCGCTGAAGCAGCAGGCAACGGTGGGGACCCAGTATCACCTCGCCCACATCCTGATCGGCCTGCCCGAGGGGGCCAATGCCGACCAGATCGCCACCGGCCAGAAGAAGGCCGACGGTGTGAAGGCACTGCTGGACAAGGGCGAGCTGGACTTCAACGCGGCCGCCGTGCGCTATTCCGACAGCCCCAACGCGCTGGAAGGCGGCGACCTGGGCTGGCGTACGCTGGATGAAATCCCCAATGCGTTCGCGCAGATGATGAGCCAGATGAAGGCTGGCGACGTGATCGGTCCGCTGCGCGGCCCGAGCGGCTTCCAGCTGCTGAAGCTGGTGGAAGTGCGTGATGCCAATGCGGCGGCCGGCACCGGCAACACCGTCACCGAGTACCACGCCCGCCACATCCTGGTGCGCGTGAACGACCAGCAGGACAACGCCGCAGCCAAGGCCAAGATCGAAACGCTGCGTGCCCGCATCGCTGGCGGCGCGGACTTCCAGGCCGTGGCCAAGGAAGCCTCCGAAGACAACAACAGCAAGGGCCAGGGCGGCGATCTGGGCTGGTTCCCGGCCGATGCGTTCGGTCCGGACTTCGGCCGCCAGGTCGAAAGCGTCGCCGACGGCGGCGTGAGCCAGGCCTTCCGCACCGACGCTGGCTGGCACATCGTGCAGCGCGTGGCGACCCGCCAGACCGATGCCACCAACGACAACCAGCGTGCGCAGATCCGTGAAACGATCGGCCGCCGCAAGCTGGAGGAAGAGTACAACCGCTTCCTGCAGGAACTGCGCGGCGAAGCCTATGTCAGCTTCCGCAGCGGCGACCGGGCGGAAAACACCGCCACGCCTCCGCAGTCCTGATCGATGATCCCGCAGCTCGCGCTGGTACCGGGCGAGCCGGCCGGGATCGGTCCGGAACTCTGCCTCCGCCTCATCCAGCAGCCGCGCACCGATTGCCGGCTGCTCGCCTTCGCCGACCCGGACACCCTGCGGGCGGCGGCGGCGGCACTCGCGCTGCCCCTGCAGCTTCTGCCTGAAGACGCCATCGCCCGCCAGCCGGGCGATCTGCCGTTGTGCGAGGTGCGCAACACCACCCCGTCGCGCTTCGGCGAACCGGATCCGGCCAATGCCGGCGCCGTGATCGGCGCCCTCCTCCAGGCCGGCCAGGCCTGCCTGGACGGTCGTCTGGACGGCGTGGTCACCGGCCCGGTGCACAAGGCCGTGATCAACCAGGGCGGCATCGCCTACAGCGGCACCACCGAGCTGCTGGCCGGCCAGGCCGGGGTGGAGGTGGTGATGATGCTCGCCAACGACATCGTGCGCGTGGCCCTGGCCACCACGCACCTGCCCCTGCGCGCGGTCGCCGATGCGATCACCGCCGAGGGCCTGACGGCCACCCTGCACACCGTGCACGCCGCGCTGCGCCGCGAGTTCGGCATTGCCACGCCACGCATCGCCGTGCTCGGGCTGAATCCGCATGCCGGCGAGGACGGGCACCTGGGCCGCGAGGAGCTGGACCTGATCATCCCGCTGCTCGACCGGCTGCGGGCGCAGGGCATGGACCTGGTCGGCCCGCTGCCGGCCGACACCGCCTTCCTGCCGGCCAGACTGACCGGCTTCGACACCGTGCTGGCCATGTACCACGATCAGGGCCTGCCGGTGCTCAAGTACAGCGGCTTCGAACAGGCCGTCAACATCACCCTGGGCCTGCCCTACCCGCGCGTGGCGGTCGATCACGGCACCGCGCTGGAGCTGGCCGGCCGGGGCATCGCCGATCCCTCCAGCCTGCTTGCCGCCACGTCCCTGTGTGCCCGGCTGGCGCGCCAACGTAAACTGGTGCCATGACTTCCCCGTATTCCCCCTCCGCCGCCGGGTTCACCGCGCCGGCCAAGAAGCAGCTCGGCCAGCACTTCCTGGCCGATCGCAGCTACATCGACAAGATCGTGCTGGCCGTGAACCCCAAGGACGACGACCGGCTGGTCGAGATCGGCCCGGGTCAGGGCGCGATCACCCTGCCGCTGCTGCGCCGCCATCCGCGCCTGACCGTGATCGAGTTCGACCGCGACCTGATCGCACCGCTGACCGCCGCCGCCGCGCCGTTGGGCGAGCTGACCATCGTGCACCGCGACGTGTTGCAGGTGGACTTCACCGAGCTGGCCGACGGCGGGCAGATCCGCCTGGTCGGCAACCTGCCCTACAACATTTCCTCGCCCATCCTGTTCCATGCAATGGAACACGCTGCGGTGATCCGCGACATGCACTTCATGCTGCAGAAGGAAGTGGTGGACCGCATGGCGGCCGAACCCGGCAGCAAGGTCTATGGCCGGCTGAGCGTGATGCTGCAGGCCTGGTGCAGGGTGACCTCGCTGTTCGTGGTGCCGCCGGGTGCGTTCCGGCCGCCGCCGAAGGTGGATTCGGCCGTGGTGCGGCTGGTGCCGCGCGATCCGGCCACGGTCGGCATCCTCGACCGCAAGCGCTTCGCCGATGTGGTCCGGGCCGCCTTCGGGCAGCGCCGCAAGACCCTGCGCAACGCACTCAACAACGTGGTCAGCGCCGCACAGTTCGAGGCCGCCGGCGTGCGCAGCGATGCCCGCGCCGAACAGCTCGAGGTGGCGCAGTTCATCGCGCTGGCCAACGTTCCGCACCTGGACGGCGACGACGTACCCCAGGGTTGAACGCGACGCCACGCGCCAGCCTGCGCTGCGCTCACCTCAACCTGCACAACACCCTCTAAACTGCCTGCATGAACGACGCTGCAAACTATGCGATCTCGGTCGAGGTCGCTCCGCGCTTTCTCGACGACCAGTCCACGCCGGAGGACGGACGCTATGCGTTCGCCTACACGATCCGCATCCACAACGAGGGCCGGATCGCGGCGCGGCTGGTGGCGCGGCACTGGCGCATCACCGATGCCAACGGCCGTATCGAGCATGTGGATGGCGATGGCGTGATCGGCGAGCAGCCGCGCCTGCGGCCGGGTGAAGACTTCCGTTACACCTCCGGTGTCATGCTGGAAACGGAACACGGCACGATGCAGGGGCACTACGACATGGTGGCCGACGACGGCACCGAGTTCGCCGCACCGATCGCGCCGTTCGTATTGACCGTTCCGCGCACATTGCACTGATGGAGGCGCACGCATGAGTGTCTGGGCCATCGGCGACCTGCAGGGCTGCTACGACGTCACCCAGCGGCTGCTGGAGAAGATCCGCTTCGATCCGGCGGTGGATACGCTGTGGTTCTGTGGCGACCTGGTCAACCGCGGCGGTCAGTCGCTGGAAACGCTGCGACTGGTGCATTCGCTGCGCGACAGCAGTGTGGTGGTGCTCGGCAACCACGATCTGTCGCTGCTGGCCGTGGGCGCGCGGACCGAAGAAGAGCAGCGCAAGGTCAACCCGGATCTGCTGCGCATCGTGCAGGCCGAGGACCGCGACGTCCTCCTGGACTGGCTGCGGCTGCAGAAGCTGGCCCACGTCGACCGCGACCTGGGCTGGATGATGATCCATGCCGGGCTGGCGCCGAAGTGGACCACCCAGCTGGCCGAGAAGCATGCCCGCGAAGTGGAGATGCAGCTGCACGGCAGCGGTTACCGCAAGCTGTTCCGCAACATGTATGGCGACAAGCCGGCGTGGTCGCCGGGCCTGTCCGGCTACGACCGCTCGCGCGCGATCATCAACCTGTTCACGCGCATGCGCTACTGCACGCCGCGCGGCCGCATCGGCATCGAGGACAAGGGCACGCCGGGCACCCAGGAACAGGGGCTCTACCCCTGGTTCGAGGTGCCGGGCCGGGTGGAGCGCGACCTCAAGATCGTGTGCGGCCACTGGTCTGCGCTGGGCCTGACCATCACTCAGGGCGTGCACGCCATCGACACCGGTGCGGTGTGGGGCGGCAAGCTCACCGCGCTGCAGCTGGACACCGACGAACTGCGCGTGGTGCAGGTACCCGGCCGCGATGTCCCCAAGCCGGTCTCCGCGCCGCGACCGCCGGCACGCCGGCCGGCCAGCGAAGGCACCTCCGAAGGCCGACCTGCCCGCCAGGGCGGCCCTGGCCAACGTGACCGCCACCGCGGCACGGGTCGCCCGACGCCGCAGGTACAGGCGCAGGCCCATCCCCGGAACGCGGACGTCACCAGCGACAGCGAGTGAGGCCACAGCCGGTCCTGGCGACCGGCCCGTGCTTCAGCGACGGCGGTAGTCCACGAAATCGAACGCCACCGCGTGCCGGGCATCGGCCGGATGGTGTTCGCGCGCCACTTCGACCCACAGCGCCGGGTCAACGGACGGGAAGTGGGTATCGGCGGCGACGACGGTATCCACCCAGGTCAGGTGCAGGTCGGTGGCCTGCGCCATGACCAGGGCGTAGATCTGCCCGCCTCCGATCACGCACAGCTCGTCGGCCCCATCGGCGCGGGCCTGCTGCAGCGCCTGTTCGACCGATTCGACTGCCTGCATGCCCTCGAACGGCACCTCGCCGGTGCGGGTGAGGACCAGATTGCGGCGGCCCGGCAACGCGCGGCCCAGCGATTCGGCGGTACGCCGGCCCATCAGGATCGGCTTGCCCACGGTCAACGCCTTGAAGCGCTTGAGGTCGTCGGGCAACTGCCACGGCAACTGGTTGTCGTGGCCGATGCCGTGCTGGCGGTCGAGGGCGGCAATCAGGGAGAGCTTCATGGCAGGTCGAATCCGGGCGGCACGGCGGCGCACAGTATACGAAGTGCCTGTTGGCGCGCGGCGAGGCCACCGGCGGCGAAGCGAAGGGCAGCCGGCTCGACGCTACCGTGCCGCGCAGCGCGCGCGCTCGGCGCGGATTGCGGCGAGCTGGCCGTCGAATCCGGCGATGTAGTCGGCGTCTTCCTCGCGGCGCGCCTGCAGCAGGTCGACGCGGTCGTTGATGACGTCGGCGAGCGCCGGGGTGTCGAGCATCGCCGCCCCGAGCTCAAGCGGGGGCACATGACCAATGCGCCCGTTGAGCCTGCGCAGCTGATCCAGCGAGAACGCCGAGGCGACCACCTGGTCAACCTGCGCCAAGTGCCCCGCTTCCTGCATGGCCGGGCGCAACGGCGCGATGTAGGTCGCCGCGATCGGCGCCAGCGCGGCCTCTGCCGCGTGCCGGCAGGCCTCGGGCAGGCCCTCCGGTTCGTCCCCGGTGAAGTTGTCCAGGATCGACGCCTCGATGTCGTCCAGCAGCGCGCGGGTGTAGATCGCCAGCACGTCGTGATTGAGCCGTTGCGCCAGCGACAGCGCTTCCTCGCCAGGCCCGGCCAGCGCAGGCAGTGCCAGCGCGCCGCATACCAGGGCCGCCACGGCCCGCCACCTCCGATGTGTCACCTGCATCCTTGACCGTCCATCTCCATCTCCAGGGCCGGTCACCCTACACCAGCCCGCGCGCCCGGGGCGAGCCTCAGGCGGCGCCCCCGGCTGCGCTCAGACCGCGACCGGCGCCTTGATTGCCGGGTGCGGGTCGTAGCCGTCGATGCGGATGTCGTCGAACTGGAAGCCGAACAGGTCGGTGACCTGCGGATTCAGCCACAGCGTGGGCACCGCGCGTGGCGTACGCGACAACTGTTCGCGGGCCTGCTCGATGTGATTCGAGTACAGGTGCGCATCGCCCAGCGTGTGCACGAAATCGCCCACGCCCAGCCCGGTGGCCTGGGCGACCATGTGCGTGAGCAGCGCGTAGCTGGCGATGTTGAACGGCACGCCTAGGAAAATGTCGCCGCTGCGCTGGTAGAGCTGGCAGCTGAGCTTGCCGTCGATCACGTAGAACTGGAACAGGTTGTGGCACGGCATCAATGCCATCTGCGACAGTTCGCCCACGTTCCAGGCACTTACCACCAGGCGCCGCGAATCCGGATTGCGCTTGATCTCCTCGACCAGCCACTGCATCTGGTCGATCGAACCGCCGTCGGCGGTGGCCCAGCTGCGCCACTGTCTGCCGTACACCGGACCAAGATCGCCGTTGGCATCGGCCCACTCGTCCCAGATGCGGACCTGGTTGTCCTTGAGGTAGCCGATGTTGGTATCGCCCTTCAGGAACCACAGCAGCTCGTGGATGATCGAGCGCAGGTGCAGCTTCTTGGTGGTGACCAGCGGAAAGCCCTCACCCAGGTTGAAGCGCATCTGCCAGCCGAACACGCTGCGCGTGCCGGTGCCGGTACGGTCGGATTTCTCCGCGCCTTGGTCCAGCACGTGCTGCAGCAGATCCAGATACGGCTTCATGCCTTCGCTCCGGCCGGCGACGCCGGCAGTTGCGGCTGCAGCACCGGCGCGCGGCGCGACAGCACCAGCAGCACCAGGCCGAACACCACCAGCGGCAGGCTCAGCAGCTGGCCGCGGGTGAACCAGTCGAAGGCCAGATACACGCCGTTGTCGGGCATGCGCACGAACTCGACCGCGAAGCGGAAGATGCCGTACATCAGCGCGAACAGGCCCGCGATCACATAGCGATGGCGCGGCTTGGCCGACACCGCCCACAGCACCACGAACATCACCAGGCCTTCCAGCAGGGCTTCATACAACTGCGACGGATGGCGGGCGTACTGATTGAGCGCGCCCGTGGCGAACTGCGCCTTGAGCGTGGCGGCATCGAGCGCATTCAATGGCGCCGGCAGACCGCTGGGGAACACCACACCCCAGGTGCCGTCGGTGTACTTGCCCCACAGCTCGGCGCCGATGAAGTTGCCGATGCGGCCGAAGCCCAGGCCCAGCGGCACCAGCGGGGCCATGAAATCGATGGTGTCGAACAGGTGCAGGCGATGCCTGCGCGACCACCACCACGCCGCGAACAGCACGCCCAGCAGGCCGCCGTGGAAGCTCATGCCGCCATCCCACACCTTGAACAGCAGCAGCGGGTTGTGCAGGAAGTCGCCCAGCGCATAGAACAGCATGTAGCCCACGCGCCCGCCCACCACCACGCCGAGCATGGCGTAGAACAGCAGGTCGGAGAAGCCGTCGGCATTCACCCCCGGCAGGCGCCCGGCCGCGATGCGGCGACGCCCCAGCCACCAGGCCGCCATGAAGCCGAGCAGGTACATGATGCCGTACCAGTGCACTTTGACCGGCCCAAGCGAGATGGCGATGGGGTCGATGTCGTGGAAATAGATCATGGGCGATGCCTTGCAGGTAAGCGGCTATTCTCGGGGTACGGCCGCGCTACCTCAACCGAGCAGTTGGGGGGTGTTGGGCAGACCGTCATCCTTTGACCCGGTGCCGGGCGGATAGTGCCCGGCCAGCAGATCGGACACTTCGTTGATCGCCTGCAGCACCGCGTCCTGCAGTTCACCCTGGCGCAGACGTGCCTGCATGTGGGCGCAGATCGCCTGCCACTGGGCCTGGCCGATCCGCCCGCGCAGGCCACGGTCGGCCACCAGTTCGATCGCGTGGTCGGCCAGCAGCAGGTACACCAGCACGCCGTTGTTGTGCTCGGTATCCCACGTGCGCAACTGGGCAAAGGCGGCTTCGGCGCGCTGGCGCGGGCTGACCCGGTGCCACAGGGCCATCAGCGGCAGGTCGCTTTCCACGGCAAACATCACCTGCCCGCCGTGGCGCCGTTCGCCGGCCGTGATCGCGTCGGTGATCGCCTGCAGCCGGGCTGGCGGGAAGGCGCGCCGCACCGACGGGGAGAAAAGATGTCGCCACCAGCGCATCACCAGCCTCCCGAGGCGCCACCGCCTCCTGAACGTCCGCCCCCTACACATCCCTGACCCTTCCGACCAACCCCCTTCTTAATCACACCGACCGCTCCATCAC